>JBMOJO010000042.1:0-21597 GCA_049315745.1 Saprospiraceae bacterium | reverse complement strand
CCCACGTCTCTCAAAATATAATTCGGCGCGAAGCGCCGTGAAAAAGCTTTTTACACAAACACATATTCTCTTAAGAGACACGTCATTTTCGAGATTTCGCTTCGCGAAATCTCGAAAATGACGTGTCTCTCAAAACATCATTCGGCGCGAAGCGCCGTAAAAAAGCTTTTTACACAAACACAAAAGAGCATGTTCTGCCGCCGAAGGCGGGAACTACTTATGAGACAGCCTCCTCAAAGAAGCGCTTTGTGGACGAAAAGCTGACCTCTCATTTGCCCGATGAAACATTTTTTACCGCCTCATGAATCAGGTGCGTATCCTGCCGAAGATCGAACAATCCCCCATTGACGATTACAAAATGTGTCTCATCGCCTTTTTTAAGGAGGACAGAGGGATTTGCCCCCAGCCGGATTGCGCCGTTCTTTTCACCGGGAGCCACCACCTTGACAGGCAGTTTGCTCAGCTCGAGGGTATTGCGCGAAACCCGGACGGGAAAGTCGGTAACCCCGGATTTCAAGAGGGCAGGAAGATCAAGGCTGGTCAATGCCTCAATATTTTCCAGAACGGTATCGTGTACTTTTCCCGGAACTGCACGGTATCCCTTGGCCATCAGCTCGTTATAGCCATACATCGTAGAAAGGTCCCCGACTTCCGAGATACTGCCCCGGTAATAGTAGTGCCGGAAATTTTCGATAGGCGTTTCTTCCCTGCGAAAGGCGAGATCCACAACATAGGGTTTGCCATTGCGTTCCATCTCCACTTCCCGCACGATAAGGTCATGAAAGGCATTGCTCAGGTTAAACGGCAGCGCCTCGTACATTGAAAAATCGTACTCTTGGTGGATATTCTGTGCGATACCTTCCAGGGCAGCCAGGATAATCACGAAGTTGAGGCGGCGGAGTTCCTGTTTTTCAGGATCGCCAGGCAGGCCACCCGATTCGATCAAAATCGCACTCGTCCCCCATTTCTGGATATTGTCGCCAAAGGCCCTGGGCTCGAAGGTATCGTCGTAGCGCGCTACCTGCCCGGGAATATATCGCTGCAGGCCCCTGTTCATCATCCCGATCAGGCGCATCGCATTGCCCCGTACTTCGTTAATTTCTTTTTCTTCATTATAAGCCGGTGCGAGAAATGAAATCCCCGCAGTTTTGGGGGTTGAACCTGCCGCATAATACCTGCTTTGGTCGTGCAAATTGAACCCCCACACGGCCTGAAGGCTGTCGCGCATACGCTTAAGCAGCTGCCCTTCCGGTGTAGCCAGGCGCAAAGCATCCCGGTTAATATCGATATCCTGCACATTGCGCCGCGTAAATCGTTCTGCACCGTCAGGGTTCAACATGGGGATAAAATGCAGCGTCAGGTTTTTCAGGATTTGTTCGCGAAGCGGGTTCAACTCATCGTTTCGCCGGAAAAAATTAAAAATATCCAGCAGTGCCATAGTAGCAGTGGACTCATCGCCGTGCATCTGGGACCAAAGCAGGACGGGCACCGGGCCATTTCCAATCCGGACGTGGTAGATATTCCTGCCTTCCACCGATTTTCCGGCAGGCCAGGCATAAAAAGGCGCGGGGAGATCCCTGATTAAAGGTTCAATTTCCTTTAGCTTAAATCTTCTGGTAACGATACTGTTTTCTTTGTACAAAAAATGATTTTTATACAATAAGTCCACATTCGGGGAAAGGACCGGGAGTTCAGGCACTTGCGCACAAGAGATTTGAGACAAGGCCACTGCCCAGGATAAGAGGAAAAGCATTCGGTACATGTTTCAATCTTTATTCGTTATTAAATCGGGATCCCCCTGGCCGCAAAAATGGCAGGATGGTTTTTGGCAGCCCTAAAATGTAAAATAAAAATGTATTTCGTAAAAAAATATGCTGTAAATACATCCGAAGCAGCCCGATGTGCGTTCTGTATTTCTAAATAACCGATACAATGTCCAACACCCCTGCCGGCAGTACGACGATTGTCCATAACGACCTTCTGCAGATTCAGGAACACACCCTGTCGAATGGCCTCACCCTCTTTATGAGCGTCAATAAAAACGAACCCCGGATTTTCACGAATATCGTCGTCCGGGCAGGTTCAAAACACGATCCTTCGGAAACTACCGGTCTGGCCCATTACATGGAGCACATGCTGTTCAAAGGGACCAGCAGGATCGGCTCGACCGACTGGGAAAAAGAGCGTGTGCTGCTCGAAAAAATCGCCCAGTTATACGAAACACACCGCAAAACCCAGGATCCGGAAACCCGAATGCAACTATATGCAGAAATTGACCGCCTCTCGACAGAAGCTGCAAAATACGTTGCGCCAAATGAATACGACCGGCTCTCCGGTGTACTAGGCGCAAAAGCCACGAATGCCTATACCTGGGTGGAACAGACCGTTTACGTCAATGACATCCCTTCCAATGAGCTCGGGCGCTGGATGCTCCTGGAATCCGAGCGCTTTCAAATGATGGCCCTGCGCCTTTTCCACACAGAACTGGAAACGGTTTACGAAGAATTCAATATCAACCAGGACCGCGACTTTCGGAAGGTGGATTATGCCATGCGCGAAGCCCTTTTCCCTCGCCACCCTTACGGCACACAGACGACCATGGGCACCCCCGAGCATCTGCGCAACCCTTCCATGGTCAATATTCAGCGCTTTTTCGAGACTTATTATGCCCCCAACAATATGGCCATCGTACTGGCCGGGGACTTTGACCCACAGGAAGCCGCCGCACTGGCCGAGCAGTATTTCGGCGGCTATATAGCACGGGATATCCCCCCCTTTCATTTCGAAGAACAACCTCCAATTACCGCGCCGGTCCGAAAGGACGTATATGGAAAAGAAGCGCCTTATATTATGCTCACCTGGCGCCTGGACGGTAGCAATACCGACGACTTCTTCATGGGGACGATGTTGCAACAACTGCTTTATAACCAACAGGCGGGCCTCTTCGACCTTTTCCTCAACCAGGAACAGGAAGTCCTTGAAGCTGAAGCCTGGTTCATGCCACACGAAGATTACTCGGTGTTCGGCCTTTACGCCAAACCCCGTGAAGGCCAGAGCCTGGAGGCCGTCCAGGCTCTCCTCCTCCGCGAACTCGACAAGCTCAGGACCGGCGATTTTCCCGATTGGCTGCCGGAAGCCGTGGTCAACGACTTCAAACTCGGTGAAATCAAAGCTGCTGAAGCAAACGAAGCCCGGGTCAATTGGATCACCAATGCTTTTGTCCTGGGTATAGAATGGCCCGTGATGGCGGCGCGTGCCGAACGCCTCGAAGCAATCCGGCGCGACGACATCATACAATTTGCTGCCCGGTACCTGCGTAACGATAATTTCGTCGCGATCTTCAAACATCAGGGCGAAGACCCCGGTGTCGTCAAGGTGGAGAAGCCCCCTATTACGCCCATCGAACTCCGACGCGATGCCGTATCTGAGTTTGCCCATCAATTTTTTCAATTAGAAACCCCTTCCCTCAGCGCAGAGTTCGTGGATTTCGACACTGCTATCCAGCGTTACCGGCTGGCTTCGGGGATCCTGCTGGAGTACGTCCATAACCCCAACAACCGACTATTCCGTATAGACTTCATCTTCGATTTCGGGAAAAACCACGACCGCCTGCTCGCGCTTGCCTTTGAATACCTTCCCTACCTGGGCGCAGGCCGCCTTTCCCTGCAGGACCTTCAAATACAGTTCTTCCGCCTTGGATTGCACTTCGAAGTCCGATGCCTCGAAGAGCGGTCGTATATCACCCTCCAAGGCCTGGAAGATTCCTTCGAAAAAGGCCTGGAACTCCTGGAATTCATCCTTGACAATGTCCGGCCCGACCAGGAAGTACTGGATAACTTGGTAGAAGATATACTGCTACAGCGGGAAAATGCCAAGAGCAACCGCAATTTTATCCTCCGCAACGCGATGTCTGCTTATGCCCGGCATGGAAACGAATCGCCCTTCCGCCACCGCCTGAGCGCCGAAGAACTCCGCACGGTTACTGCCGGGCAGCTTACCGAAGCGATTCAGCATTTAAAATCGTTTGAGCACACCGTTTACTATTTCGGGCAGCAGCCCCGTGCCGAAGTGGTACGTATCCTCGAAAATATCCATCGCGTACCGGCCAAGTTGAACCCTGTGCCCGCTGCGCGGCAGTTCAAAGAATTGGATACTTTGGAAGACAAGGTATTATTTGTTGATTTCCCTATTGTACAAACCGACGTCCTGCTTGTTTCAAAGGGCACACCTTACTTTAACCTGGAGGAGTTCCTGATGCGCGATCTGTACAACGATTATTTTGGGTATGGTCTTTCGTCCATCGTTTTCCAAGAAATCAGGGAGGCGAAAGCGCTGGCTTATTCGACCTACGCCTTCTATGGCTCCCCCAAGCGCAGCGACCTCGCGCACTATTTACAAGCTTACGTCGGCACCCAGCCGGATAAGCTCAGGGACGCTATCCCTGCGATGTACTCCATCTTGCGCGATATGCCCGTGGCTTATCCCCAGATCGAACAGGCGAAGGATGCTATTCTTAAGCGCATTGAGACGGAGCGTATCCTCCCCGCCAATATTTACTGGGCTGCACAGAGCAACCGGGACATTGACCACCCCCGCGACCTGCGCAAAGACCTCTACCAGGCCATGCAAGGATTGAAGCCCGCTGATTTATCTGCTTTCCAGCAGCGCTACGTCAAGCCGCGCAAATATACCTTCCTCGTACTCGGCAACCGCAAAGACATAGACATGGGCTACCTCGCTGATTTCGGGCCCGTACAGGAGCTCCCGCTCGAAGAAGTTTTCGGGTACTAACCTGCTGTATATGTCCTGGGATTTGTTGCTCGGCCATCACCCAAGCCCTTTGGAGACATTGCGCGACCCAATGCTCGATGACCTGGGGCTCCGCGTATTGATCAAACGCGACGATCTGCTCGCTATCCATGCTTTTGACGAGCGCTTTCCTGCATTCAGCGGGAACAAATGGCGCAAACTGAAGTACAATCTCCTGGAAGCCAGAAGTTGCGGATATGACGGATTGCTGAGCTACGGCGGCCCCTACTCCAACCACATTGCTGCAGTAGCCGCAGCAGGCAGGATTTTCGGGTTCAGGACAATTGGCATAATCCGTGGCGGCCCCTTTCCCACCCTCAATCCAACCCTCGCTTTTGCTGCCCGCTGCGGCATGCAACTGCGTTATCTGGACCCTTCGGCATTCAAAGCGCTCAGGGATGCCGGGTGGTCGTATGAAGCTCCCAATATCCCCGGCTACCTGCCGCTGCCCGAGGGTGGTTCCAATAGCCTGGCGCTGAAAGGTTGCGCAGAGCTTGGAATTGAAATCCTTGGCCAGGCCCCCGCAGATTATTACTGCGTATCCTGCGGTACCGGTGGCACCATTGCCGGGCTCTGTGCCGGCCTTGGAGATGGCCCGGTCATCATCGGTTTTCCTGCGCTCCGGAATGGCGGCTTTTTACTTGGAGATATCCGGAAGCAGCTCGAAAAAAATAATCAGACCGCCCCGGAAAATCTCTGGCTCCAGACCATGTATGCTTTTGCAGGCTATGGAAGGTGGAACGAACACCTGCTGCAATTCATGGATGCGTTCCACCGGCAGCATGGCGTTCTGCTCGACCAGGTCTATACCGGAAAAATGTGTTTTGGGGTATTCGACCTCATCCGGCAAGGGTACTTTTCCCGTGGGGCCACGATATGTATCATCCATACCGGAGGGCTGCAAGGAAGAAACGGGCAGGCCTGATTGCTTAACTTCCTCTTTGAGACAAGCGTCAAAATTCGTACTGTGATAAGAAGCAAGCGATATCAATCTACCGCCGATCCCGGTTTACAGGCTGCGGGGTACGCTCCTGGAGAATGCCCAACGGTACATATCCTTTCGTGCGCTACAGATTGACCCTTCCATACCGCACGCCATTTTCATATTTAGCGATATAAGCACCCGGGAAGCCTCTGCGCTTGACTTGGGAAAAAGCCTGGCGTACCGAGGTTTCGTCCATGAAGTCGCCTACAAGTACCCGGGTCAGGTTCCTGGACAAGATGAATTCGGTCTGGATGCTGCCAAGGTCAGATAACTTGGAATAGCGGGCGTCTGCAGGGTCGAAACGGCCAACGGCGGTGAGCTGGATTTTATAATACACCCCATAATATCTCGGTGCATTGGATCGGTACTCCAGGTTATCTATCTGCGAAGTCCCTTTCAGCGTGTAGGTTTCCCCTGGCACACCAATACTGCCCGCATTTGTCGGGGCCGGGGCAGGAGTTGTGACCGGAGGAACCGGGTTCGTCACCGGCGCTGGATTGGCCACAGGGGCAGGAGGAAGCGCCGTCAATTTCCGAAGAAAAAGTGGCTGCCCGTAGTTGACATTCCCCTGATCTGAAGTGAAAAAAGTATAAGATCCCCCTTCATAGCCTTCGGCATTGACTGCTACCCGATACTGGCGTTGTGGGAGGATTTCCAGGCGGTAAGCCCCATCGGTGATAATCCGGTTGACCAGGGGCGTTTCGGAGCCATTGTCCTGTATTTCTGACAATACCACATTGAAACTGCGCAGCGGCTCGCCCAGATCCAGGTCAAAAACATACCCTTCCAGCGGCAGCGTGCGGGGCTTCAGCCGGATTTCAAAGATATCATCGTCCTGAGTAGTCGTTTTTTCCCCTGCGGAAATGCGGTTGGAACTCAAAAAAGCCACACTGCCATTTTCCCCTTTGACAAAAAAGAAATCATCCGCGCTGGAGTTATAGGGAAGGCCAACATTTACCGGGGTGGCCCAGTTGGTCAAATCCCCGCGGGCCTTTTGGATATCGAAACCGCCCATAGATACGTGGCCGTTGGACGCGAAATAGAGATTGCCCTCTGCCGGATCAAAATAAGGGGACATTTCATTTCCCAGCGTATTGATCGCCGGCCCAAGGTTGATTGGTTGGGAAAAATCACCCGGCCGGTTGATATTTGTGGTAATATACCAAAGATCAAGGCTGCCGCGGCCGCCCTGGCGGTTAGAAGCAAAATATACGATTTCCACATCGCCACGGTGTACCACCCAGGGCTGTGTAGCCGTGTAGCCCTTTACATTGACGAAATCGGGCAGGCGCTTGGGTACGGACCAGCGGAAGCCTTCCTTCTCGATCACAAAAATTTCGCAGCGGGTGCTCAAATTTCCGAAGGCGCCGGAATTTTCACAGATCGTAAAATAGAACCTGCTGCCGTCCGGGGAAAGCGAACCGTTACAATATTGGCCATTTTGGATGACGGGGAAATTTTCCGGAGTCAGCCCCTTAGACCAGTCGCCGGCATTTTTTTCCGAACGATATATCCTTGCCTGGCCACCCATAGTGGAAGAGTAATAAAGTACGCCTACTTCCGGACAAAACGGAGCAAATTCGTTGGATTCCGTATTGATCCCGCTGCCGGGACGGGAAACTTCGACATCGGGCATTGGCTGCAGGGGCAGGGATTTCCCCAACTCGCAGCCCTGGATCTCATCCGAGATGATATCCTCCATCGTCGCTTTGTTCTCCCCGGCGTAGCCCTTCAAAAAATCCTGAAAAGCACGGATTGCCCGATCGTACTGGCCATCCTGTTTCAGGCTCCGCGCATACTTCAAACCTACCAGGGAAAACTCCTTGTTCAGATCCTTGATATTTTGATAGGACTCGGCGGCTTCCCGGTAATTGCGCATCAGGTAATACGATTCCCCAATTTTGAAAAGGAGTTCTTTCTTATCTTTTTTCGCATAAGCCTTTTCATATTCCTTAGCGGCCTTGGCATAGTCCCCTTTGCTGAAAAACTCATCGGCTGTCTTCGCCATTTTCTGCCAGCTTTGTGCTTGCCCGGAAACAGAAAAGGCCATTGCCAGGATCAGATAGATGATTCTTGTGGTCTTGCGCATTTGAATTGATGTTTGTGATTTAAATTGGGTTGTTTAGAGCATTGGTGACAAGATGTTCTATGGTTACAGGATAAAAGCGGTGTTCGAGCGCCTGGACGCGCCCTGCCAGATCGTCTGGAGTGTCGCCCGGAAAAACCGGGCAGTGGGCCTGCAGGATAATGGCGCCTTCGTCGTAACAAGCATTCACCCAATGGACTGTCATTCCGCTTTCGGCTTCCCTTGCGGCAATTACCGCTTCGTGGACGTACCTGCCGTACATACCTTTTCCCCCGAATTTAGGCAAAAGTGCAGGATGAATATTCACCATACGGCCTTGATACGCAAGCACAAGAAATTCGGGTATTTTCCACATAAAACCTGCAAGGGCAATGAAATCAACCGAATAAGACCCCAACAGGGGCAGGACGACGCCCTCCGTCGAAAAACGCCTTTTGTCCAATACAACGGTGTCCACACCGAAAGAACGGGCGATTGCAAGTGCGGGCGCTTCCGGCCTGCCCGACAACAGCAAAGAAACACGCGCCACCGGATGGCCTTCGAAATATTCCAGTATCCTGCGTGCGTTGGACCCCGTCCCAGATGCAAAAACGGCAATCTGCTTCATCAGTTGAGTACACGATAGCGCCCGGCGTTAGAGCCGTCAATTCTCGACATTACCCGCACGGCCTGTTCTTTCTCCCTTGGCGTACCTAATTTAAAAATCTCAATAACTTCCTGGCTTTTCGCATTGACAAACATCATGATCGCCACCGAGTTGGGATAGGTCTGGTTGACTTTCAGTACATTTTCCAGTGCATCGGACATTATGGCCCTACCCTTTGCCACATCCTGGTACATGATATCCAGCGCCAAACGGTGGTAAGCATACATGGCCTCCCGCATTGGCCGCACCCTTGGGGAGAGCAGGTTTTCCACAATCCAGAACCTGTTGCGGTTGACATTGCTGCCCGAGGGGCTCCAGCCCTGCCCTGCCACGCTCTGTGGAATTGTGTTGATGAGCTCCTGAGCATTGAGAAAATATGGCTCGCCACCGTATAAAGAGAACGAATCATAATCCAGGCCAAGTATAATAAAGGCGTAAAAAGAAAGTACGGAGGAGAGGTTGTTGTTGTAGCTGTTGCGGCTAAAAATCAATGGTTGGTATTGCTCATAAGTGAACACCAGCTCGTTGTCAATATGGTTGAAAACCGCCGTTTCATAATTTGTGCCAAAGACCGGCCTCGAAGACTGAATAGACAGCTCTGCCCGAAAGCTGGTTGGGGAAAGCTCTTCCTGTAAAGTAAGTAGGATATTGCATTGAATCCGCTCCTGGGGCTCGAAAACGTCCTCTGTCCATTTTGTATTGTTCATAAATTCTGCCATGGCCTGTTCCAGCGTTTCGAAAATCCTGGGATCGGCCGTCTGGAGTTTTTGGATATTGATTTTCACGCTACAGTTGAGTTCCTGTGCGAAAAAAAACGGGCTGGCGGCAAAGAGAAAAAAAAGGAAAAGACAGGCACGTTGCATAAACAATAAATTATGGTTTTCGACGGCATTCAGGCAGAAGGCAGGACAGACAAGAGTATATCCATAATATCCTGTGCGACTGATGCCTTAGACTTTAATTCAAAATCCCTGCGCCTGTTGCCCGGAAAGAACACGGATATTTTGTTGGTATCCAGTAAAAAGCCCGCACCGGGTTCTGTCAGGGCATTGAGCACGATGCAGTCGAAATTTTTTCGGTACATTTTATCTATTGCATGTGCTTCTGCATCGTGGGTTTCGAGGGCAAAACCGATAATGCGTTGGTCGGGGCGTTTGATCTTGCCCAGGTCGGCGGCAATATCCGGATTTTTCACCAGCTCCAGTTGAAGGTCTCCCTCCCCCTTTTTGATTTTCCGCCCTGCAATGATTTTTGGCCGGAAATCTGCCACGGCCGCATTCAGGATCGCCGCATCGCAGGCAGGAAAAATCGCCATTGCGGCCGTGTGCATCTCCCTTGCACTTTCTACCCGTGATACACGGATCCTGGGGTCGGGCACTATAGCAGATGGCCCCAGGACAAGATCCACTTCTGCGCCTTGTAACATCGCGGCATGGGCGATGGCAACACCCATTTTACCGGAAGACCGGTTGCCGATGAACCGCACGGGGTCTATCGGTTCGTAAGTTGGCCCTGCCGTAATCAGGATGCGCCGGCCTGAAAGCCGCTGCACCGTGCGGAAATAACCCTCAAGGAAAGCCAGGATATCTTCCGGCTCTGCCATCCTGCCCGGTCCGCTTAGTCCGCTGGCGAGCTCGCCGTGCCCGACAGGGATCAGAAAATTGCCATCTTCCCGTAACATTTGCACATTCCGTTGGGTGGCCGGATGATTCCACATATCTACGTCCATTGCAGGAGCAACGAAGACCGGGCAACGCGCGGAAAGATAACAAGCCGTGAGCATATTATCGCAGATCCCATGTGCCATTTTAGCCAGCGTGTTCGCAGTAGCCGGTGCCACCAGCATCGCATCTGCCCATAAACCCAATTCCACGTGGTTGTTCCAGCCACTTTCTGAAGATAAATCGGCGCATACCGGCCGCTTCGATAAGGTTGAAAAGGTGAGCGGGGCCACGAACGCGGTGGCAGCGGGTGTCAAAATGACCTGTACCTGCGCACCGGCCTTTACCAGAAGACGAGCCAATGCCGCGGATTTATAGGCCGCGATACTTCCGCTGACCCCCAGCAGTACCCGCTTATTGTCGAGTGGCGACGGCATGGCCGGGACAGCAGCGCTTAAATACTTTTATCGGTCTTTAACTTGCGCTCCACGAAACGATAGACGATTTCTTCGTTCAGGTATTCTTCCATAGCGATCAGCACTGGGTTGGGCAGACGCTCATAGAACTTGGAGATTTCGATTTGCTCCTTATTCTCGCTGATTTCTTCGATCGCTTCCGAGCTGGTGGCAAACTCTTCTAACTTGTTGTGCAGCTCCCGGCGGATATCTACGTTCAACTGCCGTGCCCTTTTGTTGATTACTGCCAGGGCCTCGTAGATATTCCCCGTTTGGGAGGCCATCTCGTCGAGGTTGCGTGCACGGACGTTGGGGTCCAGTCCCTGTACTTTGTTTTTGATATCAGACATCGTTCAATTGTTTTATTTTTTGTTGAATCTGTACCTGGGCTGCTTCGAGCTCTTTCCTGTAATTACTCTTCTGATAGCGTTTCAGGAACTCGCCACAAATTTTCAAAGCTTCTTCGTAGCGCTCTTTTCGCCTTTCCAGGATACTGTTTTCGGCCCGAAGGAACGCAGAACGGAAGATCATGTAGCGTACTTCTTCGTCGTTGGACGTTTCCGGGAAGTCTTTGAGCAAATTTTCGAAAGTATTGACAGCAGACTGGTACTGTTGTATCTTGAAATACAGCTTACCCTCTTCGAATGTTTTCTTTTCCAGTTTGAGCCGCAGGTCGTCAATGATCCGGTTACACTCGGCAACACGTTCACTCTGGGGGTATAACGCGACGAAATTTTCCATATCGTCAATTGCCTTCAGCGAGTAGCTCTGATCTAAACGAAAAACCGGCGACAGCTGATAGTGGGCGTATGCGGCCATGAAGTCCGCCTCTTCCCTTTGCGGGCTCAGGGGATAGGTTTGGGCAAAAGTTTTGAAATGATAGTTCGCCATCATGAAATTTTCAAGATGGTAAAAGGTGTAAGCGTATTTGAAAAACAACTCTTCCCCTTCCTGCCGGCCACGGTAGCTGCTCATGATGAGCTCGAAAAGAAGTTGTGCCCTTTGGTATTCTTCCTGCTTGTAATAATCAAGCGATTTTTGGAAAAGCAGCTCCGGATCCCCGCTCGTGCGTATCTTTTCGAATTCGCTCTTACAAGCAGAGAGCAAAAAAATTAGCGATATACTGATAGCGATTCTGGACAAGTGTGTTGCGGTTTTCATCAGGGTGCAAAAGTACGGGTTTTAACAATACTGCACAAACATTATTTAACGGAGAGCTTTTCTGTTTAAAAGGTTGGCTTTCCGATCTTTTATTATATTTGGATATCAGACTTGTTGCTATGCGTTACCGCGGTGGGGAAAATAGCCATTTTTAACCCCCGAGAATCCCGTCACAACAAGTCTATTGATGGGCAAATGCTAAAAATAGCCCTGATAATACCATAATCACCAGGCTTGTTGCGACAGATTAGCGTGATGCGAAAATATTGACTATAATAATGCCGGGGCTCGACCAATTCAGGATTTATTACAACCACACCATCCATCCGGAGTTGATGCGCATGGAGCGTTTGCGCGTAAGGCTCCTGCGCCTGTTCTTATTCTCTGCCACAGTGCTTTCGGCCTTAATTTTTCTGGGCCTCCAATCCGGCGAGCTCACCATCGTACTCGCACTGGCCATACCTGTGATTTTCTACCTGGGTTTCCTGAGCTTCCGAACAAGGACATTCATCAAAACCTTCAAACCGAGGATCGTCAAGCTCGTCCTGGATTTTATCAGTGAATCCCCCAACATCGGTACGCTGGATTATTCCCCGGAAGGTTGCCTGCCCCAGGAACTTTTTTTTCAAAGTATGCTTTTTTCCGGGAACGCGCCCGTATATCTCGGAGAAGACCTCATCTATGGGAAAGTAGGGGAAATGGATTTTCAGCTCTGCGAACTGCGCGTACAGGACTTTTCCCCTGTGGACAACCGCCTCGTTCCGGTATTTGGCGGAATATTCCTGCACGCCGTGTTTCCGGAAGAAAGCTCCGGGCAGGTCGTAATTTGGCCCAGGAGCCAAAGAAAGCACCTCATCCGTACGATCCGCAACTTCGTCCTGGAGGGGGGACAAAATTCCGACCGCGAAGTCCTCAACCCCGCCTTCCGGGAGGCGTTCATGACTTACGCCACCCCACAAACCCACGTAGCCGGCGTCCTGTCCGAACCAATGCAGGATGCCATCTTACACTATTTCCAGCTCAGCCAGAAGGATATCTATATGTCCTTCATCGAACAGGATATCTACGTCGCCATTACTGAAACTAAAGACATTCTCGAACCCTTTATCTTTCGCTCCAATGTGCGTTTCGAGCTCGTGCGTGGATACTACCAGGACATCCGGTTTTTACTTAACATTATCGAAGACTTTGACCGAACCCATTAGACATTGGTTTTTGGCCGATGCCGGCATATAAAAAAATAGGGTCGTGTGAAAAGTCTATCCCGGCAATTCGATCCAAATTATATTTCGAGAGACACGTCATTTTTGAAATTTCGCTAAGCGAAATTTCAAAAATGACGTGTCTCAAAAGAGAATATTCTGCCGCCAAAGGCGGCAAATTACTTTTTTCACAACCCCACAGCCTTATGGGCCTACCTGAATGCCGGACCAATAAACCTTCCATGTGTTTTGAGGTTTAAAGATTAATCAGCAAGCCGGTTGCGTCACCTGTAGTGTAGAATTTTTTTCCTGCACCGGCGGACGATAGGCCTTTTGTTTATGCAATATGATGCACGCTTTACAAACAAATCTTTCTAATATACATCCCATGCGGCCAAGATATTTATTGCCACTGCTTTCCCTGCTTTGCACATCCCTTTACAGTATAAAGTCTCAGGCACAATCGCCCCAGCCGCTCAACGAGGCCAGCCTTCTTTGGGAAATCAGCGGGAACGGTCTGCGCACGCCATCGTTCGTTTTTGGAACCATCCACATGATTCCCCAGAAAGATTTTCTGCTCACAGATGCTACGAGGGCTGCTTTGGAACAGTCAAAAAATGTAGTCTTTGAGATCAACATCGAAAAAATGGACGATATCACGACCATGCTTCCGATGATTATGCAGGCATTTATGAAAAGGGACACTACCCTGCGGGACCTATTGGAACCATCAGACTATGAAGCCGTCAAACAGCACTTTCAGACGCTGGGGCTGCCGATGTTTCTGCTCGATCGCATTAAGCCAATGTTCCTCTCTGCGCTTGATCCACAGACGATGATGGGCAAACAGGACGAATCCATAACCTCTTATGAAATGGAGCTAATGGCCATCGCCAAAAAATCCGGAAAAACGATCGGCGGGCTCGAAACTGCGGCTTTCCAGATGAGTATGTTCGACAGCATCCCTTATCGTGTCCAGGCAAAAATGCTTGTAGAATCTATCCGCAACGTACGAAACGAAGATGAAGAGGGCGCATTCGATCAAATGATCGAGACCTATAAGCAGCAGGATATCGAGGCAATGCAGCAGCTCATACAAGGCGACGGCGAGTTGATGGCTTATGAAAACCTACTGCTATTCAACCGAAACCGGAACTGGGTACCTTTGATGAATTCAATGATGCGCAAAGAACCCTGCTTTTTTGCCGTAGGTGCAGGGCATTTGGGTGGGCTTAACGGGATTTTACAACTTTTGCGGCAGGAGGGTTTCATCGTAAAAGCCTTGAAATAACAGGCGCTTACCCTCCCTTTAAAAACGCGCCTTTCAGGTGCATATTCCAAGGCGAGACCAGTGAAAAAAGGGCGGTGCGGGTGCCTCAGGCCCGTGACAGTCCCCTTGTGCCAAATCCTCTGCAGAAACGATAAAACATAACCAGCTATGAACCATAAATACTACATTGCCAGGAGATTCCCCTAAAGTATCCGGGAGCGTGTTGTGCGTGCTTCGTCCACTGCGGCATCCAGTAAAGCGGAGAGGGAGATACCAAAAGCTGCTGCCTGCTGCGGCACGATACTCGCCGCGGACATACCCGGAATCGTATTGGCTTCCAGAAAATAGAAGGTATCCTCCACCAGGATATAGTCGAAACGGCAAATACCGCGGCAGCCCAGGGCGGCATAGATCCGCCGGGTTTGCTCCTGGCATTTTTGGGCAAGTGCGGGGGAGAGTTCGGCGGGGGTCACCTCTTTGCTTTGCTGCTCGTATTTAGCCTGGTAGTCAAAAAATTCATTGTAGGAGATGATTTCTGTAACCGGGAGGACGACGATCTCTCCATTCCGCCTGAAAACCCCATTGGAAAACTCCCTGCCGTCCAGGAATCCTTCCACCAGCACCTCATCATCGAAGCCGAATGCCTTTTCTATAGCTGCATCCAGGCCGTCGGCATGATTCACCTTGGAAACGCCAAAGCTGCTGCCGTTTTTATTGGGTTTTACGAACAGGGGGAGGCCCATTTTCAGTAAAGCAATGTTATCGTAGGCCTGGCCTTGATAAACGATATGCGAGGGGGCCATCGGGATATCCTGTGCGCGAAGGAAGCGCTTACAAGCCTGCTTGTCGAAGGTTAGGGCGCTCACCAGCGGGTCACAGCCTGTGTAAGGAATGCCCATCAATTCGAGATATCCCTGCAGGCGGCCATCTTCGGCGGGGTGGCCATGCAGGATGAGGTAAGCCAAGTCGAAATGCACCCGTTCGCCGTTAGCGCCAGGGAGGGAGAAGTCGTTGAGGTCAACGGGAAGGCCTGTAGATTGGTCGCAGAAGCGGGTCCCGTTGAGTTCGAGGATAAATTTCCGGTATTTTGCGTCATCGAGGTGCTGGGCCACCGTAGCGGCGCTTTTCAGTGAAACAGGCCGCTCTGCAACATTGCCCCCGGTGATTATGGCGATATTGAGTAAATTATGGTTCATTGGCGCTGGCTGCTTTAGGGTCAGGCATCGACGTTTGCATATTTGGCATTGGCCTCGATGAAGGCCCTGCGGGGCGGTACCTCGTCGCCCATCAGCATGGAGAAGATACGATCGGCTTCCATGGCGTCTTCTATACTCACCCTGCGCAGTATACGCGTCGAGGGATCCATAGTCGTATCCCAGAGCTGTTCTGCATTCATTTCGCCGAGGCCCTTGTAGCGTTGAATTTTTACCGAGTCATCATTTTCCCCTTTTGAAAATTCCGAGACTGCTGCCCGGCGTTCTTCTTCATTCCAGCAGTAGCGTTCCTGTTTGCCCTTTTTGACCAAGTAGAGCGGCGGTGCTGCGATATAGATATATCCCTGTTCCACGAGGGGTTTCATGTAGCGGAAAAAGAACGTGAGGATGAGCGTTGTGATATGGCTGCCATCCACATCGGCATCGGTCATGATAACGATCTTGTGGTAGCGGAGTTTTTCGATTTTGAGGATACGCTCGCCGCCTTCCCCTTCTTCGATACTCACCCCTAATGCCGTGAAGATATTCTTGATTTCCTCATTTTCATAAATCTTATATTCCAGTGCTTTTTCCACATTGAGGATTTTACCGCGCAGCGGGAGGATTGCCTGGAAATTGCGGTCCCGCCCCTGCTTAGCCGTGCCCCCTGCCGAATCGCCCTCGACCAGGAAGATTTCACATTCGCGGGGGTCGCGGCTGGAGCAGTCGGCCAGTTTGCCCGGCAGTCCGCCGCCCGTGAGTGCCGTTTTGCGCTGCACCAACTCGCGGGCCTTGCGTGCGGCATGGCGTGCGGCAGCAGCTATGGCTACCTTTTCCATAATTTTCCGGGCGGCTGAGGGGTTCTCTTCCAGATAGCGCTTCAACACATCCCCGACGACCTGAGACACGATGCCGGTGACCTCTGAGTTGCCCAATTCGCCTTTTGTTTGGCCCTTGAACTGTGGTTCCGGCACCTTAACCGAGATCACAGCGGTGAGGCCTTCCCGGAAATCCTCCCCGGAAACCCCCTCCTTTATTTTCTTGAATATCCCGCTATCGTCTCCATATTGTTTAAATACGCGCGCTACTGCCATCCGAAACCCTTTGACGTGGGTCCCTCCTTCACGCGTATTGATATTATTGACGTAGGAGTAGATATTTTCCAGGTAGGTAGAATTATACTGCATGGCCACTTCGACTTCGATATCTTCCCTTTTACTCGTGACGAAGATTGGCTGTTCGATCAGCGGTTGTTTGGCACCGTCCAGGTAGCGTACAAATTCCAGCAGCCCTCCCTCGGAAAAGAAGCCTTCCGTCTTACCGCTGCGTTCGTCAGAAAGTGAGAGGTGCAGGCCCTTGTTGAGGAAGGAAAGCTCCCGCAAGCGGGAGGCAAGAATCTCGTATTTATATTCCAGCGACTCAAAAATTAGCGGATCGGGGCTAAACGTAATCGTGGTGCCCGTTTTTTCCGACACCCCGGCAACTTTGACGTCATAGCGTGGTTTTCCGCGTTCGTATTCCTGGACAAACAACTTTCCTTCGCGCTGGATTTCCGCACGCAGTGCAACGGAGAGGGCATTCACACAGGAAACCCCTACCCCATGTAATCCACCTGAAACTTTATACGTATTCTTGTCGAATTTGCCCCCTGCATGCAGCACCGTCAGCACGACTTCCAGTGCGGATTTCTGGAGTTTTTCGTGCATACCGGTAGGTATTCCGCGCCCATTGTCCTTTACCGTGACGGAATTATCCGGGTGTACGATGACATCTATGTGCGTACAATAGCCGGCGAGGTGCTCGTCAATAGAATTATCCACTACCTCCCAGACTAAATGGTGCAGCCCCTTCGCATCGGTGCTGCCAATATACATACCTGGACGTTTGCGTACGGCTTCCAGCCCCTCGAGCGCCTGGATGTTCTCCGCGCCGTAATCTTGTGCTTGCTGTTGTTCTTTTACTGTATCCATTTGGCAAAAATACAAAAAATCACCTATTTTATCTTACCTTTCACCGTCTAAATTCATTTGAACCGATGGACATCCTGATTGACGGGATCGAGCAAATTGGCCAAGCGGCACAAAAAATTTTGTCCAATGCCGGGGGAAGACGCAAATTTGCCATTACAGGGCAGATGGGCGCAGGAAAAACCACTTTAGTACAAGCACTGTGTGCCGTTTTAGGCATTCGCGGAAAAGCGACAAGCCCTACGTTTTCTATCGTCAATGAATATACTTTTTGGAACCCCGAAAATGGCCGGGAGGAGCCTGTTTTCCACCTCGACCTTTACCGCCTCAATCATCTGGAAGAGGCCCTCGATATTGGCATTACCGAATATCTCGACTCACCCTATTACTGTTTTATCGAATGGCCGGAATTAATCGGGCCTTTGCTTGGCCCTGAAGTTTTTTGGATCGGACTGGAAATTATCGGCGAATCCGCCCGAAATATCGTAATTTTGCAGGAAAACACTTAGGGCGCGACTATGGGCAAACAAAAAGAGGGTCCCGGTAATATCACCATCCCCCGGGCATTGCAAGAAGGACAGTGGCAGACGCAGCCCGAGACACTTGAGCGGCAAAGAAGGCCAGACAAGCTCTTCATCGGTATCCCGGTGGAATGCACATTACAGGAGAACCGGGTGCCGCTGGTGCCTGCATCGGTAGCCACGCTAACGGCCCATGGGCACCGCGTACTCGTCGAAACAGGCGCCGGCGAAAATGCCCATTTTTCCGATCACGACTATTCTGAGGCCGGTGCGGATATTGCCCAAAGCAAAGAAGAAGTATTCAAGGCCGATGTGCTCATCAAAGTGGCGCCCCCGACCCTGGACGAAATTGAACTGATGCACCCCGATCAGATCCTTATTTCCCCGCTTCAATTGCCTGTCATTTCTGCCGATTATATCCATAAACTACGCCGAAAAAGGGTAATTGCCCTGGCAATGGAATACATCAAGGACGAATCCGAAACCTTCCCGATCGTGCGCACCATGAGCGAGATGGCAGGCCTGAGCGCAATGCTTACGGCCGCAGAGCTTTTGTCCAGTACGGGCGGCGGCAAAGGGATACTCTTGGGTGGGATTTCCGGCGTTCCCAGCGTGAAAGTCGTAATCCTCGGTGCCGGGATCGTCGCAGAATATGCAACCCGGGTCGCCCTGGGCCTGGGCGCCGAGGTGCGCGTGTTCGACAATAATATTTATAAGCTGAAACGCCTGCAAAACCAGGTCGGACGGCAGTTGTTTACCTCCGTGCTCAACCCCTATTATCTCGAAGAAGAACTCATCAGCGCCGAAGTGGCGATCGGGGCCATCCACTCCAAAGCCGGCAGGACGCCCGTCATCGTGAGTGAAGATATGGTCTCCAGAATGAAACCAAGCTCGGTAATCATTGACGTGAGTATTGACCAGGGCGGCTGTTTCGCAACCTCAGAAGTCACATCCCTCAATAAACCCACCTTTATCAAGCACGGCGTTATTCATTTCTGCGTGCCCAACATCGCATCGCGCATCCCCCGTACCGCTTCTGTTGCGGTGAGCAATATCCTCACTCCTATCCTGCTGCGGGCAGGCAGTATCCAAAATATTGAACATCTGCTCTTCAACCATCCCGGACTAAGGCATGGGGTCTATACCTATAAGGGCTGCCTCTGCAACGAATACCTGGGCGAACGCTTCGACATCAAGGCCACCAACCTGGACCTGCTGATCGCATCTAATCTTTAACTCAATTGCATAAATATATTCTTTCAACTCCATTGGTATTCAAAAAAAAACTATATTTGCCGTACTTTGGGAATCGCCCTCGGGGCACACATTGGCTTATCCATACCTTATTTCTGCCGTTTCAGATTCCACACTGAGGTTGTGTAAAAAGTCTTTTTTTAGCACTTCGCGCCAAATTACTTTTTAAACAATTCCAGGCTGGCGCTTCCTTTGTCTTCCCTTTTAGCAAAACAGACGTGCTCAACCGAGATCTGCGAAAAAAGACCGGCGATACCCGGTCTTTTCGTCGTATTTGGTGCAGCATAAATGCTCAAATCTGAACAGGCCTGCGCTATCGCGATAAAATTTAATAAGCCAGATAAGATGAAAAATAACATCCCAACTACAAAATGTCCGGGCGCTTATCGCCCGAAATACCGCGCCGTGCTCATCGTACTGCTGTTCCTGGCGCAGGTCCATGCCTTAGTTGCCCAGCGCAATTTAAGCCTCTATCATCTGAATGCCGCCCCGCAGTCGTACTCCCTCAACCCCGGACGCATGCCGATGTCCAATTCCTATTTTGCTATCCCTGCCTTAGGGAACGTCGGCGCAAATTTTAACAACACCGGCTTCAACTATGCTTCGATCATCCCCGAAGCCGATACTACCGGGCAAGACCAAAGCTTTTTTGACAACGCTTTCGATGACTTGCTCTCCGGGCTAAAGCCCGAAAACCGTCTCCTGCTGGATTTTAACGCGGGATTGCTGGATTTCGGGAAACGCGCCGGACGCAATTTTTTCAGCTTTTCCGCAAGTGAAAATATCAACCTCCAACTCGATTATCCCAAAGCGGTTTTTGAATTGTTCAATGAGATTGACCTCGGCGATACCGCTTCCGCTGCCAAGCTATATGACCTGAGCAGCTTAGGCCTCAACCTCCTGCACTATCGGTCCTATGCACTGGGGTTCACCCGCCAGATTACCCCGAACCTGTCGGCCGGCGCCAGAATCAAATACCTCAATGGTATTGGCAGTATTTTCACCCAAAACAACGCCTTTCAGTTCGAAAACGATGCCATAAATGCCGCTCTGAATATCAATGGCAGCCTGGAAGTATCTTCCTCCGGCCTTTCGGCCCTTGTCAACAACGGTGCATCTTTAATCAATTACCTCACCCCCAGGGGCAATACGGGCATGGCCTTTGATATCGGCGTAAGCTATTCAACAGACAAACTCGACCTTTCGGCCAGCATCCTCAATATCGGAAGGATTATCTGGAAAAACGATCTCACCAGCGATGGGATCTCCAGCGCCAGGTTCCAGTTCCCAACTGATGATCTCGACGCATTTGAGGCAGAATTTAACCGCTTCACCGATTCTATCTCCTTCCAAAGGGATAGCCAGGCCGTGGCGTCTTTCCAAACTACCCTGCCTGCAATCGGCTATCTCGGTGCCAACTACTACCTGACCCCCCAGACCTCGGCCAATCTGCTCCTGAGCCCACGTTATTACAATGGCAACGTGGACATCGCTTACGCCGTTGGCGTCCAGACCAGGATCAGTAAGATCCTTCAGGTCGGGGTCAACTATTCCGCATATAATACAAATGTCAATATCGGCGCCAGCGCAAATCTCAACCTGGGCCCACTCCAGGTCTTTGCTGCAACCGACAACCTTCCCGCCGCTATCAACTGGCAAAACGCCGCCAATGCCCATATCAATGCCGGCCTTAGCCTGGTATTCAACAGCCGCTCCCGGAGCGAACAGCTCGCGCTGTGGGAACCACAAGAAAAAGAACCAACCTTCGAGGACGATGCCTCCGAAAATATGGCCGCAATGGATGAAGATGAGCAGAACGGCCCTAAAGACAAAAAAAACCTTCAAGGCGGGTCGCCTTCGCCAAAACCTTCTAAACAAGGCAAAGACAACAAGACAGAAAATGCCCGCGTAGAAAATAATATCCCTGCTGATGAATTCCTGGGCGAAGAATGGATGGACGAAAGTAATGCCTCCAAAAAATCAAAACGCAGCAAAAACGAAAAGCCGGCAAACACTCCGGCACCTGTAGATGTGGCCGCCAATAAAGATCCTGAACAGGTAAAAGAAGTCGAAGGACCAGCAGCAAAAAAATCAAAAAACAGCAAAGCCACCAACCCAAGTGCAGACCCGGCACCTACAGATTTTTACACGACGAACGAATTCCTGGGCGAAGAATGGATGGATGAAAGCAATAACTCCAAAAAACAAAAGAAAAGTAAAAAGGATACGCCGATAAGCCAGCAATCAAAAGAAACCCCTGCCAGCGCTGAACTCGCAGAAGTGCCAACAGCCGACAAAAAGCAGGAAAAAAAGAACGATGACAACAGTAAAGACAGTAAAGACAGTAAAGACAGTAAAGACAGTAAAGACAGTAAAGACAGTAAAGA
>JBMOJO010000268.1:0-4947 GCA_049315745.1 Saprospiraceae bacterium | reverse complement strand
TTTAATTTGGCGCGAAGCGCCAAGAAAAACCTTTTTACACAACCCCTCAAAACATCATTTGGCGCGAAGCGCCGTAAAAAACCTTTTTACACAACCTCAGAAAATGCAATTTGGCGCGAAGCGCCACTAAAAGGCTTTTTACACAACCTTGTAAAGGCTTTTTAAACCACCCCATGCCGGGATACCGCCCCACAGAAAGGTGCGTATAGCCGGGCTGTCCTGGTCATACGGCCAAAGTAATTTCTTCCCGGCACACCAAGGCATCTTGCGTTTGTGCACCAAACGGTTGTTGCCATAGGGCGTGTCCTATACAAGCGGATAACATCATTCACGGGCCCCCGGCCGACTTTGGGGGCAATCCTATACAAATTTAACTTTTTTTAGGCTCGGAGGCGTATTTTTTTCGTATAAGTAAACGGCAACTGTGCCCAAGGCACTAACGCACCAGGTTGATCAGGGTCTGATAATCTTCAAAACGATGATTGTCCCTTTGCATTTCGAGTAAATCCAGTAAGCTTTCCTGATAGTGTTCGTTCAGCGCGGCCTCGGTTTGGCTACAGCGCACCTCGATCTGGCCCTGCTGCAACTGTACCGACCGCCACTTAAACGTCGTCTCCATGCGTCTCAGGATTTCCTCATGGATTTCCTGGCTATCGGCTTTGGGGTCAACAGCGGAGACGTCCCGAAAAGCAGCATTGTTTCGGGCCAGGAGCGTCGCGTTTTCCACGATAAAATAGGCCGAATGCGCCGTAGGGCCTGAATGGTCGAGTAAGGCGCTGTAAAGGATAAGCTGGAGGTCCTCCCGGTTCTTTATACTTGCCCGTCGAAAAGTCAGGCCGCCCCATTTCAAATCCAGGATTGCCCGTTCGCCCCCGCGCCGAAGGACGATATCTGCCCTGCCATGGATTTCCAGGTCGGCAAACCTGCCCTCGACCGGGCGTTCGGTATCCAGAATTTCCCAGCCATTGTCGCGCATAAGCGAAACCAGGCTCCAAGCGGCATATTGGACTTTTTTTACAAACTGGACCCGGGCCGGCTCCTGGCCGTAGAGCAGTAGTACGGCACCCTCCCGGGCGAGGAGGCCGGGCATCTCCCCTGTGATGTAGTTATAAACCGTTGCTTTATCCCATGACGACAGACCTGGCTCGCGCAGCAAGCCTTCGAACAACCGGTGGACGAGGTTGCCGTACAGCGTACGGTCCTCTACGATACTCAGAATAGGGGATTTGCGCAGCCGCAGGACGTATTGAAACACCCAACGGTGGGGAAAGTACAACAGCGTTTCGAAACTGGAAAAGGTTTCCCGGGCCCTCGGCAGCAAAACATTTTTTCCGAGCTGAATAAACGGCGCCGGCTGTCCAAGCCGCCGTTGTTGTAAAAGCACGTAGTCCGGCAGGTTGCCATACCTGGGCAAGACCCCGGGCCGGCCAATTTCGAGGATGATAGGGTCCAGGCGCTCAAACCCTGCCTCTAGATCGCCGATCAAAGCATGGGGCAGCATCGCTTCGCCGCCGGAGAAAGCCGGCATGACCAGTACCATTGTTTTTCGGGCCAGTAACACCGGACGTTTCTTCTGCCAGGTCAGCAGCGCCTGTTCCCTTTCAGGGCCATCGGGCAGCACGCCTATTTGCTCAAGGTATTGCCGCTCCTCAACCGACCAGCGGGAAAAAATAAAGGCCGGGTCCCCTCCGCAGAAGTTCCACCATACGAGGTTGTCCACTGGGGCTAAAATTGCCCCGGGCTCTTGGGCGTACGTAAAACTGCCCTGCTCCTGTGCCCGCAGTTGTAAAGGGGCGGCCTCGTAAATCGTCCGTATAATCCGTTCCAGCTCCAGACTGCTCAAGTGGCTTTCGGGAAGGGCGAGCAACAGGTCTGCAATACGTTGTGCCTGAACGCGCAGCAGGTGCATGGAAACGCCCCCTTCCCCCCTGGCATATTTTTCCCCTGCCCATTGGGCCAGGTACGTAAACATTTCTATCGCGTCTGCTTTGGGCGCTTCCCCGCTGCTATCGTAGCGCCGCCGTTCGAACCACATCTGGTACTGCCGCCGAATCGCTGAAGCATGCTCAGAGGGGCTAAACCGGCCTGCGTCCAGGACCCGGAAATATTCTGCAATCATCCCATGCCAGGATGCTCCCAGGATACCCGGTTTGTCGGCAAGCTGGCGCGCAATCCGGGCGGCAAGCTCCTCTTCCAACGGTTTTACCGGCAAAGAAACGAACTCGAGCAGCTTGAACGGGTCGAGCGGCGACCAAAGAAATACCGGGAGCAGTTTCAGTACCTGCAGTGCCGGACGGGCAAGGGATACCGTCTGAAGGCCAAGGCTCGGGATACCCTCTTGCACCAGTGCATAATCCAGTGTGCCCGACAAATCCGGCAACAGAAGCACGGGGTCCCAAGAGGGGTTGCGCTTCGCCCATGCAGCGAAGTACGCTGCAAGGTCGGTATCGCGCCTCCCTTTTAACAACACCAGGCTACCGTCCCCTTCCAGGCGGCCAGCGGCCTGCCTGCCGTGGGTGAGCAGGCGCTGAAACCGCAACAGGTCATTTTCCTCCGCAGCGGGGGTATTCGAAAGCGCTCCGGGCATCATCGCCCCCTCCGCTACAAGGACCCCCTGGCCTTCCAATAGCTCCAACAGCTTTTTCCAGTGCACCGGAAAAAGGGCACGCGGCTCCACCAGGCGGATTTCGGAGATCGGATGCCGCCGCCGTGGCAGCGCCTGTAACATCTCCGTAAAACGCTCCGCAAATCCCCTGGAAAGCTGAACACTGCCGTTGCGGACGCCGGCCTCGATCGCCGCAAGACTAGCCAGGCGGTCGGGTATTGCCCCCTTCGCGCTGAAATCCCAGCCGGCCAATCGCAATTCATCGCGCCGGTCAAGCAGCTCGGCAGCAACGGCAAAGGGATCTGCGGCAAAAGCATCGCGATAAAACACCCCGCCGTTCGAATTTGCCAAATACGCCCGGAGCGCCTGGCGGTATTCTTCTACGCGCAGGTAATCTATCTCCTTTTCCTCCCTCAGACGACCGACGAGACCCTCGAGCAATTGCAGAAATTTGACCGGGCCTGCACAAACCGCGTTACTTCCAATCCATTCCGGCAGGGGACGGACGGGGTGGTCAAGCGAAAGTCCAAAAAATATTTTCATAAAAAACAGGAAAAAAAACTATCCGAAACCTCCAGTTTCTTTCTGCAGGTTTTGCATTTGCGTGGCCCAGTATTGTTTCTGGTCATTTTCTTCGCCGGCATCGCAAAAATCAGTCAGCTCAAGCACCGTCTCCCCAGTAACCGGGGATTCATAGATCTTAAATTCCAGGAACTCATCGTCGGCAGGCGCCTCAATCCACTTGAAACGCAACAGCTCATCTTCGATGTCGTCGAGCAACAGCGCCTCCTCGGAAAAGCCACTCCAGGAAAAGGCATATAAATCACCCGTGATGTCCACCTCGTCACAAAACCAGCGCACCAGACAAGCAGGCGTTGTCAGAAACTGATAGAGGATAGTCGGAGAAGCACGGAAGATGAATTCCATCTTGATCCTGACACGTTTCATATACTTGTCATTAAAGAGGTCTTAGGCAGGCCAAAACAGCGCCATTTTGCCGCAATAAAAAATAAAAAACCGATAATTCCAAACCTGAATTTTTTTTTCTTGGTCTGTCGGCCTTACAAAAAACTTTTTTGCGCTTTCAAACCTCATAGTATTGACAGGATTCTATTAAACAGGTACTTTTGTCGTTTGTGGGTTTGCTTTGTCCCAAAGCAAAAATCAGTACACCCCGGGAATAATGTGCCGTTTGGCATACACCCCTCAACCTTTTTCTTTTCCTGTGCGTTAACCATCCATTACCTTTTGAGCAAAACGCGTTTAAATAGATGAGACAGCTAAAGATTACGAAATCCATTACCAACCGGGAAAGCCAATCCCTGGAAAAATATCTCCAGGAAATCGGCAAGGTTGACCTGCTCACCCCCGAAGAAGAAGTAGAACTTGCAAAAAAAATTAAACAGGGCGACCAAGCATCCCTCGAAAAATTAACGAAAGCCAACCTCCGGTTCGTCGTCTCTGTTGCCAAGCAATACCAAAACCAAGGCCTCTCCCTGAGCGACCTCATCAACGAAGGCAACCTCGGCCTCATCAAAGCCGCGCAACGCTTCGATGAAACGCGCGGCTTCAAATTTATTTCCTACGCAGTGTGGTGGATCCGCCAATCCATCCTCCAGGCCCTGGCAGAACAATCCCGGATCGTCCGCCTGCCGCTCAATAAAGTAGGGTCACTCAACAAAATTAATAAAGCGTTCTCCGAACTGGAACAGGAGTTCGAAAGGGAGCCTTCTCCCGAAGAATTGGCCGAACTGCTGGATATTCCCACCGAGGAGGTGGAAACTACCCTTGGTGTAGCCGCCCGCCACGTCTCTATGGATGCCCCGTTTGTAGAGGGAGAAGACAATTCCCTCCTCGACGTACTCGAAAATAACAGCACCCCGAACACCGATCAGGAGCTGGATTACAACGAATCGCTGCGCCGCGAAATCGAGCGATCGCTCAGTACGCTCACCGACCGGCAATGCGATGTCATCAAACTTTATTTCGGCATCGGCATCGAACACCCGATGTCGCTCGAAGATATCGGCGAGAAGTTTGGCCTCACCCGCGAACGCGTCCGCCAAATTAAAGATAAAGCAATCAACAAACTGCGCTCTGCCAACCGGAGCAAGCTGCTCAAGCATTATCTCGGCGCCTGAATACGTAAAGGCCCCGATACGGCGCGCCCGTACCTGTGCCAAAAGCCGGCTCAAGGCACCACAGGCTGTATTATGAAATATTCTTTTAGTAGGGGTTGTGTAAAAAGTCTGGGGTTGTGTAAAAAGGTTTTTTACGGCGCTTCGCACCGAATTATATTTTGAGAGACGCGTCATTTTCACGATTTCGCGAAGCGAAATCGT
>JBMOJO010000267.1:0-4962 GCA_049315745.1 Saprospiraceae bacterium | reverse complement strand
GGTGTGCGTGCATCTTTTACGCGCGAACGCGCGTAAAAGATGCACGCACACCAAAAAAATCCTTCGTGGCGAAGCCGCGGAAACATCTGGTAAATAGTTACAGCAAATAATATGCAGCAGGGATCTTTCGGAAATTTGCTCTTTGTTCTGGCGCTGGGTTGCCCTGTGGCAGGCGTGTTCACCCTGATCTCCGATTCGGTGATCAAAGAATGGCATGTTACCCCGCCCAAAGCAGAGATCTGCGAAAATGCCCTGGACGATGATGAGGATGGGCAGATTGATCTCAACGACCCGGATTGTATTTGTGCGGATGCCCGGCCGGTTTCCCTCATTCCCAATCCCTCTTTTGAAGAAAAGGAATGCTGCCCACAGGATCGCAGTCAGCTGGATTGTGCCAAAACCTGGATCCAGGCCTCGGAGGCGACGACGGATTACTTGCATGTATGTGGCTGGAAAGGATGGAATGCCTTGCCGCCACCGCTGCCCTTTCCCGATGGGGAAGCGGTCGTTGGGTTCCGAAACGGGCGCTATGCGTCCAATAGGGTGCCTAATTGGAAGGAATATGCAGGGGCCTGCCTGAACGCCCCTATGAAAGCCGGCACCACCTATCTCATCCGCTTTAATATCGGCTTTACCCGCCCGGAGCATTCCCCTCCCCTGGATATCGTCTTTTATGGTACAACAGATTGCAAGTTCCTGCCTTTTGGCACCGGCAATACCGATTTTGGTTGTCCGACCAATGGCCCGGGTTGGGCCGAGCTGGGCAAGGTCTATGCCAGCGGGCAAAATGAATGGCAACTGAAAGCAATACAGATTTCGCCCGGCACCGATATCCATGCCATTGCGATTGGGCCGGACTGCCAGCCGGTGAATACATTTTTTGACACGTATTATTTTTTAGACAATCTGGTACTTGCCGACGAGAAAGCGTTTGGATTAGTCATCAATCCCATCGGGAACCTTTGCAGCGACACTTTCTCCCTGGAGACCCTCAACATCCCCGGCAGACGTTATCAGTGGTTCAAGGAAGGGGTTGCCCTTGTTGGGGAAACCATGCCCAGGTTAAAAGTCAAAACCGGAGAAGGCGATTATCAGGTCCGTATATCCGACGGCACCGGGTGTAAAGTCACCCCGCCCTTTCTTTACCGAAAACCGTTCACTCAGACCCGTAATCGCGCTTATTTCTGTAAAGGATCTGATTTTGGCTTCAACGGCGCCCGCATCAGGTACCCGGGAGAATATCTGGATACCTTGCGGAGTAAAAACGGCTGCGACAGCATTGTGGTGCTGGACCTTGTCGAAATAGACGATATGAGCGATACCCTCCAGGTGAAGATCTTCCCCAATGAATTTTATCAGGCCGAAGGAAAAAAATTCAGGACGCCGGGACAGCACGCCCTGCGTCTGCGTTCAGTTTATGGCTGTGACAGTCTTGTCGTACTTCAGCTTTCCTACTATAACGTGTATTTTCCCAGTGCGTTTTCACCAAATGGCGACGGGATTAACGATAAATTCAATCTGATGGGTGGTACGGACCTGGTGCTGATCAGCTCCCTCAGGGTCTATGACCGCTGGGGAGGGCTGGTGTTTGAAAGGCAGGGCATCTCCCCTGATGGGCGGGACGGATGGGATGGAACGGTAGCAGGGCGGGCCGCACCTCCAGGCCTTTATGCGTTCATCGCCACGGTAAAGATGGATGATGACGGGGAGCGTCCTTTCTCCGGCACGGTGCAGTTGATGCGGTGAGCACTGTTGCGTTTCGTGGGGCAGCATGGTGTAAAAAAAAGCGTTATGTATTGGTTTGCCAGGGCATTTTTAGCGCCAGAGCCGGTCAATTGACGAGGGAAGTGCATTAGACTTGTTGCGATGGGATTCTCATTGGGTAAAAATTGCTCTTTTTCGCCCACACTGCACCTTT
The DNA here is from genome assembly GCA_049315745.1 of Saprospiraceae bacterium. Classification (GTDB taxonomy): domain Bacteria; phylum Bacteroidota; class Bacteroidia; order Chitinophagales; family Saprospiraceae; genus JADJPL01. The sequence goes on along the minus strand of JBMOJO010000267.1, from coordinate 3,044 downwards.
TTTCGGTCACGTAGCTGGGCTACGCTCCCTCAAAAAGGCTTCGTTTGGTCAAAAAATAGCTCATTTCTCCCACAATGATTACCCATCGCAGCAAGTCTATTAAAAATTGTATCTTTGCGGCATGGAAAAGTTAAGCTACCAATCTGCTTTCGACGAACTTCAGGGTATCGTGCAGGCCATGCAAGATAATTCCATCGGTATTGACGAGTTGCCCGCTACGTTGGAGCGTGCCTCTAAGTTGATCCGTTTTTGCCGCGAGCATCTGCGGAATACGGAATCCCAAATCCAAAACCTCCTGGAGGAAAATAGCTGATGAAGGAAGCTGTTGGTGCGCGTGCCCATTTTGCCTACCTGGGCCTGGGCTCCAATATTGGCGATAAAATGGCATATTTACACCATGCGACTACGGCGATTGGTGCAAAATTGGGGCCGGTACGCGCCATGTCCGCTGTTTTCCTTACTGACCCCTGGGGTTTATACGACCAACCTGCATTTCTGAACCAGGTGGTGCTGGTCGAAACCCTGCTGGAACCCGAGTTGCTGCTCCTGGAGGTACAGGCCATCGAAAGGCAGATGGGGAGGGAGCGGATCACAAAGTGGGACCGGCGGATTATTGATATTGACATCCTGTTTTACGACCAGGTCATCTATCAAAGCGATACTTTGCAGATCCCGCACCCCTGGATCGAACAGCGGAATTTCGTCCTGGCCCCTTTGGCCGAAATCGCAGCGGCCTTTATCCACCCGATCAGCAAAAAATCCATCCGGGAACTTCTGGAATCTTCCACCGATCCACTTCGTGCCATACCCGTTGAACTATGAGCGCCTTTCCACATCAATTCATCGCTATAGAGGGCAATATCGGCGCAGGTAAAACTACGCTGTGCCAGATGCTGTCTGCTGACTACGGCTGCCGGCTTATCCTGGAACAATTTTCCGACAATCCTTTCCTGCCTTTTTTTTATGAAAACCCCGAAAGGCATGCCTTCTCCGTGGAATTGTTTTTTATGACGGAAAGGCACAAACAACTACAAGAAGAACTCCAGCAAACCAATCTGTTTGACGGCACCATCATCGCGGATTATTTTTTTCTCAAAACGCTGCTTTTTGCGAAAAACAACCTCTCGGACGAAGAATACCGATTGTTCCAGCGCCTATTCCATATCCTGAACGCACAATTTCCCAGGCCTGACCTGCTCGTGTACCTTCACCGGCCGGTAAATTACCTCCAGGAAAATATTCGCAAACGCGCACGGAGCTTCGAGACCGAGATCAGCGCGGCCTACTTGCAGCAAATCCAGCAGGCCTATCTGGATTTTTTCCGCTCCGACCTCGTGCAACCCACCCTGATCATTCAAATGAAAGGGCACGATTTTATAGAAACCCCCGGTTTTTATGCGAAAATTGTGGACTTGCTGAAAAAGGATTACCCTGCCGGCGTAACTTATGTGGAAGTGTGAGGAGAAAATTTTATCGCCCACGGCGGCAGAATACCCTTTGAAGTTGTGTACAAAGGGTTTGGGGTCGTGTAAAAGGCTTTTTAAGGCGCTTCGCCCCAAATTATCTTTTGGGAGACACATCATTTTTGAAATTTCGCAAAGCGAAATTTCAAAAATGATGTGTCTCCCAAAATAATATTCTGCCGCCGCAGGCGGCAAAAACCTTTTTAGACAACCCCTCAAAGAATAGTTTGGCGCGAAGCGCCATGAGAAGGGTTTTCACAAAACCCCATAACCATTTTAAGACGGGGCAGCATTGTCTTTAAACAACACTTTGAATTACTTCGTCAGTACGAGGTTGATCTCCAGGTCGAACTCGTCGTAGATGGTTTTGTCGCCCAGGTTTTCGAAGAACGTACCGGAGCCATAGCGGATATCGTACTCGGAGCGGTCGAGCGTGATCTTGGCCATGCCAACGGTTTTGCCATTTTCTTCTTTCAAATCCGCGTTAAAACGAACTTCCTTTGTCGTCTGCTTGACGGTCAGGTTGCCGATGATCTTGTACGCACCTGGCGTGCCGCGGCTAACCACTTTTGTAATCTGGAACTTTGCGGTCGGGTAATTGTCCACGCCAAAGAAATCTGCGGACATCAGGTGGCCGCGCAGTTTGTCGGCACCGCCGCCGGACATATCCTCGACGGAGATAGACTTCATGTCCATGACGAAAGACCCACCGGTCAGAGTGCCATTGGAATACTCCAGGCTGCCGCTCTGCAAACGCACTTTGCCGAAATGCTTGCCGGTCACTTTGTAGCCCGTCCACTGGACATAGCTGGCCTTTGTGTCCACAGCTACCGCTTCCGGCGCTTTTGCAGGATTATTAAATGCGAAACCGAATACTACGGCCAAGGAAAGGATGATTGCGAAATTCTTCATTGGAATAAAAAGTTTAATGTTTACGAATAAATATCAAATCAGAAAAAATGTTTAGACAATTTAGTTAAGGTCTTTCCCTCACTATGCTAACCCCTCATCTTATCGAGCAAAGCATTGAGCATTTCTGCCTCCTGCTCGTCCAGGCGAACCCGCAGTTCGAGGTCTGTGCCCATCACTTTTCCAGCCTGTTCCAGCAACACCAGGCCCTTCTCCGTGACACAGACGTCAACCCTGCGGCGGTCTATCGGGCACTCTCTGCGTTCTACCAGACCTTTTTGGCGGAGTTTTTCCACCAGGCGAGAAGCGTTGGACATTTTGTCTATCATCCGCTCCGTCAACATTTTGACGGTAGCAGGTTCCGGGTGCACGCCCCGCAGGATGCGCAAGATGTTGTACTGCTCCTGGGATATGCCAAAAGGCTTGAGCAAACGCGCGCTGGACTGGCTGATCCAGGAAGCTGAATACAGGACGTTCACGATGAGCTTTTGATGCTCCGTCCTGAACTTTTTCTGTTGTATGGCTTCCTCGATCTTCATGTCGTTCAAATTAAATGTATAAACATCAAATGTATAAACTTGTTTTATCCGCTTGGACTTTTTTTTGTAAGTATTTTTACGGCCTACGGCGGCAGAATATTCTTTTGAAACCGACGTGTTTTTCATGATTTTG
>JBMOJO010000266.1:0-4966 GCA_049315745.1 Saprospiraceae bacterium | reverse complement strand
TGCGATGTCCAGACGGTATTCACGGCAGAAAAATGTATCGAATGCGATGCGTGCATGGATATTTGCCCTACCTCTTGTATTACGTTTACGATCAATGAAGAGGAGGATGTCCTGCGCACGATGCTCAATGCACCAGCAAACAATTTGGAACAGGACCTATACGTCTCTGCACCCCTCAAAACCATGAATATCATGGTGAAGGACGAGAATATGTGCCTCCATTGTGGGCTTTGCGCCGAACGCTGCCCAACTGCCGCGTGGGATATGCAGAAATTTTATTATCAGGTAACCAAAGCCGACCGCCGCTCATGTCAGTACCATTAAGGATCAACGATTTCGTCGTGCGCTTTGCCAATGTAAACGGAACCGGCTCCGCGAGTGCAAATGCCCTGTTCTGCAAATCCATTTTCCGAATGGGCGTACATGCTACCCCTAAAAATATTTTTCCTTCCAATATTCAGGGCTTGCCAACGTGGTACGAGGTGCGGGTAAGTGAAAAAGGCTACCTGGGCAGAAGAGAAGGAATTGACCTGATGGTCGCCGTGAACCCCCAGAGCATGAAGGGGGATATCGAAAGCGTCCGGGAAGGCGGATACCTTATCTATGACAGCACCAAAAAATTACCTCCTGATTATCTGAAGGAAGAGCTACATTTCCTTGGCATCCCCATGATGGAGATGTGCAATGAAGCCTATTCGGATGCCCGACAGCGGCAACTTTTCAAAAATATCATCTACGTAGGGGCACTTTCTGCACTACTCGAAATTGATTTTGGGGTCTTCCACGGACTCCTCGCCGACCAGTTTGCCGGCAAGGAAAAACTCATAGAACCCAACCTCAAAGCCCTTCAAATGGGAATTGATTACGTGCACCGGCATTTTTCCTATCCTCTTGATCTCAGGGTGGAAAAAAGAAATGCCATCGGAGATGCTATCCTCGTGGACGGCAATTCTGCCTGTGCCCTGGGGGCAATTTATGGTGGCGCCACCGTCGCCGCCTGGTATCCTATCACGCCCTCCACTTCTGTTGTAGAGTCGTTTATGGATTACGCCAAAGCATTTCGGGAAAACCCTGAGACAGGGGAACGCAATGTGGCGATTATCCAGGCAGAAGACGAACTTGCCGCAATTGGCATGGTCATTGGGGCCGGTTGGAATGGGGCAAGGTCCTTCACAGCTACCAGCGGCCCAGGCCTTTCCCTTATGAACGAATTCCTGGGCCTGGCTTATTTCGCCGAAATCCCCTCCGTGCTCATTGATGTACAGCGCACAGGGCCCTCTACCGGAATGCCGACCCGCACCCAGCAGTCTGATATCCTCGAGGCAGCATACGCCTCCCATGGGGATACCCGGCATGTGTTGCTCTTCCCTTCCAACCCCAAGGAATGTTTCGACATGACCGCCGATGCCTTCGACCTCGCTGAACAGTTGCAAACGCCTGTTATCGTCATGACCGACCTGGACCTGGGTATGAACGAGCATATCTCCCCGCCTTTCGAGTGGGACGATAGCCGAAAATACCAGCGGGGAAAAGTCCTTTCAGCTCAAGAACTGGAGGGTATTGAACGCTTTGGACGCTACCTTGACGTGGACAACGACGGTATCCCCTACCGCACCCTCCCTGGCACACACCCTACCAAAGGGGCATTTTTCACCCGTGGTACCTCCCGGGACGAGTACGCCGCCTATACGGAAAACGGGGCAGCCTATAAAAGGAATATGGACCGCCTGCTCAAAAAATGGCATACGGCCCGCGAATATATTCCGGCCCCGAAGTTCTACCAGGAAGGCCAACATTCGCCTGATGGCTTTTTGTTTTTCGGCACAACCCGATACGCTGCCGAAGAAGCACTCGACCTCCTGGAGGCCGACCGTCAGCGACCAGATGGTATGTTGCTGCGCGCCTTCCCCTTTCATCAACAAGCCATCGAATTCATGGACAGCCACGAGCGTATCTTTGTAGTGGAGCAAAACCGGGATGCACAAATGAAAAGCCTGCTCATGATTGAATTGGGAATATCTGCAGACAGGCTCATATCAGTACTCAATTATGATGGAATGCCCATCACAGCCCAGCAGATTGTCAAAAAAATTAAAGATAATTTGAATATATGACTTACCTGAAGCCAAAATTTCGCCATCCGGAATTGCCGAAAAACCAGCTCGGCTATACTTTAAATTATTACGAAGGGGCACTTTCCACGCTCTGTGCCGGATGTGGCCACGATTCCATCAGCGCCTCTATTATCCAGGCGGCTTATGATCTCAATATCATGCCCCACCGACTGGCCAAATTATCCGGTATTGGTTGCTCCTCCAAGACACCGACCTATTTTCTCGGAAATTCCCATGGCTTCAACAGCGTACACGGGCGGATGCCTTCTGTCGCCACTGGAGCAAACATGGCCAACCGGGACTTAATTTACCTGGGTGTCTCCGGGGATGGAGATACGGCCTCCATCGGTATGGGGCAGTTCGTCCACGTCGTGCGCAGAAACCTGAATATGGTATATATCGTTATGAACAATGGCTGCTACGGGCTCACCAAAGGCCAGGACTCCGCCACTGCTGATGACGGCTCCATCAATAAATCCGGCAATACCAACCTTTTTTCTGCTATTGACCTTGCCGGACTGGCCATTGAGCTGGGGGCTACTTTTGTCGCACAGAGTTTTTCCGGCGACAAAAAGCAGCTCACCCCGCTCATCAAGGCAGCCATTGCACACCCTGGATTTGCCTTTATCAACGTCATCTCCCCTTGTGTAACCTTTAACAACAACAAGGGCTCTACCAAATCGTACGACTACGTGCGCGACCACCTCAATGCAACAGGGTCCGTTGATTTTGTTCCGGAAAAAAAGGAAATCACGACGAACTACCCGGAAGGAAGTTCGCGCGATATTCAGCTACACGACGGCTCCTGGTTGCGCTTCAGCAAACTCGATCAGCATTGGGACCCCTTCGACCGCCTTTCCGCGATGAATGCCCTGCACCAGTCCCGGCAGCGCAATGAAATCCTGACCGGTATGCTCTACATGAACCGGGAACAAAACGACCTCCACAAAATGCTGCACACCCCCGCTGTTCCGCTCAATATCTTGTCGGAAAAGGAACTTTGTCCGGGGTCGGCAGCGCTGAAAGATATCAACGCTGGCCTGAGGTAATCGGGACGTTGTTGCGAATGTGCTGCGCCATTATCCTGAGGAGCTCGGTGCGTTCCGGCCCCCAGCAATGGGGTTTGCCATCTCCGTAGGTCACCGTACCCTGGTAATCCGGCTTTGCCGCTTTGAGAAATTCCTCCATGAGGCGGACGGCAGGATCCAGGAAGTAGGTATCCATATCCCCCATGTAAATGTGGATTTTTCCTTTTAGCTTAGGCCCAAGGGTTTCCCAGTTCCGCTGAAGATACTCCCGAAGGTCATAGTTTTCTTTCCAATATTTCGCCACCTCCGGATCAATAACGCCGGTTTGCTTGTCGAATAAGGGTTTCACATACCCATCCGGCCCGACCGGGCCAAAAACCGCCTCAAAAATATCTACCTGCTCGCCGGAGCGGTTTTTGCTGCCCATCACCATCTCCATGTGATTCCGCTGCTGATAGGTGAGCCGTGTTACCCCATCTGTGGTGCGGTCTGAAGGCGTTGGAACTTTCACCCAGTTGAACGTTTTGTAATAGGCATTTTTATCCTCATAGATATTCACTGCCTGAAAGTACCGGAAATCTACCGGATCAGGGCACAGCGAAAAGGCACCTCCAAAAAAGTCGGGATAAAAAATCTGAAGGGCCAGGGAAATCCAACCCCCGGTTGAGCCACCAGACAGTACCCGGGCATACGGTTGCCGGATAATGCGGAATTTTTCCTCAATAGCAGGAATGAGTTCCTGCATGATCGCATCGCCATAAGGGCCGGTATTAGGGGAATTCACCCCATAGCTGTCATCGTAATATGGACAGGGATGCTGAAAAGTGACCAGGATCATCTCAGGGCAGTCCTCAGATTGCCAATACTGCCCGAACTCGAATCCGCTGCGCTGCCGTGACCCGGGCGTGCCCCCCGGATCCTTATCCGTGAATCCGTTGGGAGCCGCAAGCGAAAAATGGCCCTGGATATAATTGACCGGATAGTACTTGCCGGGATTTTCTGAATACCCCCTGGGAAGTAAAACGGTGGCACCCAAATACATCGGCTGCCCCCAGAATTCAGTCAGGATTTTGCTCTGGAATTTTATGCGCTTCACCCACCGGGTATCCTCGGGAATATTGACCGACGGAATCACTTTTGTACAATTCAGGACAACTTTTCGGGGATTGGCAGGGTCGAGATATACTTTTTGCACTTCGCTGTACAAATTCCCCGGGGAAACCTGAAAGCGCTGCCCCTCCCACTGATCCTGGTGCATCCATAACGTATGCCCGTCGGCGCGCTTAAATTCCGTATAAACATTCACAAAACCCTGGACATAATACTCCCCGGCCGGCAATTCAGACAGGCGCTCCAAAGGATACCCTGTGACCTGCTGGTCTATCGCAACACCTGTACCTGCAGCAAGTCGCTCCACGTCTTTTCCAAAAAAAGGCGTACCGTGTGTCCCGATCTGAAGCCTGGGCTCCCGGCTGTTATCTTTGGAAATCATTATATACACCCGTCCAGTTATTGGCCCGGAGTGGGCCGACGGGTCAAAAGAAACCGAAAAGGTCAGGCCTTTTGTGCTTTTGGACTGAGCATTTACTGAAAATAATGCTGCCGTACAAAGAAGGGCAACAGCGATCACTATCGCAGCTTTTTTAAGGAACATTGGCATTAGGTGTTAAAAATTATGGAAAGTCTTTATATTGTTCATTAAAGGTTTGATCATAAAAAGGACTTACTTGCAAGATTCTTTGGATTGAGATTGTGTAAAAAGTCTTTTGCCGCCTGCGGCGGCAAAATATTGTTTTGATAGACACATCATTTTTGAAATTTCGC
>JBMOJO010000265.1:0-4976 GCA_049315745.1 Saprospiraceae bacterium | reverse complement strand
ATCAATGAATCAAGCGTGGTTTCAATATAAAATTCTGCCGCCGAAGGCGGCAAAATACTTTTTGCACACCCTTGTTTTAACTCCAGTAGGGCTTAAGGACAGCCTTTGCAACACCGCATATACCTTAAATCATGGATACCGAGCAACAACAAAAATCGGCGGAATTCGCCAAGGCCATCGCTATGGCAGAACAAACCGGCCTGCGCATCCAGCGCATTGACGCTACCAGGCCCTGGGGCGGGTTCCTCGTCTTCGATGAAGACCAGGCACAGTTATTTGCAGAACAATTTTTCGACGAAGTCCCTGCTGCCGAAATCATTACCGGCAGGAAGCTCAGCCCAAAAATTCTTTTGGTGGCCCCCGGGCAGCGACTTTCCTGGCAATACCATTTCAGAAGGGCCGAAATATGGAAGGTCCTGCAGGGGCCCGTTGCCATCAGCGTTAGCCCCGACGACCGGGAAAGTGCGCCACAAACTTTTACGGAAGGCCAGATCGTGCGCCTCGCACAAGGTGAGCGTCACCGCCTGATCGGCCTGGACACATGGGGTATGATCGCCGAGATCTGGCAACATACCGATGCCTTGCGGCCTTCCGACGAAGACGATATCGTACGCCTCCAGGATGACTACGGCAGATAGCCCGACACACTGCCTTTACACATAACGGGCCGGGAATTGGTCAGGTGTTACAAATATTTTGAGGGGCTTAAACGATTGTCACAAGGATTTGTTTTAAATTGGAAGGTGTAACCGCAAGCGCTACCATGAATACAAACAAAAAAGCCATCTTCCAGCTCTGGGTGTTCCGCTTACTCCGCCGGAAAAGGACCTACTTCTCGATCGCCATGCTCGGTTTGTTCGGGTGGCTCTATCATGCCCTCGGCACCCGGCTCGACGACGGCCAGCTCGTCCGCAGGCTGAATTCCAATCCATTTGGACTGGAAGCCGCCGTACATTACTTTGAGGAAGAAGGCCGACGGATGCGCTATGTAGAAATCGGCTACGACAGCCTTCCCCTCATCGTCTTCGTCCATGGCGCCCCGAGTTCTTCTTCTTTCTGGGAAGGGTTGCTACGCGATACCCAACTGCTCCGCAGGGCCAAACTCCTTGCGATAGACCGCCCCGGGTATGGCTACTCCGGCTATGGCCGCGCAGAAGTTTCCGTGAAGAAGCAGGCAGCCCTCATCGCACCCTTGCTGAAGGAAAAACGCCTTAGCCACCAGACCATCATCGTCCACGGCTCGTCGTATGGCGGTACCGTGAGCGCACGACTTGCCATGGACTACCCCCAGCTCGTGGACGGTGTCCTCTTGCAATCTTCCTCCAATATGCCCGGCGCCGAGACGACCTACTGGATTTCCTACCCCACCAGCCACTGGGCGCTGCGCTGGCTGATCCCCGGCGCGCTCCGCGTAGCAAATGCCGAAAAACTCTCCCATGCCGCACAGCTTCACCAAATGGCCAACGGGTGGAAACGGATCACCGGTGCCGTCATCATCCTGCACGGCCTGAACGACCGACTCATCTTTCCCGAAAACGCGGCGTACGCAAAACACCGGCTCGTCAATGCTGCGTTCCTGAAAATCCAACTGGCAGCAGGAAGCCGGCACGACCTCCTATGGACCCAACGCGCGCTGCTGATCCGCTCGCTGCAGGAATTACTGATTGTAGCCAAAAAATGATACTATGGGCGACGTCCGCATAGAACCCTCCTGGAAGGCCATCCTGCAGGAAGAATTTGACCAACCCTACTTCCGGTCGCTCGCGGAGTTCCTGAAAGCAGAAAAGGGAGCAGGCAAAACCATTTACCCGCCGGGAAACCTGATCTTCAACGCCTTTGAGCACACCCCCTACGAACGGGTAAAAGTTGTCATCCTGGGCCAGGACCCCTATCACAACCCGGGTGAAGCAATGGGGCTCTGCTTCTCGGTTCCCCAAGGCATCAAAATCCCGCCTTCCCTGCAGAATATTTATAAAGAACTCCACAGCGACCTCGGTCTTCCAATCCCCGGACATGGCGATCTGACCCAGTGGGCCGATCGTGGGGTGTTTCTCCTCAACGCAATGCTCACCGTTGAAAAAAACAAAGCAGGTTCCCACCAACAAATTGGCTGGCAGACGTTTACCGACGCAGTTATCCGAAAGCTGTCCGAACGGCGCTCCGGGCTTGTTTTTATGCTGTGGGGAAATTTCGCGCGGAAGAAGTCCCAGCTCGTTGATGCCTCCCGGCACCTGGTACTCGAAGCAGCCCACCCTTCCCCGCTGGCCCAGGGGGCGTTCTTCGGCTGCCGGCATTTTTCCAGGGCGAACGCCTTCCTGGCCGCTCAAGGCGTGCCACCCGTTGATTGGACAATAAAATAATTTATATTCTGCCTGTCTTTAGCAAAACATAATTTTTTGTAATACCTTTAACCCACTTTTCGTTTCTGTATTGCTGATCAGGGGTGCTTCTCTCCGAAAGCCCTTCTGCGGCCTATCAAAATATGCGCGCACTTTAATAAACCTTCAGTCATCCTTGGAATTCCAAGGAAACACTATAATATATGAGAAAAATCAGTCTCCGCCTAAGCGCAATTTTTGGGGCTCTTGCCGTCGCCTTGGGCGCCTTCGGTTCACACCTGTTAAAGGCACATTTAGATGCCGAGGCGTACGCCACTTACGAGACAGGCATAAAATATCATTTCTTTCATGCTCTGACCCTGTTGGGCATAAGCGCGCTGGCGCATTTTGGGCGAAAGAAAATGCTTGTGTATGCAGTGTGGCTATTCAGCGCCGGTATCCCGGTGTTTTCCGGTTCGATTTACCTCCTCGCGATTGACGAACTCTTCGGGGCAGACCTAAGCTGGCTGGGGCCTGTAACCCCGCTTGGTGGAGTCTTGCTCATTGCAGGTTGGGCATGCCTTTTTGTTTCCACGTTTTCCCATTTCGACAGGAGCTACCGAGGAGAAGAGAATTAGGTATGGCAGCGGTAGCCCAGGAGCGTGCCGGCGCGTTATCCAGGCAGATCAGGTTATTCGGCAGCGACATTTTCATCTGACGGTGCCCGGCGCTTGTTTTTCCACCAGAACAAACCGATGCCTCCGATGAGCAGATAAGGTGTTGCGAGCATGTACAAGATGCCGAGGTTGAGCCCTTTGCCCTGCGTGCCCCCATTTTTCAGGTTACTTTCCGCAGCGATCTTACACATCGGGCATTGTGCGAACAGGGATGCGTCCGTCACAACAAAAAGAAGGCCAAGCGCAATAAAGAGGACTAAAAGCTTTTTATTTTTCATTTTTCCGAAAATTGATGTGCTCAATAATATGGCAGAAGCATGAAATAACAAATTGGCCCGGTTACCGCTACATATAACCATACCGGCCACACCCAGCGGGCCATTTGGCGATGGCGCCCGAACTGATTCGTATAAGCACGGATAAAGGTAAAGAGAATAAAGGGCAGCGACAAGCCCGCCAATACGATATGGCTCAGCAGGATAACCAGGTATATTACCCGACCGGTACCGGCGGCTGTCCGTTCCGCCTCGCTCAGCACACCGTTCTTGTCAACGTCCCCATAAATCGTTTCCGGTGTGGTGAAATGATAGGCCACATAGGAAAGCAAAAACAAAACAGATAGTCCAACCGCTACATAGATCGCCTTGCGGTGTGCTTCTACCTTTTTTTCCATGATAAAGTAATACGCCAACAGCAGCACGACAGCCGTGCATGCGTTCATCGTCGCGTGGAAAGGTGGCAAAAAGTCCACGTTGACCCCTTCCGGCAGGGGTATTTTGATGCGGCGCATTAACCCGACAAGCAGCAGTACGGCGCCGGTAACCACCCATGCGATCGTATTGAGGCGCTTTTCCAGAAGTAAATTTTCAGATGTAGTGGACATTTTCGTATTCGTTTTATCAAAAGAAGAACCGAAATTTTTTAGTCAGACCGGACAGCAATGGATAGCATGTACCCAATCGCTGCGCACTCATTTTTCCTTTTCCCGCCGCAGCACCGCTTCGTCCCTGTCGCGAAACGGCATGAGTATGGCGATATGCTCGACTGAGCGCCTGACCCGGTTGCCGTCGCGAAAATCGTAATACTGGCGGATGATCCCTGCGCTGTCCGCAACTGCCACTGTGGAAGTGCGGGCACCATTTGCCCCGATACCAAAATCGCCGTTTGCCGAGCCGGGCCGCACCACGGCATAGACCTGCCCGGGATCTTCTAACGAATATTTATCCATCCAATCAGCGAGGGCCGCAGAATCGGACGGGCTTCCGAGGAGTAGAAAAATCACATCCTTGCGCTCATCGAACTGTCGGTGGATTTTCTCCAATTCCCGGAATGCAACCGCTGCCCCGCTGTCCGGCTGACCGGCAAAATCAAAGGCAAGCAGCAGTTTGCCGCCGAGTTCTTCGGCGCCGATGGTGTCGCCGTTCATCAGCAAATATGGAAAGGCCGGTACTGAACCGAGGCGCTGGAGCTCCGCCCGCTTTGCCTTTTGATAAGCAAGGCCGCTGCTGAGGTAGACCCAGCTCATCCCCGGAAGGACGACCAGCAGCATGAAAAGACCGATATAATTGATAATTTTCCTGCTCATTGAATGATTGTACGTGAAATGACTGCGACCAGTACAGAAACAAAGATAAAATGGAAAGGTTTTGAGGCAACGGGGCGGTTTTGCCGGGAAGTCTTACATGAATTTCCGAAACTGATTTGCACTACCGTTTCGGCAAACAGCAAGGCGGGATAAAATATTGTGTGCCTATCTCCTAAGTAAAAAGCCGCTACGGTGCCAAAGCGCGCCCTATGGGACAGCCGCTTTTACCTAATGAAACGGGGTTGCGAAGGAAGTCTTTTTTCGGCGCTTCGCACCAAATAATCATTTGAAGCGGCGCTTGATTCATTGATTTTACTTCGCAAAATCAATGAATCAAGTGACTATTTACCAAGGGTATCCGCGGCTTCGCCGCGAAGGATTTTATTTGGGGTTGTG
>JBMOJO010000264.1:0-4989 GCA_049315745.1 Saprospiraceae bacterium | reverse complement strand
TCGTGAAAATGACGCGTATCTCAAAATATAATTCGGCGCGAAGCGCCGTAAAAAATCTTTTAACACAACCCCAGAACGCACGCAAACCAAATAAAATCCTTCGCGGCAAAGCCGCAGAGACACTTGGCAAATAGTTACCTTACAAATATAGTTAAAGGTCGCTCGCTTTCCAGGTCGTGGAGGTCAACCTATCGTATTCTTCCCTCGAAAACTTATCAAAGTAATGCGGCTGTCGAAACTTGCCGACTTCGGCCATATCTGGGGCATTGGTAAAGTTGCGGATGTGCTCGTAATACCCTTTGACGTGCAGGAAATACGAAACCTGTCGGCCTTTTTCCGGCTTGACCGGGTCAAATTTCAAATCGGTAAAAGCGCCTGGCCGCGGCTGTTGAAGGTAGAGCGTATCATCACTGCGGATCATTGCCGCTTTGGAATCACCCATCTGGTCCCGGGCACTTTTTGCTTGAAGTGAAACAATTTCCAGCGCGGGATCATTAGTGAAATCCATGCCTGCAAAATCCACTTCCCAAAACAGAAAGCCCGTTTCCAGACGAAGGTTAAGGGTATTGCCCTGAACGCCGGAAATATCCAGCGGAATCACCATATCCCGCCATCCCATCGGGCCGGTGAGCGGGAACTGGCCTGTGCGCACCCATTGCCCGTTATCTGTTTGTAAAAATACAGAAAGCGGAAAATCCTGTTCCTGTTGCTGCTTCATCCGCGCTTCCCGGGTCATTTCCCACATTCTCGCCATGAGCGCGGGATAAGCCGTTCCGGTTTTTTCCGCAAAACGGGCATAGAGCTGGTCGAACCAAAGGGTATTTTTAGCACGGAGCACCAGCTTGGCCTGCTTCGCCCCTTGAGGCCTGTTAAACTGTAACTGGAGCTGGTTCTGGGTTGCCCCGGGCTCATCGAAGGTATAGGCCTTCAAGTCCCGTGTAGCGACCAGGCTGTATCGGTCTTCGCCCAAAGCGGATGTTGCCGTGGCCGGGGCAAGGGTATTCGAAATTCCCCGGGGCTTCCCTTCGGGATCCAGGAGTACCCGGGTCCCAGTCGGATGGACTATCGCATGTAATTCCGCAAGATTGACGAACTGCCGTTCCTGGAGTTCATTGGCAATCCGGATGCCCAATGCGCCTTTGTAGGGTTGGATGCCCGGCAGCGGGAGATAATCGTGCCGCTCCGCACTCTGCATCACCGCTCCGCTATAGACTTCGCCCTGAAATGCATAGCCATTTTCCTGCATCGCATAAACGTAAGGACAGGAGGATTTGAAGAGAAGTGCGATAATCGTAATCAGCCCAAGCGCACCAACAACCCCGCCAGCCACCGCAAGGATGGTATTTGTGGTAGAACTCGCATTATCCATTTCGATAACGTGGATTTCGTGGAGGGCTGCAAGAGGGATCTGCACGGTACCAGGATAAAGCTCCAGGCCACTTTTTCTAAGGAAAAAATGGACTTCCCGTAAAAGGGTAGGCTGCTTTTGCGGATTGAAGCGCGTTCGCGACACCGAACCGGTATAATAAGCAGGTGGCCTGATAATGGTATCATCTTTAGTATAGGTTTCCCCGTACCTGTCGGAATAGGTTTGGGGAACGATCTCTTTTTTTTCAGTGGCTACCGAAATGGCCATTTCTATCGTGTCCCTGCCGGGGTTGAGCTTAAAGTTGTGGATGCGGTATAACATGTCCCCACTGTGGAGTAAGAGCTTTTTCTGGGACTGTACTTGTTCCACCTGCTCCACATCCTTCTGGTAGAGCACATTGACCTTATAATAGTTACATCCGATAAGGTAAAAGGTCGTAATCCCCAAGAGGAACAGGGCGGTTGCCCGCCTAAGCGGATTTGAAAGTGACATACGCATATTGAATGGATTTAATTTTTGGAAATATCCCGAAAAAACCAGATGAAGCTGTTTTTCGGAAAAGCGACATAATTCTTTCCTGCAGCGCATTTACGGTGGCCCCTGGAGTTTTGACAACCCGCAACCCTGCCCTTGCAATAACCCAACGATATCGCCTACCGGAAATTCCATCGCCCGGGCTACTTTTTCCTGGCAAAACGGGCAGCGGTGCACCTCGCCATCCGTATCAATATACAAATATCGGTTTCCCGCCCCCAGGCACCCTGCCTTCCGCTGGATATAGCCCTGATATTCGATGACGGGATAGCCGCGCAAGCTGGGATCCTGGTTGTAGGTCAGGTAAAATGCTTCGAGCAGTTGGAGTTCTGCCGGCTGAAGAAGGACGTCTTCCCCCTGAAAATGTCCGACAGGCATGGGTTCGAGCAGCTGGACGAAGGCGACGCCCCAATCCCTGGCAAGTTCGAGATAAGCCTGGAGGTTTTCGCGGGTACAAAAGGACCGGGTTGTGCAAACGGACAAACCCGTTACCAGACCGGCCTTGTTGGCATATTGCACGGCCGCCGCTGCGGCTTCGAATGCGCCGGGAAATCCACGGAACGCATCATGGAGTTCTGGCTGCCAGTGATCCAGGCTAACCGTTATCCCGCTTAACCCTGCTGCCTTGAGCTCGAATGCTTTTTCCTGGGTAAGGGAAAAACCGGAGGTAAAAACGCGGAAATCCGAATCCGGCCCCACGGATTGTAACACCGCGAGGATATCCTTATAGCGGAGCAAGGGCTCCCCGCCACTGAGAATAAACTGCATGACGCCATAATCCTGAAAATGCCGGATAATGGCGATTAAATCCTGCCTGCTCAGCGATTCCGGCTTGTTCAGGTTTTCCCATTCAAAGCAGTGGGCACAGTGGTAGGCACATTTTTTGGTAATCGCGAAGAAAACGTTCCGCAGACCATCGGGAGGACGGTTTTGAATCGTAGCCAGGATTTCTCGTTCCCAGAACCGGGTCAGCGCACGAGAAGGCAATCCGGCCCCTCCGATATTCCAGTAATACCTTCTATCCACTTTTGCCACTTTTTCGGCGATTTGTCCGCCAAAGATGGACCGGTATTTTTCCCTGATGGCCTGAAGTACGCGAAATGCGCGCAATGGTGACCCCGTAAGTTGCCAGGCCAGCCTGAATAAGCTGCTCAGCAAGCGAAACCGAAAGAATTTAATGTGCCATGGGCGAGTGACCATCGCGGCAGGCAGGTGCTTGCCAGCAAAAGTACTGGATTGTTTTACCGATATTGAGGCAGTCATAACCCTTGATTATAGCGTAGGGTAAATAGATATAACTACTTCAAGTTGTAGGATTTCTGTAACAACAGCAATGATAAATATCATCGCTGTTGGATTACTGAAAAGACGCCGCCTTCGGCGGCGAAATTTTATATTGAAGCCGCGCATGATTCATTGATTTTGCGAAGCAAAATCAATGAATCATGCACCGCTTCAGATGATTATTTGCCGCCGCAGGCGGCGAAAACCTTTTTACACCGTAGCGGTTAGTTTTCAATAAAACCAACCGCTACGGTATGATTACTCCCTTCTTCGATCAGGATGAAAGCCCCGTTATTTTTATTAAACGAATACGCATCGCCGGCAATAGGCTTGGCGGTTTTTACCCGTACCAGGCCAATTTCGTTCAGGCGCATCATAGCAGAAGGGTGGGTTTGGAGGTCAACAGGATTGACCGTATGGGAAATATTAATCACTTTTGCTTTGACCCGGTTAGCCCCATGCTGGAGTTGGTATATGCCGCCCAACTTTAACGGTGCTTCATCCATCCAGCATAAATTTGCATTAAATTCCTGACACTGGGGGATTTGTCCGTCCAAAGGCAGGAGCATATCGCCCCTGCTGAGGTCAATATCGTCCTCGAGCGTAATGACGACACTCTCCCCGGGTTGGGCCAGCTCTACTTCTTTGCCGTTGCGGTAAATTTTTGCAATACGGCTCTCCTGCAAGGAGGGAAATGCTGCAACCGGCTCCCCCGTTCGGAAAACACCGCTGGCTACCTTTCCTGCAAAACCACGGAAATCATGAAAATCATCGTTTTTAGGACGGATTACAAACTGCACGGGGAAACGTGCAGGCTGTTGGGATTCCCTGCGCTTCCAGGTAATCGACTCAAGATGTTGCAGCAAGGAAGGCCCACGGTACCAGGGCATTTCGGAAGAAGAACAAGCAATATTCTCCCCCAACAAGGAAGAAACAGGGATAAAGGCAATCTCCTGGCTTGTAAATTGGGCTTTTCCCTTTAGGGCCTCGAACTCCTGCACAACAACCTCAAACTGCTGCCGGGAATAATTGACGAGGTCCATTTTATTCACGCATACGACCACCTGCGGTATCCGGAGAAGTTGGGTAATATAATAATGCCGATGCGTCTGTTCGACAATCCCATTCCTTGCATCTACCAGAATAATCGCTACCTGGGCAGTGCTCGCGCCCGTGATCATATTGCGGGTATATTCAAAATGCCCCGGCGTATCGGCAATGATGTATTTTCGGGTAGCCGTAGAAAAATAAATATGGGCCACATCAATCGTAATCCCCTGCTCCCGCTCTGCAATCAGCCCATCGGTGAGCAGGGATAAATCCAGATAATCCAGGCCCCGGCGACGGCTGGCGCGCTCGATAGCCTCGATTTTGTCGAGTGGGATATTTTGCGTTTCATAGAGCAAACGTCCAATAAGGGTACTTTTGCCGTCATCTACGCTGCCGGCTGTGGCAATCCTCAAGATATCCGTTGATGTATGTACCTGAACCATATTTAGTAATTTATATTATCTATTTACGTATCTATTTACCAGTGGTGTCCGCGGCTTCGCCGTGTAGGATTTTACTTAGGGCTGTGTAAAAAGGTTTTTGCCGCCTTCGGCGGCATAATATTCTTTTGAAACCGACGTGTTTTACATGATTTTGCGAAGCAAAATCATGTAAAACACGTCGGTTTCAAACTTAAATTTGGCGCGAAGCGCCATGAAAAGTCTTTTGCCGCCTTCGGCGGCAGAATTTTATATTAGGGTTGTGTAAAAAGGTTTTTTATGGCGCTTCGCGCCAAATTATATTTGGATGGA
>JBMOJO010000263.1:0-5009 GCA_049315745.1 Saprospiraceae bacterium | reverse complement strand
GTTGCCTTTTCCCAACGCACCCTTGCCAAAAGATAATTGTACGAAGCCGTCAGGGCGTTATTCTCGGCTTCCCGGAGGCTGTATTCTACGTTGAGCAACTCGCTGTACAACAACTTTCCCCCTTCGTAACGCTCCTTTTCCAGTTCAAACAGACGGACGGCAGTAGCAAGGTTGGTCTGGGCCGTTTTCCATTGGACAACTGCGTTTTGCATAGCCGTAGAAGCGGAAGCCGTTTCGTAAGCAATATCTTCCTTAACGCGCTCCAGGTTCTGACGGGCGGAAAGGGCTTCGATACGGGCAATTTCCTGGTTCCGGCGCTTTAATTGCCCATCAAAAACGGGTATTCGGGTTTGCAGGCCTGCATATACCAAAGGGAACCAGTTCTGCCAAATAGCAAGATTATTGCTCAAATGCTGTACCGCGGCATTGCCGTACAGGCTGAGGCCGGGCTTGTACTGCTGTTCAATTTGCTGTACCTTACGTTCGGCAACTACCATGCGCTGCTGCTGTTCGCTGATCTCCCAGCGCTGTCCCAAAGGAGCTTCTACCCCAATCTGCGGCAATTCCGGTACAGGATTACCAACCACTTCAATAGGGGTATTCAACGGGAGGCCAACCCGATAAGCCAGGGTTTGACGGCCCATGACAAGCTGGTTTACCGCTTGTTCAAATACCGCAACGGCATTGTCCACATCTAGTTGTGCACGCAATAGCTCTGCAGGAAGCAGTGTCCCGGTTTCCTGCCGCACCCGGTTAATCTCCAGTAAGGCCCTTGCCCTTATCAGTTTATCGCCTGCCAGCCGCATCTGCTCCTGATATAAAAACACATTGTACCACGCTTCTGCGACAATCAATTTCTGCTGTTGTTTTTGTACTTCATATAAAGTGCCCTGCAGCGACCGCCCGGCCTCTGCAAGCTGCCGGTCTGCGCCCAGGGTCGGGTCCACCAGCGCGTACGTTGCCTCCACTGACCCAATGATGTTGAATGTCGTACCGAACCGAATCTTTCGATCGCCCTCGTTCTGCCCCTGGTTGTTAATAGCAGAGCCCGGGATGATCGTCACCGGTAGTACTATATTTGTACGCAAATCACCTCCTGCACCAACAACCGGCATTTTACGCGCATTCAGCTTATCCAGTTCGCTGTCGGCAAGATCAATCGCCAGTTGCTGATTGCGCAAAGCATAGCTGTGTGATATACCCTGTTCGACCGCTGCTTCGAGCGTTAAGCGTACCGTGTCCTGGGCAGACACCATTGTCCCGAAAGCCAGTATAGCGCTTGGGATAAGAACATTAATGCATCTCATATTCAGATATTTATACCTCCTTTGTAGCAGCTTTGCAAGCATATTTCCGCAGTAGGGAGCCAAAGAATCTTTTGCCGCCTGCGGCGGCAAAAGATTCTTTTGAGAGGCACGTCATTTTCACGATTTCGCGAAGCGAAATCGTGAAAATGACGTGCCTCTCAAAACACAATTCGGCGCGAAGCGCCGTGAAAAACCTTTTCACACAACCTCTATGCAGGTTGTGTGAAATGTCTTTTGCCGCCTGCAGCAGCAGAATTTTCTTCTAAGGGGTTGTGTAAAAAGGTTTTTGCCGCCTTCGGCGGCAGAATATTTTTTTGAAACCGACGTGTTTTTCATGCTTTTGCGAAGCAAAATCATGAAAAACACGTCGGTTTCAAACTTTAATTTGGTGCGAAGCGCCGAAAAAATACTTTTTACACAACCTCTCGAAATATAATTCGGCGCGAAGCGCCGTGAAAAGACTTTTATACAACCTCAAATATTATTTGGTGCGCAGTGCCGACGAGGGACTTATGAGACAGCAGCGCTACTTCCAAAAACAATCTCTCCTAAGCCCTGAAGATCGCAGAGGGCTCCAGCCCTGTAATGCGTCGTATAGCAAAGGTACTCCCTGTAAAGGCGATGAACAGCGTAATAAAAAAGAACCCCAGGCGCATCCACAGGGGATAATCAAAAATAGTCCCTGCTTGGGCAATCCCATTGCGGAAACCCAACACGAATGCAAATCCTATAAAGAATCCAACAATAGAAACAATCAGCGCCTGAGTCAGGATCAACCTGCGGATAAACCCGTTGCCAGCACCGATGGCTTTTAATGTGCCATAATCCTTGAGCCGGTCAATCGCTGCAGAATAAAGCGTGAGGCCAATGATTACAAATCCGGTAATCAGGGCAAAAATAATCAGGGTACCTACCGAAAATCCGATTCCGCTGGATTTGAGTACCTCCGATACGGTACTGCTGCTCAAATCTGCTTCTTTCCAGGCCCGCAAACCTTCAAGATTGCGATTGATCAGGGAAATAATGACTTCCCGGGATACTGAAGGGTCCCATTCCAGCAAAAAGGCGCTTGCCTTATCCGTCGGTATGCTGCCCAGAAAACGGGCCCGTTCAATGGAAGTAAACACATATAACCCTCCGAAAGAAGATACGCCGCGGGTATTACCGGCAACGAATACCTGCTTGCCGTTAATTTCAAAAAAATCGCCAATCCGGGCATCGCCCAGTGCATCGCGGTCAAAATACTCTGTGAATACTGCTCCCTCGCGCAACAAGTCTTCCTTTTTACCCACTTCAATATTCCACGGGCCACCTGCAAATTGGGGATACTGGCTGCCAATCATCAAGACTCCCGAAGTCTTGCCATTCTGAAACCGCGCGGTCCCGCCGGCCACCACCAATGGGTTTACCCGGGTTACACCGGGGATACTGGCCAGCTCCCGTGCTTTGCGCATATCGAGCGAAGATAGTGCGTTCACGTTGGTAGCCTTGTCGTCAATTACCCAAATATACTGACTGTTGTTTCTTGAAAGGGAACACATCGCGTTGGTGAGAAAGATAAATATTCCGCTCTGCTGCCCAATCAGGAATACAGACAGGATAACCCCAGCCATAGCACCGATAGACTTGGCTTTATCGTATAATAGAAATCGCAGTGCAGTCCTCCACATATTCTATTGGTATTGATCCCATATTAATCCAGGGAGATTACACACTCGACCCGGCTACCAATGAGCACTTTGTCGCTATCCTCCAGCTCCACACGTACCTCGCGGACCCTTCGGTCCTCCAGGTTGTCCGAACGGTCAGAAAACAGCGATTTTTTCTTTAGGTAAGGCCCTACAAAAACGACCTTTCCCCGAGAAAGTACCTCCCCCCGGCCTTGCGGGCGAATATATGCCGACAGTCCCTCGCGCACGCGCATCGCAAATAGTTCATCTACTTCCGTTACAGCTACCCGGGGCCCATCCACTGCAAAGTCCCCCAAGGCAGACGAAGCGGACAAATAATTCCCCGGGGTTACGTCGCAGGACAAAAAGCGGCCGGATAAAGGGGCTCGCAGGGTTTTTTTCGAACGTTCAACTTCCCGATAGCGGAGCTCGGCAGCCAGCTCACCGGCCAGTGCCTGCTGCTGACGGATTTGAGCCTCCTGAACAAGCATTTGCTTTTCCAGCTCCTCCCATGCGAAGCGGCTGTCGTCCATTGCTTGCTGCGTGCCTGCTTTACCTTGCAGTAAACGGAGTTCGCGCTCATAGTTAAATTTTGCAGCCTTCAATTTGACCTGTAAGGCGCCCAGACCGGCACGGGCACTCTCAATGGCTGCCTGCTGTACAGCGATACGACTCTTCGCCTGCTGCACCCGCGCCTCTTCCAGTTCGGCGTCGAGGACTACCAGTGCCCGCCCTTTTTCTACCGGGTCGTTTTCGGCAAACAGTACCTCACGGACAAAACCGGTCGTTTCAGCATTGAGTACAATAACCTTACCTGCAGGCTCGATCCGTGCAACACCTATGATTTCCTTAACATCCAGTACCGCAGAATCTGCTGCAACTATCGTACCGGGCTCCCCATCGCGCCTATTGTCGCCGGTGGAATCTTTCTTTCCGCTACAGGAAACGAGTAACAACAGCAGCGGTAAAAATTTTAAAAATCCTGAAAAGTGCATGGCTTTTACTTTATTGTGAAAAGGGACAGGGTTTATCCCGGGGTCAAAGGCCCTGGTCAAAGGATTGGATTTCACTTACGATACCGTTATCCACACCTACTATACGATGGGCATAAGGTTCAAGGCGCGGATCATGGGTTACTACACAGACTGCTTTTCCATGGCTGGCCAGTACCCGCAGCTCCTCCATCACGACGCTGATAGAATTTTTATCCAATGCAGCAGTTGGTTCGTCACAAAGGATCAAGCCGGGGTTGGTGACCAGGGCACGTGCGATAGCGATGCGTTGCTGCTGCCCCCCCGACAATTCCCTTGGCAGTTGCCTGCGGTGGCTGGTCATACCGACCATCTCTAGGGCCTCTGCCGTTCGAAGACGCATTTCCTTATCCGATACGCCCATCAGGCGAAGCGGCATTTTTACATTATCTTCGGCAGAGAGCGGTGCCAGCAGGTTGAAATTCTGGAATACAAAACCAATAGTATTCAGGCGCAGCCTCGCAAGTTCCCGTTCTCTGAGCTGGTTGATTTCCTTCCCATCCACCCAAAGGTGCCCGCTCGTAGGGTACAAAACGCAACCCAGCAGGGACAGCAGGGTCGTTTTCCCAGACCCCGAAGGGCCAATAATAAGCAACAACTCCCCCCGATGAATTTCCATCGTCGTAGGTTGCAGTGCTACGATTTCCTCGTTCCCCGCTTTATACACCTTACTGACTTCCTTTAATCGCGCAATAGTCATTGCGGTTTATTTTTTTGATCCGGGCTACATCATTTTCTGTCCTCGCTGGAAGCGCACGATATGTAGCAGACTTAGGGGATAACCTAAAAAAATGAAAAATGTTAATCTACATCCTCACTTTTTGGCGCGGGGTTGCGTAAAAAGTCTTTTTACGGCGCTTCGCGCCAAATAATCTTTTGAGAGAGACATCATTTTTGAAATTTCGCTTCGCAAAATTTCAAAAATGATGTCTCTCTCAAAATAATGTGGGGTTGTGTAAAAAGGTTTTTCTTGGCGCTTCGCGCCAAATTAAATTTGGATG
>JBMOJO010000262.1:0-5043 GCA_049315745.1 Saprospiraceae bacterium | reverse complement strand
AAGCGAAATTGCGAAAATGACGGGCCTCTCAATATATAATTCGGCGCTTCGCGCCAAACTATCTTTTGATTGGCACATGATTTTTGAAATTTTGCGAAGCAAAATTTCAAAAATCATGTGCCAATCAAAATAAAATTTTACCGCTGCAGGCGGTAAAAGACTTTTATACAGCCCCCCAGACTTTTTATTATCTTTATGGGCAATAAAACTAAACGCTCATGGAGATTGCAAACCCCATGTACGACGTGGTCTTTAAGTACCTCATGGAAGACAACGCCGTAGCCATTACCTTTCTCTCCGCCCTCACGGGAATGGATATCCTATCTTTGGAGCCCCTCCCACAGGAACTCATCCTGGACACCGGGGATCGGGCCATTAAGCTCTTTGGAAGGGGGTTAACGATTTATAGATTGGATTTTCTGGCTAAGATCAGGGATGAGGAAGGCAAAGAAAAAATTGTGATCCTGGAGATCCAACAGGAAAAAATCCACGGGCAGATCGTGCGCTTCCGCAAATATCTCGGAAAGCAATATGCGAACGAGGCTTTTGTTAAAAAGGCCCATACTAGGTCAGGGCGGCAATATGATACCGGCATCCCTATTCTGGCTATTTATTTCGTTGGCGAGCAGCTTGAAGGTTTTAGGGATTCTCCGGTAGTGCTGATTGGACAGTCGTTGGTAGCGCGGCATACTATGCAGGTTATTCATGGAACCAACCCATTTATTGAAGCGTTATTCCACGAAGGTATCATTGTTAATGTACCTTCTCTTGACCCAAATGGGCGGGATGAACTGGAGACGTTGTTGAGTATATTTTCCCCTTTAAACCAAACCACCAACCGACAGATTATGAGTATCCAGGAGACGAAATTTATGGAGAAGTACCAGCCTATTTTGAGGCGCCTCAAAGCAGCGGCACAAGAACGGGATATTCGACACAAGATGACCGTTGAGGACGAATTCCTTGAGGAAATGGAGCGCTACGAGCGAAACTATGAAGAGTCAATGCGCAATGTGGAAGCGCAAAGGATCCAAGTGGAATCGGAAATGCGCAAAGTGGAATCGGAAATGCGCAAAGTGGAATCGGAAATGCGCAAAGTGGAGACTGTAAAGCTCGAAGCGGAAGCGGAAATACGCAAAGCGGAAGCGGAAATGCGTAAAGCAGGAGCGGAAATACGCAAAGCGGAAGCGGAAATGCGCAAAGCGGAAGCTGCGAAGCGTGAGTTAGAAGATATCCAACAGCAAAAGCATAAGGCAGTCTCGCTACTTTTGGAATTGGGGGTGTCAAAAAAAGAAATTGCAAACAAACTTGACCTTTCCGAGGGAGAGATGCAGCAGTATGGAATGGATAAAAATTCAGGTCACTGAATTCAAGGAAGGCTTCCCGAAAAGTTATATCTGTTGTCGCTTTGCCGGACTCAAAAAAAGGCAAAGTGGGGATTAAATAGTGCTATCTTTAACATATAAAAATCCCATTTCAGCAATTACAGCAGCTACTTCAGGGTATGGGTTGTATAATAAAGTATTTTGCCGCCTTCGGCGGCAGAATATTGTTTTGAGAGACACATTATTTTTGAAATTTCGCGAAGCGAAATTTCAAAAATAATGTGTCTCTCAAAATATAATATGGCGCGAAGCGCCATAAAAATACTTTTTACACAACCCCTCTCAGAAGACTTTTTGCACAACTTTTCGAAATCAGCAAATTATTGGATATGCAGGGCATTTTATGCAAAACCCTTACCTTGCTATTGGCAGCATGGTTTTCAATTTTATCAGTTTACGCACAGGAGGGGATTGGCCAGTTACCCGTGTGGGATAGTCAAAAATACACTACTGAAAAACAAGACTGGCTGCTCTGCCGAACCACCTCAAAAGCAGGGGTCTTTAGAAGTGTTGACGGCAAAGATGTCATTCTGTATAACGGCCTGGTCCGCCGGGTGTTCCGTATAACGCCCAATATCGCCTGCACAGACTTCTCCAATTTGTCGAATGGACAACAACTCATTAGAGCGGTTAAGCCAGAGGCCCGGATACAAATCAATGGGCAGGTTATACATATAGGTGGACTTTATGGACAAAAGGAACAGGCCTACCTAAGACAGGAATGGATAGATCAGTTCAATGCGAATGAGCAGGACTTTACTTTGGAAAAAATTTCTGTCAGTAACCTGGAGCCTGCTTTTTCAGGTGTTGTGCGTACCTGGAAGGGGAATCCATGGCCGGCAAGTGGCAAACTGGCTGTTTTTCAGTATAAATCGGCCCAACCTGGCCTTGAAAAGGTAAAGGTACAGGTCCACTATGCGCTATATGATGGTATTCCGCTCATCGTCAAGTGGATAAGTGTTCAAAATCACAGTGAAGAAGCTATACGGATCGGAGAACCGGTCAATGAAATCCTGGCCATCGTAGAAGAGGAGAGTGCGGTTGTGGGTTCACCGGAAGTAATGAAAAAACAACACGGCCTTTATGTAGAGACCAATTATGCCTTCAACAATGCGATGCGCTATGATATCAGCGACCAAACAACGCACTGGAAAACAGACCCTGGATATACCTCTCAGGTAAATTATAACTACGAAACCCCTTGCTTGCTGGAAATTTATCCTGAAAAATTCACCGGTCTGACTTTAGCCCCTGGAGAAACCTTTACCTCTGTTCGTACGCATGAATTATTAATGGACAGCTACGACCGGGAGCGCAGGGGGCTGGCCATTCGTAAAATGTACCGAACAGTAGCACCCTGGGTCACCGAAAATCCCATTTTCATGCACCTCGTCAGCAAAAATGACGACGAGGTATTCAGGGCAATTGACCAATGTGCCGCCACTGGATACGAGGCACTGATTTTAAGTTTTGGCAGCCATTTTAATATAGAAGACACTAGTGCCGCCAACCTCCTCAAATGGAAATCCATCGCCGACTATGCCCATTCCAAAAATATTCTGATTGGTGGATATTCCCTGTTCAGCTCGCGGCGGATCAGCGACGAGGATGATGTGATTGACCCCGTTAGCGGCAAGCCCAATGCAGCGGCTTTTTTTGGTCATGCCCCTTGTATGGGCAGCAAATGGGGATTGGCTTATCTCGAAAAACTCCGGAATTTTTTTCGCTTTACCGGGTTTGATTTATTCGAAAATGACGGCCCTTATCCGGGCGATGTCTGTGCTTCGACAACCCACCCCGGGCATGGAGGGCTGCACGATTCGCAGTGGCGGCAGATGGAATTGCAAAAGGGGCTTTATCGTGACCTCCGTCAGATGGGCGTTTATATCAATGCACCTGATTGGTATTTTATGGATGGGACGAATAAGATTGCCCTCGGTTACCGTGAAGTGAATTTTTCTCTTTCGCGCGAACAGCAAAAAATCCTGAACCGGCAAAATATCTATGATGGCCTCTGGGAAAAAACGCCCTCGATGGGATGGGGCTTTGTGCCGCTTACCAAATATCATGGCGGTGGCCCTGAGGCAGTCCTGGAACCTCTGTCTGAACACCTCCAGGATTATGAGCAACTGATGATACAGTATTATGGTGCCGGTGTGCAGGCTTGTTACCGTGGCCCTCGCTTATACGATACAGAAAAAACACAGGCTACAGTTTCCAGCGTAATTCAGTGGTATAAAAAATACAGGGATATCCTGAACGCAGATGTCATTCACCTGCGCCGTGCCGATGGCCGGGATTGGGACGGTATTCTGCATGTGGACCCCTCCGGCCCACTGCCTGGTATGTTCTTGTTGTTTAATCCATTAAACGAGCCTATTCGGCGCACAATTTCCTTGCCGCTCTATTATGCCGGTCTCGATAATCAGGCCTGGATCCGGGAAAAAGAAGGCAAATCAAAACGATATCTGTTGAACCGTGACTTTACGGTAACTTTCACCTTTGAATTGCCGGCGAATGGATACTCGTGGTTTGTGGTGGAAAAAAAATAATTTGGCATGAAGTGCCAAATTATTTTTTATAGGTTGTAGGTTTTGTGTAAAAAGGTTTTTCACGGCGCTTCGCGCCAAATTATATTTTGAGCGCCGAAGGCGGCAAAAGCCTAGAGGTTGTGTAAAAAGGTTTTTCACGGCGCTTTGCGCCAAATAATAATTTGAAACCACGCTTGATTCATTGATTTTGCGAAGCAAAATCAATGAATCAAGCGTGGTTTCAATATAAAATTCTGCCGCCGAAGGCGGCAAAAACCTTTTTACACAACCCCGATCTTCAAAACTTTTTGATCATAATATTGCGGTACCAGACCTCATCGCCGTGGTCTTGCAGGCCAATATGGCCTGAGAATTTTTTCCCAAAAGCGGGCATATTTTTGAACTTGCTGCCGGCGATCATTTTTGCCCAGCCATCATCGCCGTAAGTCGTTTGCAGTACCTTCTGTCCGTTCAAGCGAAAAGTCAGCTTACCTTTTTTGCTGATAATTTCTGCCAGGTTCCACTGACCGGCGGGTTTAACCACGCCTTCTTTTGCCGAGATCAGGTCGTAGAGGTCGCCGGCGAGATGTTTGATGTTTTGAGCATCCGGGTGGCCGGCATTATCGAGAACTTGCATTTCGGGCCCGGTTTCCCAGATATATTTATACTTGGAAGGTTCATCCTGGACCCAGAAGATGATGCCGCTGTTACCTTTCGCGGCGATTTTCCATTCCAGTTTAAGGTGAAAATCTCGAAAAGATTCATTGGTGAGGATATCCCCACCGCCCTCGATTTGCCAGCCAGACTTTTTGGAGGCATCGAGACGGAGCGCACCATCTTCCACTTTCCAGGCCTGCCCAACTGTTGTTTTGCCATAGGTATGCCAACCGTTGGTGGATTTACCATCAAACAGAGATATCCAACCATTTTGGGCATGCCCCTGGAGCGGAGCCAATACGGCTCCAAAGATTGTCAGCAAGGCTGACAGATACTTGAATGTTTTTTGCATAGTGGTATTTTTTACGAAAACTTTCTTACTGCGGCCGCCTTCGGCGGCAAAACATTATTTTGAGAGACACGTCATTTTCATGATTTCGCGAAGCGAAATCATGAAAATGACGTGTCTC
>JBMOJO010000261.1:0-5063 GCA_049315745.1 Saprospiraceae bacterium | reverse complement strand
CTTATGGCCAACTGATCATTTCCAGCTTTAAATGCCATGCTTCACCATCGGCCGAATACGTTGTACCCCTTGTATTCCCGTACTACAAATCTGTTAAATTAAACCTATATTTTTCGAATTATTTGTATTGAGCAACTTAAATCCCCTTAATTTTGCACCCTTAAAGGACAACCATGCTTACAGAATTGGCAAAAAGGCGGACTTTTGGCATCATTAGCCACCCCGATGCAGGAAAAACTACCCTTACAGAGAAACTACTGCTTTTTGGAGGCGCCATTCAGATTGCTGGAGCGGTAAAATCGAACAAGATAAAGAAAAGCGCCACTTCGGATTTCATGGAAATCGAAAGGCAACGGGGGATTTCAGTAGCCACCTCCGTCATGGCTTTCGATTACCGCAACCTGAAGATCAATATCCTCGATACCCCCGGCCACGAAGATTTTGCGGAAGACACTTATCGTACCCTAACCGCCGTGGACAGCGTCATTGTCGTCATTGATGTGGCAAAAGGGGTAGAGACCCAGACGGAGAAGCTGGTCCGCGTGTGTCGGATGCGCAACACACCAATCATTGTTTTCATTAACAAACTCGACCGCGAAGGAAAGGATGCAGTTGACTTGCTCGATGAGGTAGAGCAAAAACTTGGGCTCCGCGTAACCCCACTGAGCTGGCCTATTGGCATCGGCCAACGTTTTAAAGGGGTGTACAGCCTTTATGAAAAAAAACTGGTGCTTTTCAAGCCACATGGAAAACAGGAATCAGAGGACAAAATTGAAATCACCGATATAGACAGCCCCTTGCTCGAACAGCACATCGGAAAGGAGGATGCCGGGATACTCCGCGAGGAGCTCGAGATTGTCCAGACCGTTTACCCTCCTTTCTTCCAGCAGGATTATCTTTCCGGGGTACTTTCCCCGGTATTTTTTGGAAGTGCCGTGAATAACTTTGGCGTTCGGGAACTTCTCGATTGTTTCGTTGAAATTGCACCTCCCCCACTGCCCCGCAATACCGAAGAGCGCCTTATACTGCCGGAAGAACCACATTTCTCTGGTTTCGTGTTCAAAATACACGCCAATATGGACCCCAACCACCGCGACCGGATCGCCTTTCTGCGGATATGCTCGGGGAAGTTTCAGCGCAATACCAACTATCTGCATGTCCGGCAGGGCCGCAAGCTGAAGTTTTCCAACCCGACTTCTTTTATGGCAGATAAAAAAACGGTGATCGAAGAGGCCTATCCCGGGGATGTCATCGGGCTCTACGACTCCGGCAATTTCAAAATCGGCGATAGCATCACCGATGGGGAAACCCTGCACTTTAAGGGAATCCCGAGTTTTTCTCCGGAATTGTTCCGCTATGTGAACAATGCAGATCCCCTCAAATCCAAACAACTGGCCAAAGGACTCGAACAACTCATGGACGAGGGCGTCGCGCAGCTATTCACCCGGGAGGTGGACGGCAGGCGTATCATCGGTACGGTGGGAAACCTGCAGTTCGACGTGATCCAATACCGCTTGCAGCATGAATACGGCGCTTCCGTCACCTATGAGCCGGTCGCGTTACACAAAGCTTGCTGGATTGGTGCCGATGACAGTGCCGACCTCAGGGAGTTCGTCGCCCGCCGGCGCAAAGATATCGCCCACGACAAAGACGGAAAAGTAGTCTTCCTGGCCGAATCTGCATGGGCGCTGAAAATGGCCCAGGAAAATTTTCCCAAAATCAGCTTTCACTTTACCAGCGAAACCTGATTGCTCACTATCGCACTTTCCGGCCTTTCCACAAGTACGAAGCAGAAAGATTGGCCGCAAGCCCGATTCCCGCAATATAGAGGATATGCAAACCCTGCGCAGGCCAGAACACCCTCATCAGCGGGGACTTCCCAAAATACCCGGCGGCTATTTTAAGCATGCGGTAATCAGAAAACGATTTAATGCCCAATTGAACCAGAAAACAAGGTACAAAAACCCCGGGAAAGGCCAACATGGCAGGGATACTCAGCAGGATGCCCCAGGAATGGAAAAAAACAACGGCCAGTGCGAGGGTAATCCTCCAATCCCGATATGCCCTGGACTTGGTCCCCCAGCGCAGACGCTGCCATACAAATGCCTCAAGAGAAGTATGCGCTTGTGTACGCACGGCATGTGGCGTCTTGAGAAAACCCACCGGAAACTTTTCCTTAATTTTATGTAACAAAAAAAGATCATCCCCGGAGGCCATGTGCAGGTTATCCGCGTAACCGCCTACGGCTTCAAACGCTTTTTTGGAAAAGCCAAAGGATGCCCCGTTGGCCAAATGCGTGAGGCGTCCATGGAAGCCCGCTCCGGTAATCAGCATCATACCCAGGAAATCCAGCGCCTGGAAGCGCTGTAAAAGCCCACTTGCTCCTTCAAAAACAACAGGGCCTGCAACGCAGTGCCATCCTTTATGCTCAAAAGCACAGGCCATATCGCGCATCCAGTTGTCGGGAACCGCACAATCCGCATCCGTGGTCAGGATATAATCGCCCGTAGCGTAGCGAATCCCCCAGTCCAGCGCCATTTTTTTTGAAGTACGCAACCCGCCCCCCGGCATTTGCGGGGCATCCTTCAACTCGAGGACCCGCACCCCTCTGCCCTCAAACTGCTTCGCAATCGTTACCGTATCATCTTCTGAATGATCGTCAACGACAATAACCTCAGCGAGGCCCTGCGGATAAGTCTGCCCGCAAAGATGCACAAGGCATTTCGCGAGGCGACCAGCCTCGTTGCGGGCAGCGACAACGACCGTTAGCCGTGCACCAGGCACAAAATCTGTGGGAACTTTAAACGCAGGCAAAGCATACCATTGGCGACAGTACCACGCCAGCAACCAGCCATAGAGTAAGGCAAAAAAAACCAATACGGCTACCGCTCCGATGCACATAGCCTGCTTGTGAGGTTTTTAAACAAAATCACCGGAGTTCCTATTGGAAAGCTGCCTGCCGGGTGGGATAGGCCGGCTATCTAATTCCTCGTAATCTGTGAGTTCCCCTTCCGCTCCACGACGCATCTCGCGCGCATAGGCACTCAGGCGCCGCCTGACCAAAATCTGGCCAAGCAGGTAAACGGCAACCAAAGGATACAGCAGGATGTTCAACCCCAGGACCAGGAACCCTTCAACAGGACGATGCTTTATCCGACGGCCCAGGGCACTGAGGTACCCCACGACCGCCTTGTAGTCCAAAGCTACTGCCACAAGGAGCAGAACCGGGCCGGTGAAGTACAACAAACGCAGCATCAACCCGAAAAACAGGAATATTCCAACAACGAAAAACACCAAAAACATCAGGAAGAGTATCGTCCCGAAAGGGGACAGCCCCTTGCCGCTCATCCGAATCATCATCTGTTAAGATTTTGTCTATCAGACTTTTTGAGGCTTTACCACGCGCTGCTTCAATACAAACGGCGTGGCTTACCCAGTTAACCTGCGGTAAAAACCACTTAATCAAAACCCCCCACGGGGACAAATAGTTGAAAATTCCCGGCAAATGCCCGGAGATATCCTTATTTTTGCAAAAAAACGAAGATGGTACAATCGAATAAACTTGGTTTAGTAAAAATGCTGGGATGCCTGTTACTCCCCATGTACATACAAGGCCAGGCCACAGTATCCCTGCGCTGCGAAATGAGCGGATGCCCGGGCGGCCTTTCGTTATATACCTTTGACGGGTTTGCCTTCCGCCAGATCGAGCGGATTGCCGCTTTGCCTGAAGGCCAGGCATACGAGTTCAAGGTACCGGCCGGCGAAGCGCGCTTCTACTATGTCGGACAAATGGCCGAACAAGCACGGCCGGTCATCCTGGGCGGGGAAAAATCTGTCGTGCTCAAAGGCACCTGCGCCCAGTTGCGGAACGCCGAAATCAGCGGCTCGGCAGTCAATCAGGATTATCTGGCCTTACAGCAAAAAATTGAAGTCCTCTCCAACCGCTCCGGACAGCTCATGCGCAGTTTCGCCTACTCCCAGGATGAATCCCAGCGCACCGGCTTCCAGGAACAAATGAAGGTGCTGGATGCGGAAAAGCTCGCCCTGCTCGATTCCCTGGGTAAGGTAAACCCCTTCCTCGCAAGGATCGCAGCGCTCAGCACCTATCTGTCTTTCCCCAATAACAACAAAGGCAAATACCCCACCGAAGTGGACTATTTCGCCAATGAGTTTTTCAGCTTTGCAGACTTTTCCGATAAAGGCTATAACCACCTGCCCTGGCTGTACGAAGCCTTCAACAGCTACACCCAGACGCTGTCCAGCGTCAATTTGACAAAAGATGCCATGAACGGCCTGCTCAGGGGCACCCTCGCCAAGTTTCCAGACGGCAGCCCCGCCCAGGAAATGGCTTTCGCCGGGATCATCAATGGCCTGGAGGAGCGGAAACACGAGTCGTATGGCGAAATTGCACAGGACTATATCCAAAAGTTCAGTACAAAAAACCCCGGGGCGGTGGCCGCCATAAAATCAGGCCTGGACAAGGCCTTGCGCCTGATGGTAGGATCTGTGGCCCCCGATTTCGGCCAGGAAACCCCTGATGGCAAAATCCTCAAGCTCAGCGACCTGCGCGGAAAGTACGTCCTGATTGATTTTTGGGCAAGCTGGTGCGGCCCCTGCCGCCGCGAAAACCCCAATGTCGTGCGGATGTATGAGCGATATAAGGAAAAAGGGTTCGAAATACTGGGCGTGAGCCTGGACCAAAACAAGGATGCCTGGCTAAACGCCATCACCGCCGACGGACTAAAATGGCTGCAAGTCAGCGACCTGAAAGGATGGGCGAATGCCGTCGCCAAAAACTATGAAGTCAATTCTATCCCAAAAACGATCCTGGTGGATCCTAAAGGCGTTATCGTAGCAAAAGATTTACGTGGCCCTTCTCTTGAAAATATGCTCTCGCAAATTTTTAAGTAAGATATTGCACACTGCACCACAAGTTCTTATTTGAAGTACAATAATAGTGCCCATGGCAGCGAAATTTATGCCGAAGAGGCTGTTTTATCCGCCGCTCTGTGGTGCTTCGCACCAAATAAGGTTTTGAGAGACGCTTCGCGTTCGCAATTTCG
>JBMOJO010000260.1:0-5089 GCA_049315745.1 Saprospiraceae bacterium | reverse complement strand
GAAAATGACGTGTCGCTCAGAAGAATATTCTGCCGCCGTAGGCGGCAAAAGACTTTTCACACAACCCTGATACCCCTGATAAATAGACCATTCCTTTACAAAGATAAGGAAAAGGGCCGGTGCAATGAGATCGTCCCGGCGAAAAACAGCCAAAGCGATCCATTCGGCAAAGGCCCGTCACATCGCCGAGTTCTGGGGCTCCTTCTTCATAAACAATCCGACAAACAAGGCGATCAGAAGGCCCAGCAAAAGCGTTGCAAAGAAAGCGCTTACCGCCATAAACCACGGGCTTACAAAAACCCCCATCATCTGCTCGGCCTCCGGAGGCAACTCGCCCCCTGCCCGGTCGGCAGCTTGCTCATAGGCCTGCTCCCTGATCATCTCCAGGATATCCGGGTTAATAACCCCCATGTAAACGAAAGTCCATACCGCCGTAACTACTGCGATGACCAGAAAAATTGCCATAGACAACTTGAAACCTCCCCCGAGGCTGATCCATCCGCCGAGGTCTTCGTCCCGGTACCGGCGTACGGCCATGGCCGCGGCGCCGCCCATTACAACCAGGTTCAACAGTGTAGAGAGCATATTCCCGACGCCCATACCCTGCTGATTTGCAGGATCCACAAGCCCGGTCATCTGCAGGATCAAGCCAAATGCGATCAATACCAATGACGCGATGAGGCCATTACGAAGAGCAAGCGGCCAGAATGTGCCTGCGGGCGCGGAAACTTTCCGAACATCATCCATAGTCAAAATATTTTACAGGTTAATAATCTAATCGCCACCCCACCACCAATCCTTGCCGTTGTTGATTGCCCCCAATACCTTTCCTTTGAGCACCTGCCCTTCCAGCGGGGTATTCCTGGACTTTGAATAAAGACGTCCCGAGTCCACTTTCCAACTGTGCTGAGGGTCAAAAAAAGTGAGGTTGGCCTGCACCCCTTCCTGTATGCGTGGGACGGGCAAGCCCAGAATATTTCGCGGCCGGTAAGCTAATATACGGACTATATTTTCCAAATCCAAACGGTCGCCCAGTACGGTATTGATAACGCCATAAGCTGTTTCCAGCCCAATGGCGCCAAATTCGGCGTAGGGGAACTCCAGAAGCTTCTGCTCGGCCTCCAGCGGGACGTGGTTGGATACGATCAAATCAATGGTGCCATCCAATATGCCCTCCAGCAGCGCATCCCGGTCTGCTGCTTCGCGCAGCGGTGGCAAAACCTTGAAGTTTACGTCATATTCCCGAACGGCACTATCGTCGTAGGCGATATTCAGTACAGGCACCGAACAGGTGACGTCCATGCCACGCGCTTTCGCCGCACGTACCAGCGCCACCGAAGCCGCCGCAGATATCCCGTAAATATGTATCCGCGAACCCGCATAAGTATTCAGGCTAAGGTCCCGCTGTACCATCGTCTCCTCTGCAAGCGACGGTATGCCACGGAGGCCCAGCCCAATACTCACCAGCCCCTCATGTACCTGCCCGTCAAACGCGAGCTCCTCGTCAAATGGCCAATTGATGATCAGGCCCCCGAAAGCGCGCACATACTCCAACGCCCGCAACATCAGGCCGCTATGCCGCACCGGATGCCGCCCATCGGAAAAGCCCACAGCACCTGCCTGTGCCATATCCATGAGTTCGGCGATTTGCTTGCCCGCACCCGCTTCGGAAATTGTCCCGATCGGGTGAAATTCTACTACTCCCTGCGATGATCCGGAGCACAGGTAAGCGACTTCAGCTTTCCCCGATACCGGCGGCAGGGTATTCGGGAACGGGGCGATGGCCGTATATCCTCCTGCAGCGGCAGCAGCCGAAGCCGTCTTCAGGTCTTCCCGGTGCTCAAAACCAGGATCCCCGATCTGTGCCCCCACATCCATCCACCCGGGTGAAACATAGGCCCCTTTCAACGCGATTTCCCGTACACCACCTGCAGCAAGGCCAGAACCTACCTTGCTGATCTTTCCCCCTTCGATATACACGTCCACGGTTTCGCCATGGTACGGCGAAACCGGGTCAACTACCGTCACCCTTCGGACGAGGAGCTCCATGATCCTTGCGTTTTAATATTTTCCGAAATACCACAATTTGCGCAAAGCGGATATACCCATACATCAAACACGCCAAAAACGCAGCAGAATGGTCTCGATTCCTAAAAAGATGAGCACCAACAGAATACACCACCACCACAACCCCATGCCCTGGCTGCGCGCCTCGATTTTCGCCGCAAGCACTGCTTCGTCTTTTGCCACTATAATATTGGCCAGGGGGCCAAATTTTTCCTTGAGCCCGCTCTCCTCCAGATAGGTCAATTGCGACTCACTGCGATCGTAATTAAATGCAAAATCGGCCAAAACAGAATCCCTTTGCAAAAAAAGCCCGTAAATCCCTGCCTCCCGGATTTGATCATATACCCCAAGAAAAGCGGTGTTACCGGAAATACGCTGCTCCGGGATAAACTCCTCGCGCTCCCCACGGATTTTATACTTCATTTCCCCGCCCAGTGTCATCGTATGCCGGGCCTCCAGCAACTCGTCCCGTCCGATCGTAAACGCAATACGCCGGCTTCCCCCTCCCGAAATAGCCATCTTATACAGCATTGGTACGAAAATTTCAGCGTTCGCACTGAGATTGCTATACGCTTCGTCCAGCGGAGCGGCACACACAAACAAATTCCCCCCCCCTACTTTATGCCGGGTCAAAAAGGGGCTGCCATCGCGAAAAAGCATTAAATCAGCGCTCGCAATACCTGCACTCCGGGACAAACGAAAGCTTCCCCGCACGGAGGGCAGACGTAGGTTGCTGCTTTTGTTGTCAAAAACATCCCGGAAAACAAACTCCTCCATGTTGATCTCCCCTACCGCCCGCGCGCTGGTATCAAACCCCATCGGCAGACCGGCGCCAAATGTGCCCATAAACTCCCCGAAAGCCTCCAGACGGACATTGCGGTCCGGAAACAGCAAAGTACTCCCTCCAGCTTCCGCATACCGCTTCAATTCGGCAGCAAGGCCACTCGTCAGGACAGCCAACTCATCGAGTACAATCATCTGAAATTCCGGGAACCTCGAATAGGAAAGCGCCTGACTGTTTTGCGCCGTCAGCTCAAACTGCGGCATACCGCGGATAGCAGCCTCCAAATAGCGGTTGACCGCCCCCTCGCCTGCTACCAGCACCTGTATCTTCTCCGCAACAGAAAAGGCGAGATGGTAACGGTCGTCAAACTGAACGGGATAGTCCGTCAGGGATAGTGTTGCACGCTGCCAGCCTGACCGCAGCATCGTAACGTTTACCGTATCTACTATACTCGAGCCTGCAGGGATATCCAGGACGCCAACAGGCTTGGCCTGGCCTTCATAATCCAGGGTCAAACGAATATTTTCCGCAGCTTCCTCACTGTAGTTGCGAACTTTTACATACAAAGGGGCCGTTTGGCCGAGCACATGCAGCGGAGATTCAAACCATGCAGAATCTATTCCAACATTCCGCAATCGCACCGGCTGCAAAGGGATCAGGTTGAGCTCAAGGGTAGTGTCCCGATAGACGCCCAGATCGGCAGCCGAGGACTGAAAGTCCGATATCCAGTAAGCAACAGGATCCGCAGCCGGTGCGGTCGCCAGGGCCTGTCGCTGACGCTCCAAAACAGCAGAGAGCTTCCTGGAGTCCGAAGATAATGCGATGTCGTCAATCGCAGCAAGGGCGTCTTCTTTACTCAGTAAACGCTGTTGACTGCCGGAAAAATCATTGGTCAGCACCTGAAACCGGTCGTCGAGCCCATAAGACCTGACAACCTCCCTCGCCCGGGATTTTGCCTGCTCGACTAATGGGACGTCTTCGCTCAAACCACTCATGCTGAACGAATTATCCACAAAAACGCTCACTGCCCGAAGCCCCTTTCTCCCCGCCTCCTTTCCGGCAAGAAAAGGCTGCGCAAAAGCAAATACCAGAAATAGAAAAGCCAATAGCCGCATCAGCAAGACCAAAAGGTTCCTCAGCCTTGCCCGGGCACTCGTCTCTTCCTGAACTTCCCGGAGAAAGCGGACATTCGTAAAATATACGCGCTTGAACCGCCGAAAATAAAAAAGGTGAAGGATAATCGGGATTCCCAGCGTCAATCCCGCCACCAAAAACAAGGGATACAGAAATAGCATGCTGCATTTTTATTGCTTACTGCAATATTACACTGAAATTGTATCTTTTTGGTATTATTGATCGCGTTTTGAATGTTTTTGGCTGCTTTAGGCCTGTCGTCTGCCCTTATGGATACGACGCCCCCTTATACCCTTCGCAGACCACCCCCCAAATGCTGTTTGAACCACCCAATTCCTGAAAACGTTGTATGCTGTGGAAAAGTATTCCTTCGCCACCGGAGGGAAATTTATCGCCCCGCCCGGCAACACCACAGGCGACTTGCCCACATTCCAATTAATCCGTATTAACTTATGTATGCCATAAAAGAAATCTTTTTCACCCTTCAGGGAGAGGGCGCGCAAAGCGGCCGCCCCGCTGTTTTCTGCCGCTTCTCCGGCTGCAACCTCTGGAGCGGACGTGAAGAAGACCGGAACAACGCAATCTGCCGGTTTTGCGATACCGACTTCCGGGGAACGGATGGGACTTTCGGTGGAAAATACGATTCTGCCGATGCCCTCGCGGCAACAATCGCATCGTTGTGGCCCGGAAGCGCCGGTACCCCATACGTAGTTTGTACCGGAGGGGAGCCACTCCTGCAGCTCGATGAAGCCCTCGTCCAGGCATTGCACCAAAAGGGGTTTGAAGTAGCCGTCGAGACCAATGGCACGATCGCCGCCCCCGCGGGTATTGACTGGATATGTGTGAGCCCAAAAGCCGGAGCCGAGGTACTGCTCCGTTCCGGCAACGAACTGAAGCTCGTATTCCCTCAACCAGGGGCAACACCTGAAATGTTTACGGACCTGAACTTCGACCTTTTCTATCTCCAGCCAATGGACGGCCCATTCCTCGTTCAACATACCCGCCTGGCCCTCGATTATTGCCTCCAATATCCACAGTGGAGGTTAAGCCTCCAAACCCACAAAATACTGGATATCAGATAAAGACTTGCATCACTGCCGGGAT
>JBMOJO010000041.1:0-22258 GCA_049315745.1 Saprospiraceae bacterium | reverse complement strand
CGCGAAATCGTGAAAATGACGTGTCTCTCAAAACATAATTCGGCGCGAAGCGCCGTAAAAAACCTTTTCACACAACCCCAATATAAAATTCTGCCGCAGCAGGCGGCAAAAGAGTTATAGGCCAACTGCACTTAGGGCAGGGCGCAGCATATATTAATCGAACGATTGATTGGTAGTTTCGGCTGCTTTTACCAGGGCATCGTATTCTTTTGGGCTCAATCCATCGAGTACGAACTGGATAGGGTTGACGGGTTTGCCGTTTACGTGTACCTCGTAGTGGCAGTGTGGTGCGGTCGAAGTTCCGGAGCTGCCGACTTTGCCGATTTGTTGGCCGCGTTTTACTTTCTGCCCTTTTTTCACAAGAATTTTGTCCATGTGTGCGTAGAGGGTCTCGTAGCCGTTGCCATGGCTGATGACGACATACCGGCCGTAGCCGCTTTTATATTCGGCTTTGATTACGACGCCGTCCCCTGTGGCCTGGATGGCAGTACCTTTAGGGGCGGTAAAATCTATGCCATAGTGCATACGGGACACTTTGAAAATCGGGTGAATCCGGTAGCCGAACCCGGAAAGCAGCCCTACGCTTTTGGCCAGTTTATCGGAGCGCACCGGCTTGATCGAGGGGAGCGAGGCGAGCTCACTGCTTTTTTTCGCCGCCTTCTCCATGATTAAATCGAGGGATTTGGACTGAACCGTGATCTTGTGTTTGATACTGCGGACTTTTTCCTTAGTCTCAATCAGTATTTTCCCGGAGCTCATATTCCTGTACGACACATAATCATCAGAGCCACCGACACCACCCTGAAGTACATCGTTATCAATCGGGGGCATCTCGAAGACCATCCTGAAGGCGTATGCGTCCCGGTCGCGGAGCTCGGCGAGCACTTTATCCATGACTTTGAGGTCGTCGAGTACTTTATCGTACTCGGATTCGAGGATGGCAATTTCCTGCTGTAACGCTTTTTCCCGTGGAGAAGGGAAGAAATTGTGCATGGCGAAGGTAAGCAAAAAAGCCGTGACTACGGCTGCACTAAGGAATCCGAATACCCGGACGAGTTTTTGTCGCAATGTTACTTTAGCCTTCTCGTAGCTTAGCGTTTGGACATTAAAAACCAACTTTTCCTTTCCCATAAGCATTGAACTTATCTTTTTCAACTAAATTTGCCTCGCTTAATAAACCCCCTGCGAAGGCACATTCAGCATCCGCCTGATCAATCGCTGAAACCTGAACGGAACGCGAAAATACAGACGGATTTGATTTTTACAAATAAATAGCCTCTAATTCCGGATTGTTTGCATTGGGGATGCGCTTCCGGAACTTGAAAATCGCGTAAAACTTGCAATGGGACCCTCTGTTTTTTCCTGAAATATGGGAAAAAACGTAGTGTTTCAGAGGTTGTTTTGGATATGTCGGGTTAAATATCCGATTTTTTTTTCAAAAACCAACGTTTTTTTTCATTTTAACACGCAAACGTTCGAAAATATACGCATTCATGAAATCATCTTCAGAAATCCGGCAACAGTTCCTGGACTTTTTTGCATCGAAAGGGCATAAGATTGTGGCTTCCGCTCCGATTGTGAACAAAGACGATCCGACGCTTATGTTCACCAATGCGGGTATGAACCAATTCAAGGATTATTTTCTCGGGAATGCCGTTCCGGACAACCGCCGCATAGCGGACACCCAGAAGTGCCTGCGTGTTTCGGGCAAGCACAACGACCTGGAAGATGTGGGTTACGACGGCACCCACCACACGATGTTCGAGATGCTGGGAAACTGGTCTATCGGGGATTATTTCAAAGAAGAAGCGCTTTCATGGTCCTGGGAGTTGCTTACGGAAGTTTACGGGCTGCCAAAGGACCGCCTTTACGCGACAGTATTTGGGGGCGACTCCGGCGAGGGGCTTCCTGCCGACGACGAGGCCCGTGGGATCTGGCTGCGTTTTTTACCGGAGGGCCATGTATTATATGGCAACAAAAAAGACAATTTCTGGGAGATGGGCGATACCGGCCCCTGCGGCCCCTGCTCGGAAATCCACGTGGACCTGCGCAGCGATGCGGAGCGTGCGCAAGTACCGGGGCATACCCTGGTCAATAATGATCATCCGAAAGTAGTCGAGATCTGGAACAACGTCTTCATCCAGTTCAACCGGCGGGCGGATGGCGGCTTGGAGCTTTTACCCGAAAAACACGTAGATACCGGCATGGGCTTCGAACGTCTTTGCATGGTGCTCCAGGACAAGACCTATACCTACGATACGGATATTTTCTCGCCGTTCATCGCCCGCATCGAGCAGGTTTCCGGGAAAAAATATACGTATAGCTATGACAGGGGTGCGAAGCAGGATATTGCGATGCGGGTAATTGCCGACCATATCCGCGCAATTGCGTTTGCAATCGCGGATGGGCAACTCCCCGGCAATACGGGAGCGGGTTATGTAATCCGCAGGATCCTGCGCCGTGCGGTGCGTTACTATTATTCATTTCTGGACATCCGCCAGCCTTTCCTCCATACCCTGATCCCTATGCTGGCCGATTATTTCAAAAATGTGTTTCCCGAGCTGAAGGCCCAGGAGCTTCAGGTGGCCCGGGTTATAGAAGGGGAGGAACAAACGTTCCTGCACACCCTGGAGAACGGCCTGCGCCGTTTTGAGGCCCTGGATGTTGTCCAAAATACGATCAGGGGAGAAGATGCGTTCGAACTGTATGACACGTATGGATTTCCGATAGACCTCACCCGCCTTATTGCCGGCGAACGCGGGCTCAATGTTGATGAAGCGGGTTTCCATGCCGCGCTCCAGGTTCAAAAGGAACGGTCGAGAAAAGCCGGCGAAAGAGCCTTTGGAGATTGGCATGTCCTGGACGATGGCGAAGTGACGTTCGTCGGGTACGATCAGTTGGTGGTAGAAGGGGCACGGGCACTTAAATACCGCACGGTCACGTTGTCGAAAGGGGAGCAGTTTCAGGTGGTGCTCGACACGACGCCTTTTTATGCGGAAAGTGGAGGGCAGGCCGGGGACACCGGCTTTCTCTGGTTTGCCGGTGAGCGCATTGCGGTACTTGATACCCAGAAGGAGAACGACTTGATCATTCATATCCTGGAACGTTTCCCAAAACATCTGGATGCCGGGGTACGGGCCGCAGTAGATGCGGACAAACGCCGGGCGACTTCGAGCAACCACTCTGCCGTACACCTGATGCACGCTGCCCTGCACCGGGTACTCGGCCACCATGCCCTGCAAAAGGGACAGGATGTGGACGACCGGCGCCTGCGCTTTGATTTTGCCCACTTCCAAAAGCCGCTCGAGGCCGAGCTCCTGGAGATCGAACAGATCGTGAACCGAAAAATCCGTGAAAATATCCTGCTGGAGGAGCAGCGGAACCTGCCGGTCGAGGAGGCCAGGAAATCCGGGGCCATGATGCTTTTTGGGGAAAAGTACGGCGATGCCGTGCGCATGGTCACCTTTGACGCCCAGTTCTCCCGCGAATTGTGCGGGGGCACTCATGTCGCTTCCACCGGGGAGATCGGGCTCTTCAAGATCGTGTCGGAGGGGGCGGTGGCAGCAGGTATCCGGAGGATAGAAGCTGTGACGGCAGATCACGCAGAAGCTTTCGTCCGGCAGGAACTGGAGGAGCTGGGCGAAATCCGCGCGATTTTTAAGCATACGCCAAACACGATCAGGCAGATTATTAACCTACAGGAGGAAAATAAGCTGCTGCGCAAAGAGATCGAACGGCTGCAGGCTGCCCAAGCCGGCGCACTTAAAACGGAGTTTCGGCAAAAGTTTGAAACGGTGAACGGGTTTAATTTCCTGGCCGCAAAAGTTGCTTTAAACGATGGTAACGCATTGAAGAACCTCGCCTATCAGCTCGAGGCCGAAGTGGGCAATGCCCTGATCGTCTTCGGGGCGGAAATCGGCGGGAAACCACAGCTTATGGTCATTGCCAGCAAGGCGCTTGTAGAGGGAAAGGGCATACATGCGGGCAATATGATACGCGAACTCGCCAAAGCGATTGACGGGGGAGGCGGAGGGCAGCCGTTTTTTGCAACTGCAGGGGGGAAGAAAGCCGAAGGGCTCGATGCGGCAATAGCCTTAGCCCGGCAGTTGTTATGAGCAATGGGCCGTCTATGTGCAGTAAGGCGGGGAAAAAGCAGGCGGAGCGCCCGTCTGAAGCGACGCGGGGTTACGTAAAAAGGTTTTTCACGGCGCTTCGCGCCGAATTATGTTTTGAGATACACGTCATTTTCGCGATTTCGCGAGCGAAATCGCGAAAATGACGTGTATCTCAGAAGAATATTCTGCCGCCGTAGGCGGCAAAAGACTTTTTACACAACCTCGGGCAGGACTTTTGCCGCGGCATCGTTTTGGAGCCGCATAATTTCACCTAGGCATATAAAAACCTATGCCTCCGGCAAAAGGACCACGGCGGGCATCCGTCGAAAGACAATTTTCACTTTGGAGAAACTGCCTTTTGACGGGTGTTCAGCGTGATTACTTATGCCGGAGGCTGCCTTTTTGCGGCAAATCCCGATGTAAAATCAATACCTGTTGTTCCTGTCGCGGTCGCCGCCGCGATTGTAGCCGCCACGGTCGCCACCGCCACCGCGGTTGAAGCCGCCACGGTCGCCACCGCCACCGCGGTTGAAGCCGCCGCCGCTGCCACGGTCCCCACGATCTTCACGGGGTTCAGCTTTTTTTACCACGATCGTCCTGCCGTCGAGTTCGCTGCCGTCGAGTTCCGCGATTGCCTCACGGGCCTCATTGTCGTTGGGCATTTCCACAAAGCCGAAGCCTTTGGACTTGCCGGTGAATTTGTCAGTAATTACATTGGCGGAAGATACCTCGCCATAAGCTTCGAACGCCTCGCGCAGGTCGGCGGACTGAGTGTTGAAACTCAATTTTGCAACAAAAATGTTCATTACGAATACGAATTGAGAATAAATAAAACATGAGCAACCCTCGGTGAGGAGGAAAATTTTGCGGGAAAGGAGTCAACAAAAGGGCAAGGAAGATTTGCTGGAGACGGAGGACCGTGGAAGAAAACTCGACTTGCAGTACTGATGAACAACTGATTTCCTGAAATTAATCGCCTTACAAAAAGCACTCATTTGATTAACGCCACAAAGTTAAATGCTTAAGTTCATAAATGCAACTATTTTTTTTACCTTGACCGGGGCTTCCGGGGCATGTATGCCCGGGCATAGGGAAATGTGGCAATATTCATTCTCCTATGGCTCCGCCTAGTCTATTTAAAAACTACGGGGCCGGGGTTGTGAAAAAGTCTTTTGCCGCCTGCGGCGGCAGAATTTTATATTGAAACCACGCTTGATTCATTGATTTTGCGAAGCAAAATCAATGAATCAAGCGTGGTTTCAAATGATTATTTGGCGCGAAGCGCCGTAAAAAACCTTTTTACACAACCCCTGTCAAAACATAATTTGGCGCGAAGCGCCCCGAAAAGATTTTTCATACACCCCTGCTTTGATCTGAAGATGTTTATGATTACAAAAGGTACGATGAAAGGTATTTTGCCCGTCCTGCTGACGTTCCTGTCCTTTGTCACAGGGGTTAGCGGGCAGCAGCGCAAGGTGAGCGGTATCATAACCGATGCCGCTCAGGAGCCGCTTACCGGAGCGACGGTTATCGTGAAGGGTGGGGAAGTGGGCACGGCAAGCGATCAGGATGGGAAGTATGCGCTGCTGTTGCCTGCCGGCACTACGGATGCTGTACTGATTTTTTCCTATGTCGGGATGCGGACGCAGGAGCTGCGGTCAAAAGCGGGGAGTACGCTCAACGTTGTACTCTACCGCGACGCGCAGGATATCCAGGAAGTAGTGGTAACGGCGTATGCGGTGCGCAAGCAGGAAAAAGACCTTGTGGGCAGCTATGAGCAGGTCACTGCAGAGGCCCTGCGCAGCGACCGTCCGGTCGAGAGTGTAGACAAGCTGCTGGAGGGCCTGGCCCCCGGGGTGCAAGTCGAGCAAACAACCGGTGAGCGCGGTCTGCCGGTCCGTATCCGTATCCGGGGGGAGAACACCCTGGTTCCGGTGGGGTCCACGGATATCACGGCATCTGGCCAGCCGCTGGTTGTGCTGGACGGCGTCCCCTTATACGACGTATTCGAAACAAACACCGCCAACACCCAGTTTGGCAACGTCCTGAACCAGCGGGTCAACCCGTTGGCGTTGCTCAATCCCGGGGATATCGAGTCTTTGGTGGTACTTAAAGATGCGGCGGCAACGGCCCTTTATGGCGCCAATGCAGCAAATGGGGTCATCCTGATTACAACGAAAAAAGGAAAAGCGGGGAAAACGGCGGTTGATGTAAAAATACAGCAGGGCTTCGAACAACCGATTAACGAAATCCAGTTCCTCAATACCCCGCAGTATCTCGAACTCGCCCGCGAGACCCTTTTCAATTCGGGGAAAAACCCGGAAGACGCAGGGGCATCGAATGTGGCGACAGACTGGCGCAGGGCCGTCCAACGAACGGGGACGTTTAC
This sequence comes from Saprospiraceae bacterium, assembly GCA_049315745.1. Taxonomy (GTDB): domain Bacteria; phylum Bacteroidota; class Bacteroidia; order Chitinophagales; family Saprospiraceae; genus JADJPL01. The sequence goes on along the minus strand of JBMOJO010000041.1, from coordinate 15,754 downwards.
AAGTGCAGGGTTTACCATGGGCGGGGGCGGCGATCAATTCAATTTTTATTTCTCGGCCGACCATCTCGCCCAGCAGGCGATTGCCAGGGGCAACTCGAACCAGCGGCAGGGGGTACGTATCAACCTCGGGCAAAAATTTGGAAAAAAGTTCAGCTTAAATACGGGTCTGGCGACATCCAGAAAAACGAAGGAATCCCTGAACACCTTTCAAAACGTTACCTTTCCGCCCAACCTGCCCGTTTATGCGGATGATAGCACATTCAACAACACCGGGCCCTTTGCAACCCTTGGCAACCCGCTCGCCGTAATTGCCCAAAACGACCACGCACACCAGGTCCTGTCGGTCAACGGAAATGCTACCCTCCGTTTTGAGCCCCTTCCCGGGCTTTATTTCAGTACCATGGCAGGGGCCGATATTTTCCAGCAGCGCGAAAAACGCTACAACTCCGCCCTCAACGGCACCGGCCGCAACCGAAACGGATATGCCATCCGCTCCAATACCGACAACCAGCGCTGGATCAGCACGACCCAGGCAGGCTGGAATACGACATTCAGGGAAAAACACCACCTCGGGCTGGTTGCCGGTTTTGAAGCCCAGAAGCGTTATACGGACAGGAGCATTATCACCGCTACCAATTTTCCCTTTGATAACCTCCGGGAGCTGAACACCGTCAATAAAGCGGATATTGACGCCAATACTTCCGCTTACGAGGACGCTTCGCTTTCCGGGTTCGGGCAATTGAGCTACGACTGGGATTACCGCTATTACGTGTCCCTTTCCAGCCGGCGTGACGCGTCCTCGATTTTTGGGGGCGACGTCCAGGCGGCAAATTTTTACAGTGCCGGCGCGGCCTGGACCTTCAGCGCAGCGCCCTGGATGAAGCGTTTCAAGGCCCTGAGCTTTGGGAAGCTCCGCATGTCCTATGGCATTACCGGCAACTCCAGGCTGGGTACTTACAGTGCACGGGGGCTTTATGTGATCAGCGACAACAACAGCTACGGAGGGTTTAATGGCTTTGCACCTTCCGCGCCGCCCAACGAACGCCTCACCTGGCAGTCGAACCGCCAGTTGAATGCGGCGCTCGACCTCAACTTTCTGGATTCCCGCCTAAAGTTTTCCTGGGAGTATTACCGCAATACGATTATCAATGCCATTTCTACGATCCCGACGCCCCGTGAATCGGGCTTCAACACGATCGTGGCGAATACGGGCGATATGCGCAACCAGGGTATGGAGTGGTCGCTGAAGGCCGACCTTGCCCGCAATGCAATATTTTGGACGAGCGGGCTAAACATATCCTTCAACCGCAACGAGGTGCTCCGCATCGCCGTGGAGCGGCCGCCGCAGGCGACAGACCAAAGCTCCGGCATCGTCGTCGGAAACGATATCAATGCGATTTATGGGATCCGCGCTGCAGGGGTTGACCCCTACAATGGCAAGCCGCTTTGGTTTATGCCGGACGGAAGTATTACCGACGATGCCCGCCTCGCTGCGGATGTGCGCAACCGCGTCGTTATCGGCAACAGGACACCGAGTTTTTTTGGAGGCTTGCAAAACCAATTGGGCTGGAAACAATGGCGCTTGAGTTTTATGGTCAACTATTCCTACGGCAGTCATATCCTCGTCAACAACCTGACCTTTACAGACGGGCGGCAAATCAGCTTCAACAACCAAAGTGTCAACCAACTGGACCGATGGCAACAGCCGGGGGATATTACGGACACGCCCCGCCTGCACGAGGCCAATTTTCCTTCCCGCAATACGACCCGGTATTTGTTCCGCAACGACTTCCTGCAGCTTGCCAACGCAAGCCTGAGCTGGGAGCTTCCAAGGGCGATCGCGAAAAAGATGCGTATCTCCAGCCTGCGGGCTTCCCTTCAGGCGGACAATCTCGGCTACCTCTACAGTACAAAGACCCGCAGCGGGCGCAACGGTATTGCGGAGTATCGGTTTATCTTTCCCCAGGCGCGCGCGGTCGTGGCCGGGTTTAATATTGGGTTATGAAAAATAAAGGTTTGAGCTATCTTTTATGTGCCGGAACTGCCCTGCTTTTCTCCTGTCAGGGCTTCCTGGCCGTCAGCCCCCGGGACGAGCTGTCGAACGAAGACGCCCTGGGCACATTGGCCGGCGTGCGTGCAGCAGTGGTTGCGGCGTATCACAGCCTGACTTTTCAGGAACATTATCGTCAGTTGTATGCGCTATATCCCGATATGGCCGGCAATATGGACATGAGCCCCAACGCGGTGAACAGCGGCACCGTCGGGGAGTCCCAGAGCGTCCCTATTGTGACCTGGCGGGATATTTCAAATTTTGGCAGCCGTGCCGGATATGAAAATTCATTGTTCGGCAGCGCTTATGCCCAGTTGTACCGGCATATCAACCGGGTCAACAACCTGATCGCGGCCCTGCCGGAGCTGAGCGAAGGCGGCGAAGCAGAGCGGCAGAGCCTCCTCGGCGAGGCGTACGTCCTGCGGGCTATCGGCTACCTTAGCCTGGTCAACCTGTATGCCCAGCATTATACGTACACGCCCGCTGCAACGCACCCCGGTGTGCCCCTTCTGCTGCGCACCCCCTCCACTTTTGACAGCCCCCCGCGGGCCACGGTGGCAGCAGTATATGCACAGATCGTCAGTGATTTGAAGGCAGGGGCGGAAAATATCGGCCCGGCCGCACAGCGCAACGCGAAACCGATATGGCTCAGCGCATGCGCGGCGAAGGCCCTGCTGGCAAGGGTTTATGCGTATATGGGCAACTGGGAGGGCGTGGTGGAAATGAGCAGTGCGGTGATCAATACTTGTAACTATTCGCTAAGTACCGGGAGTGCCTATCTGTCGGGATGGGCGGATTCCGGTCTCTCTGAGGCGATATTTTATGTGGATTTACAGGAGTATAAAGCCGATGACGGCTCGCAGGCCAATATTACCGCGCACAGCCTGATTATCGGCAGCGGCAACCCGACGCCCGTCTGCCGGGTCACCCAGGACCTGCTCTCGCTTTTTCCTTCCGGTGACCTCCGGAGAAATCTCTACCTGCCGAATGGCAAGGGGGATATCTTGTGTGCCAAATATCCTTATGCCCCCAACTATCTGGCAAATTTTCCCCTGCTGCGCCTCTCGGAGCAGTACCTCCTCCGCGCCGAGGCGTATGCCGAACTGAATAACGATGCTGCCGCGCTTGCCGATCTGAACAGGATTTTCCTGCGGTCAAACCCCGGTGCAATGCCTTTAGCGGTAGCAGGTACAACCCTGAAAGCGGCGATTATGGAAGAACGGCGCCGGGAACTCGCTTTTGAGGGCCATCTGCTCTTCGACCTGGCCCGTAAGCGGCAACCCATCCGCCGACAGGATTGCAACGCTGCAATCTGTTCGCTGGATTATCCCGATTTCCGCTATGTGTTGCCTGTTCCGCTCGATGCGGTGGTGAATAATAAAGGGATAACGCAGAATGAGGGGTATTAATGGTAGGCCAAGTGGAAAAAACGCCGTAGTTCAGATTGTTCAATTTTTCCTTTTTCCGGGAAGAGTTTGGAGATTACTTGTGGGAGTATGTAAAACAAGTCCTTTAGTGCTGTATCATGGCCGGTCACCAAACTATAGAAACTTGCCCCATCAATTTCCCGGATTAGTTCATTCTGGGGGCATTTATTACCCGTCTCTTTTTTCGAAGGAGTAAATGTTTTATTATAGCGGTCGGGCATTTTAGGAATTATTGCTACATAGTAAGCAGTATAACCTTTATACTTGCTCGCTTTTTGACTGACTAAACCGTCCAGGGAATCATAGAGGTCTGATAGTTTTCCGCCAGAGACGGTGTTGTATTTGTTTTTTATTTCTGCTATTGTTCTTCGTTTATCGGACTTTAAATCTATGACTTGTTTAGTTTTGAGGTTTTCCCAATCTCTTACGGATCCAAGAATATTTTGGTGGAAGTTGCCAATTTGATTTTGGAGGGATTTCTGAGCTTGCCTGGTTATTTCGCTTTTGCGCCAATTCTCAATATTGAAATCGAACCCAACCATTTCGAACAGGGCAGCGAATGGATCAATCACATTTTTGTTAAAATCTTTTACCGACTCAATTTTTGCCCTATCGGCGACCGAGACGAGCGCGGCAACTTCATTTTCCAGCAAATGGTCTTCAATCCAGGGTAACCAGGCCATTATGATTAGATTTGACAATTAAACTAGCGGGCAGTACACTTAATCAGTGTCAAATATGAGGTTTATTTGGCCAATTGTCAAATCTGAATCTCTTTTAGCCTGAGCATTCCTGAATTTTAGGTTTGCTATTATATGGGCTGATATAGACTTAACCTTACTGGAAATTAAGGTCTTACAGTAAAAAACGATTAATTTAAGATAACCCCAAGAATAATGTTCATGACATTTTGTTTAGAAAACGAATCAGTGAGAAGCCAACCTCCCGGGCAAAGTTTACAGGAACTGCATTTCCAATTTGTTTGTACTGTTGGGAAATTGATCCGGAAAATTCCCAATTGTCAGGAAAAGTTTGTATCCGTGCATATTCCCTTACAGTAAAAGGCCTGGTTTCTTCGGGATGGCACCTTTCGGTCTGTTTTTGAGCGGGGCTGCAAGTCAATGTGAGGCACGGCTCTTCCCAACTTATGCGACGCGCCATACCTGTTTTTCCCCCACCAAGGAAGTAACTACCCCCCATATAGGCTATTTGCAGTTCTTCGGGAAGGTTCCTCCAGTACCCACCTTGGGGTATCAGGTCGAGGATTTCTTTTTTAGCTTTTGGGTAGCTCGTACCTGGAGAAACAGGCACGTCACAGTCAAAGAGATCGCCTTTTTTTAGGGCATCACGTAGGGTATAGACTTTACCATAAGGTTTAGGGAATTGATATAAAGTATGTTCCAAATCTTTTCTTATCCCAATAATGAGCACTCTTTCCCTTTTTTGGGGGACTTTGTAAAAAATTGTTTTAAAAACTTGGGGTGGGATTACCGTGTAACCAATTTCATCGAGGATTGAGACCATACCCTCCAGGGTTCTTCCTTTATCGTGCATCATTAATCCCCTGACATTTTCTCCAACACAGATCAGTGGCTGTGTTTCCTGGACTACACGTGCGAACTCATAGAAAAGGGTACCCCTCGCATCATTAAAACCCAACTTTTTACCTGCGTAGCTAAAGGCCTGGCAAGGGAACCCCCCTGTGACAATATCAACTTTCCCTTTCAGTGTTTCAAAAGAGACTGTTCGAATATCTGCTTCTATAACGTTCCAATCAGGTCTATTTTTTCTAAGCGTAGCACACGCCCACTTATCGAATTCATTAAGGGCGCTACATTCGATCCCAGCCTGCTCTAGCCCGATGGCCAAGCCACCGGCCCCTGCAAAAAGTTCAATGGATTTGTACGTCCGTTTAGGCAGGACATGGTTTCCTTTATTTTCAGGGTCGAAAAAAAAATCTAACTGGCTAAATATTTGAAGTTGATCTTTATTATAAATCCTGTAATTGCTCATCGGTTCCCGGGTAGCAATTAATTTACCGTTTCGGTCCCAACGCCTGAGGGTTTCTTTGCTAACCGACAGCATATCTGAAACTTCGGAAATAGAGTAGGTCTTTTTCACGGTAACCAAATTATACAACATTATACATGGTTACAAAATTAATTATATTTTTGATAAAATTAAGTAAACGCTTAAAAAAATAAACAAAAAATTTTAAATTGAAAGATTATTCTGAAAAACCAATCAGAGTACCCAGGTTTAACGAAGAGAATGGGTTCTATACAACGCCCGAGCGCTCCAAGCTTATGCGCAAGGTAAAAGGGGCTGACAACAAAGCAGAGTTAAAACTCAGGAAGGCTTTGTGGGGAATGGGTTTTCGTTACCGCAAACAGGTCAAAAGACTACCCGGCAAGCCTGATATAGTTTTTTTTAAACACCGTCTTGCAATATTCATCGACGGAGAATTTTGGCACGGCTATAATTGGGCCGAAAAGCGGGAAAAAATAAAATCAAACCGCGATTTTTGGATTCCTAAAATTGAAAGGAATATCCAAAGGGACAAGGAAACTAACGCCAGGTTGAAAGCGGGCGGTTGGGAAGTCCTTAGATTTTGGGAAAAAGATGTGGAAAAATCCATGGAGTCTTGTTTAGGGAGGATCGTCGCATTTCTTGAAACAAAAAAAGCATGATGTAGCCCCTTCTAATACAATTCAAATATTTTCACATCGCCATCTCCGGCACCCGTACAGGCCCCGGCCTTGCCGAAATCGCTTCCAGGAAGGCTCTGAGTGCCTGCCGCTCCATTTCAGTGAGGCGAAGCGGCTTGAGCAGGTGGGAGGTAACGGGTTTGGGGCGCGGGTCGTCCTGGTACTTTTGTGGGATGGGTTGAGGCATACCCTGGTTGTACATAAAAATAATTTCGTCCAGGTTCTGCATAGTGCCGGTATGCATCCAGGGTCCGGTAAAGATCACATCGCGCAGCATGGCGGTACGGAAGCGCCCGACATCTTCCGGTTTTTTGCTGAGCAGATACAGGCCTAAATCTTCGTCCGGGCGGCCAAAGAAGGTAAAACCGTCGTTGTGGAATTTCTGATCGGAGAACAGGGGGCCGTGGTGACAATTTATACAGCCCGCTTTGGTGCGGAAGAGGTGCAGCCCGAGGAGTGCCTGATCGGACAGCGCCCCGTATTTTCCGTCCAGGAATAAATCGAAACGGCTTGAGTAGCTTACAATTCTGCGTTCAAAGGTGGCGATCGCTTTGGCTACCAGGTCGAAGGTGATGCTATCGGCCTGAAAGACCTCCTTGAACTGTTGGCGGTATCCAGCTATCGCATTGAGCTTGGCCAAAAGACCAGGAATATCCTGGTTCATTTCTGCATGGTCTTGAATCGGAAATGCAATTTGCTCTTCCAAACTGCCGGCCCTTCCATCCCAGAAGAGAATTTCCCACTGCCCTGCATTCAAAAGGCTCGGGGCATTGCGCTTACCCTGTTGCCTGTTGTGTCCAAAGGAATTTTTGCGCCCGTCGCCCCAGCCTAGTTCGGGATCGTGGCAAGTCGCACAGGCAATCTGATTGGAAACAGACATGCGGGGGTCAAAGAACAACTGCTTCCCCAGGGCAGCTTTTGCGGCAGAATAGGGATTGTCATCCGGATAAGGGACAGGAGGTAATTTGCCTAGTTCGACATACTCCACGCCTTTTTCGACGGTAGGGGCTGGCCATTCACCGGGTGCCCGGCTGTACCATTTGCGCAATTTACTAAAGTCCCACTCCACAACTCCTCCCGTTGTCGTGGGCGACGGAAGTTTTGGCGCACAGGCAATGGCGATCAGCATGAGGGTAAAGACGACAATCTTTTTCATGTGCAGCATGCGGTGAGGATATTTTGCCGCCTTCAGCGGCGGAATATTGTTTTGAAAGGGTGCTTGGTTTGTTGATTTTGCGAAGCAAAATCAACAAACCAAGCACCCTTTCAAAGAATATGAAGTTGTGTAAAAAGCCTTTTTACACAACCCCTATCATGTTTATTTTTTCAAAATCTTTACAAAAGCACTGCGCGTTTCGTCTTGCAGGCGGAGGAGATAAATCCCTGCAGGCAGGCCCTTCAATCCGATATGCAGGGTTTCCTGGTAGGAAAGCGGGAGTTGCCTCAACGGTTTCCCGTCTGCGGACAACAGGGTGGCAAGTCCGCTGCGGACGGACTGGTTGGTGCGGACGAACAGGTCTTCGGCGGCAGGGTTGGGGAAAACTTCGACGCCAAATACGTGTGGTTCTACCACCTGGGTGGCCGGCGATCCGGTGCCGTTGAAATTAATGGCGAACGTAGCGGCCCCGGGCACATTGGTGGTGAAGGAAAGGCTGCCCGTATGCGCCCCCGCGCCGGAAGGCGTATATTTGACGGTGACGTTCACCGAGCTGTCGGGGGCAATGGAAGCTGGGACCATGCCAACTGCAAATTGTGCACCTGTGGTCTGGACGTTGGATATGGCGAGCGCCGCATTGCCGGTATTCCGGATGCTTATGGTGCGTGTCGTATCTTTTCCAACCTGTACCGTTCCGAAGGAAAGCGCTGTACCGTTCGCAACGGTCGCCCCATTGGCCGAAACGCCGATTGCGGGGGCCGCGACGGTAACGATACCGGTGCCCTGCAGTACGATGGGATAACTTTTATTGGAGGCAGAAAAGCTGATGATGGAGAGCAATTCCGTTGCCGGCCCGGTCTTCAGGGGCGTAAACTCGATGCGGATCGTCGTACTGTCGCCACCCTGCAAGATATCGTTTGCGAGCGTTGCATAAAAGGCGTTCAATGACGAAGAGCCATCGTCGAAAATCACCAGTGGCGCATTGCCGGTATTGATCAAACGGAGGGTGCGGGAGGCGGTTTTCCCTACTTCGACATTTCCGAAACGCAAGGTATCCCCCGGCGAAAGGTTTTTATCCATTTCCCTGAGCTGCAGTTCTGCGGTGCGTGCCTCTACGGCCCAGAGCTGGAGGCTGTCTTTGCCGTTATTCGCCCGGAAGAAGATGAACTTGCCGGACCGTACCAACTCCTGTACTTTGGCATCGCCGGTACCGGGGTTGATGTCTGAAATGAGCTGTACGGTGTCAATCCCTGCACCGAGGGGGTAGGCGTAGAGTTCTGTGCCCAGTTTTGCAGTGGTTGCACTGAAATACATCACATGCCCGTTATTGACGAAGAAACCTGCGTCGGAGCCTGCGGGGCCCGGGTTGATATCCTGGATCAGTGCCGTATCGGAGAACCCGTTGAGGTTGATCAGCAGATAGGGTTCATTGCCGATAATGCTATCGTTGGCCGTGAGGAGCTGGATACCCGGAACGACTTCGGTGAAGTTGGACGGGTTGCTGCTCCCTTTTGGGTTGAGGTCGGCGTATAGTACCGTGCCTGCGGCAGTTCCGTCGGTAGTCCAGATTTCCGTGCCATTGGCGGCGTCAGTTGCGGTAAAGAACAGCCTCCCATCGGCGATATAGAAGTTGTCGGGGCTGGAGTTGCCCGCGCCGGGGTTGATATCTTTGACCAGGACGGTACCGGCCTCGGTGCCATCGGTTTTCCAGAGCTCTGTGCCGGTTGTGCCATCACTCGCGCGGAAGAAGACCTGGTTTTTGAAGCCAAAGAAACGGGAAGGCAGGCTGTTACCGGTGCCCGTGCGGATGTCTTTCACCATTTTCGTGCCCGCCACGGTACCGTCGGTCCTCCAGATTTCGTTGCCATTGGCGCCGTTGCTCGCAGAGAAGTACATAAAATCGCCGATGACGGTTTTCCCGCCCGGGTTACCTACGGCAGTGCCCGGGTTGATATCGAGAAAAAGGCGGGTACCGGCTTCCGTACCGTCGCTCACCCAGAGTTCCGAGCTGCTGGTGTTATCGGTGGCCGTGAAGAACAACAGGTTTTTATAGATGACGATATCAATGGGGTTTCCATTGGCTGTGGGGTGGATATTCTTCACCATTTTAGTGCCGGCAGTAGTGCCATCGGTAACCCAGAGTTCATCGCCGTTGGAAGCATCGCGGGCTTTGAAATAGACGGCGCCTTTATAGACGGTAAAATTGTCGGGGTTGGAATTTCCGGTAGAGACGGCCGGGTTGTCGTTGATATCCCTGAGGAGGAACGTACCGGCTTCTGTTCCGTCAGAAATCCATGGTTCAACCCCTTGGGCTGCAGTCCTGGCGCGGAAAATAAGTTTTCCATTAAAGTCGGTCAGACGTTCCGGCCTGGACTCTGCGCCCTGGTTGATGACCTTAACCTGAAAGGGCGTTTGTGCGGCCAACGAAAAGCCGAGGAGAAAGAGGGGTAACCAAAAGAAAGCGTTTTTCATAAAGGATTAAATGTTTGTAGTATGGATTAATAGTAATTGGGAACAAATGGATCGTCAGGGTCTGCGTTCTTTTTCATAAACATATTTGCGCAAAACGTCGGGTGGCCCGCCGATTTCGGATTCGTCGAAATGCACATCGAGGAATATTGATCCGGTCACTTCGGAATAGCGCCCTGCTCCCCAGATGGTGATGTTGAACGGGGGCTGCCCGGAAGCTGCCGTCCGGCGCAGGGTAAGTGCCTGCCGGATGACCTCTACGTTGCCGGTTTTCGAGCCGGGGCTATCGGGGGTGAAGCGGAGCGCCTGCGGGATACGCACCCGCGCCGATGCCGAGCTGATGTTTTGCGCAGCGTAGAGGCGGTGCAGGTTCAGCGCGTTGGTAGATGCGCTGGTATCCTTATTGTAGAAACCGATTACATTCGGGGATACGCTGCTCTTGTAGGCAAAGCAAAAATGTTCGCCGCTACGGCCGTCTGCAACGGGCACCGGCCCTGCGGAGGTATAGCCGAACAACTGGGGGAAGGCGACATCTTTTGCCCACAGGGAAAGCTGTACGGTATGGGCGGCATTGAGAAAACTGAGGGTCAGCGTCCGCCGTCCTTCTGCAAGTACGACCCCTGTGGTATCTTTTAACGTCAGGGTAAGGGTTTTATTTTCGATATCGCGCTGCGTGGGCAGCGGGGTGACGTTCAGGATGGACTCGGTAAGGCCTGGCTCCAGGCGGAATATTCCGTCCCCGGACAACTCGTAATCAATGCCCCGGACGGCGGTGCCCCCGGTGGTCACGGCGATGAATACCGGGCTGCTCACCGGTTTGTTGAGGTACAAAACGGCTTCTGTGCCCATGCGGGCATCGAAACTTTTATTCAGCGTTCCAAACCCGGCAATCGGCGGTGCGGGGTTGGGCAGCGCCTCTTCCCGGGCGCAGGCGCCCGCCAGGAGGAAGAGGATGAATATGTTGAGCAGGGTGCGGCGCATGGGCTATTCGGTATAAATGAGGTCGAAATACCGTCCGCGGCCGGATCCGGGGAAGCCGAGGCGAAGGGATGCCGGAGCGGGATCCCTGAGCTCGAGCCTGATGACATGCCTTCCTGCCGGGGGCTGGGCCCGCTCCGCGAAGGTGAGCTGGCGCGCATACTGCCCCGGCGGCAGCTGCAAAAGGGCATTTTGGGGGAGAACATCGTTACCATTGCGCAGGACGTAGTGCGTCCCCTGCTGCATGCTCCCGCCAAGGGAAGCGACAGCGACCCTGACCTGAACAACTGTGGTCTGCGGGGGTGCGGAAAGGGCTATGGGAATGGAAAAGCTGTCGAGTGCGCTGCGCTTCAGCACCGCGCTGTCCCTGGCCACTCCGTTTACTGTATTTCCGAAGTCGAAGCGAATAAACGCATTGGCCGCCGCAAACAGGTTGTCGTCCTGCTGATCGCTGCGCCAATCTTCGCACGCCGTAAAGGCCGCGGATAAGGCCAAAAAGATCCAAATTTGAAAGGGTCTCAAAGCTGTTCTGCACTTGTTGTCTGCAAAGAACGCAAAAAAAAGCGGTTTTTCAAAAAAGGACGTGCGTAAAAAGTTGACCAGGCGAAGGAGCCGGGCCGACGGCAGGCGCGATATTTCCATAAAATCCACTAAGCTCCCGGATACAGGATTATGCCCCGGGAAAAATTTTTATTCGGTCAAAAGGCAAATTTTTATTTTTATATTGCGTTCTGATTCAAAACTCCTATTAATTACACCATGGCCAAACCCAAACCAGAACCCAGGCCCAAGGGCTCCCAAAACACACATAATTCCCTCCCGGGAATTTTTCCTGCAACGCGACGTACCGTTGGCCGTTGTGGATGGTGCCTCGTCTATCGGGACGGTCTGTCCCGGGTCGTTTTCAATCTGCTCAGCAGGGTTATTGCTCCGATACTGCCTCTTTTACGGCCGGAAATCGCACACTTTCCGCCTTTCCCCTTGCTCACTTCCCGTTTGCTCACCCATAAACAATCCACCTGATGGCCGTTTTGTACTTTGCTTTTTCCAATAGCCAGACAGATCCCCTGCCCAATCTGCAAGCGGAATATACCGATCTGCAGGATATCCTCTCCCCGCGGGCCTACCGTCAGCACTATTTCCTGAAGATGCACCCTTTTTCGACGATTGCACAGGTGTGCAGTACGATTGCCTTGTACCGGGAACGCCTCTTCCTGTTTCACTACAGCGGCCATGCCGACAGGGATGTCCTGCTGCTGGAGGAAGAGCTGGCGCGTGCAGAAGGGCTGGTACAACTGCTGGGAACCTGCCCCCAGCTGAAGCTGGTGTTTCTGAATGGCTGTTCTACCGATGGTATGGTGGAAGCGCTGCTGAGGGCAGGGGTCAAAGCGGTGATCGCCACCAGCGCCAAGGTGGAGGATAAGACCGCGCATACGTTTTCAAATACCTTTTATTCGGCAATGGAACGCGGCGAAACCCTCGACAAGGCATTTGACCTGGCGAAGGCTACCCTGCAGACCGGCACTGCAATCACTATCCACCGGGGGATCATGATGCCGGGTGACGACCCGAAGCAGGCGAAATGGGGGTTATTTTATACACCGGAACAGGAAACGACAGCGGTCAATACCAAATTGCCCGAAGCAACGGTCGCCCCGCCCGACCCCAATTTTGAGCCCAACAGGCAATTGCTCGATACCCTCTTTGCTACGCTTGCGGAAGTTCATCCAAAGGTACGCGGTTTGCAGGAACTCGAAGCAAGAGGCGAACATGTTGAAGAAGGGGACAAACAGAAGGAAATCCTGAATGCGCTCCCTATCCCGATTGCCGAGCACCTGCGCAAGCTCCTCTGCCCGGTAGGCACCGAAACGGACGGCTTTGACCAGGTCGGCCTGCGCAGGCTGGAACAAATCACGACGGTGTATCAGATGGCGATGGAACTGCTGGCTTTTACCCTTATCGCCCAGGTTTGGGAGGTATTGCTGGACCAGGAGGAAGCGGCAGGATCGTTTCCGCAGGAAATGCAGGACTCGCTTCGGGCATTTTTTGCTACTCCGCAGGCCGATCGCAAGTCTTTCGATTATATTCCGCTGATACGGCAGTTACGCCGGTATCTGGACGATCGAAAAGTGGCCTACTTTATACAGGAACTAGGCACATTGACAGACTGGTTTCAGGAAAAGGCAGAATTTGCCGCGGCCTGCGATTACCTGTTTTTTGTGCGCCGCCAGATCAGTGCAGGGCTGATCGGCAATGCAGATATCCCGGAGATGTGCCGGCGCGCCGAGCACAGCCTCAGCCTTTTCCTTGCGGATTTGGGCTTTTTGGCCAAATACACCCTGGCCAGCGTCAAGGATATTGATATCCGGAAATACCGGCATCAGAAGCAAGCCACCTATAACCACGCTTTGGTCAAACTGATGCGGGTGATGGGCAAGCTCGAAGAGAATAAATATGTCCTGGACAAATTCCTGGACAACCGTTCGGTCATGCTCGTAAAGGACCAGGGGATGCGATTTGACAGCAAGACGCGGCAATTCTACGGCCAGGAACTTGCTTTTCTCAGCCTGGCGCCTTTTGTGATAGACGAGAATGCGTTTATCGAAAATACCGATATCTCCAAACTGTACTTCTTCCAATACCTGGACGCCGCAAATGGCAGATATTATTTCAAGCATGTGAAAAAACCGGAAGAAGATACCCTCCTCGAAGTATCCGCCGCTTCGAAATTCGATGCCGTAAAGGAGCAGTTCGATGTATTCTGTGCCCAGGTGCTGGGCACTCAACCCTCAAACCCTGTTTGACATGCGCAGTCCATTCAAATTTCTCGACCCCTTTCAGCAAAGTGACGCTAAGGAGTTTTTCGGGCGCGACGAAGAAATAGCCCTCCTCTACGATTTTGTGAATAAAAACAGGCTGGTGGTGGTCTATGGTACCTCAGGTACCGGCAAAACCAGTGTGGTGCAGTGCGGCCTCTCCAGCCGATTCGACTCGACCGACTGGTTTCCGTTGTTCATCCGGCGGGGGCATAATATTAATGATTCCCTGCGGGAAGCTTTACTCAAAAACGACGCAGCCATAGCTTCATCGGTGTCTATCCCCGAAATGGTGGCACGTCTCAACTCCAGGTACCTGCGCCCCGTGTACCTGATTTTTGACCAACTGGAGGAACTCCTGATCTTGGGGAAGGAGGCGGAGCAAAAGGCATTTATCGCCTCGGTAAAGGGACTCCTTCAGGATGAAGACCTCGATTGTCACATTATTTTTATCCTGCGGGAGGAATTTCTGGCACGGCTGTACGATTTTGAAAAAGAAATCCCCACCTTGTTCGACCGGCGGCTTCGGGTGGAGCCCATGGGACAGGGCAAACTGAGGGAAGTCATCCAGCGCTCCACCAGTCAATTCAATATCCACCTGGAAGATCCGCAGGCGAATGCCGGGCAGATGATCGCGAGTCTAAGCGCCGGCAAATCGGGGATTTCCCTTCCCTACCTCCAGGTATATCTGGATATGCTCTGGCGGGAAGACTACCTGCGCACTTACCCCCAGGCCGACCCGGAGGCGCTGGAGGCGGCCCTGGACAAAAAACAATATCCAAAACTCGATTTTACCACTGCGGAGATTGTGGCATTCGGAAAAATCGAAGACGTGCTCGCCCGCTTCCTCGCCCAACAAACGGACCTGATCCAGAAGCAGATGCTTACAGAGGGCGTGGCAACCCCGGATATCGTAAAACAGGTGCTGGACAGCTTCGTCACCGGAGAGGGCACCAAGCAGCCTGTGCCCTACACCACACAGCAAGAGGCCATACTCCTCGACCACCGCGCCCCGGAAGACCTGAGGAAGCTCCCGGTGCCCCTCGCCACCCGGGTGCTGCGCCTCCTGGAAAAAAGCCGCATCCTGCGCTTTACCGAAGACAGCATCGAACTGGCCCACGATTCCCTCGCCGCCCTCATTGACCAACAGCGCAGCGATGCCCAGCGCCGCCTCAACGAACTCCACAACCGGCTGAAGAACAATTACCGCGAATACCAGGACAACAAAGAGTTCCTCACCCGCAAACAACTGACCGTACTGGAGGAATACCTGCCCCTGCTGAAGCCTAGGCTGGACCAGCCGATACTGGATTTTATCGCGGCAAGTGGTGAAGATGCAAAACGCAAGGAGCAGGCAGCACGCCGAAAGTCTCGTATCGTAGTAATCGTGCTTGCTACACTGACCGGAATATCCATAGTCGGCCTGATAATGGCCCAATTGGCAAAAATTGAAGCACGGAACGCGCTCAGAACCGCGAACGCCGAATTAACCAAGCGCGAGCAGCTCGAAATTGTAGATTACCTCCAAAAAGGAGAGGCGTATAGAAATTCCAGGGATTTCGACCTCGCCCAGGATTTATATGAATTTCTGCGGGATTCTATGTTCGCCAAGGAGGCGCATAAGCATCATGCGGCAAAAGATGAGGTGGAAAAGGCCATTCAGGCATGTATAGATTCCCTCAATAAAAATGAAAAAAAATGAAACTAAAAACCTCCCTCTGGCTCTTTGGCTTCCTCCTGCTCGGTTTGTGCGGGTTCTCCCAGCCCCGGTGTTCTAAAGAAAGGTATGACCTATTGATGCGGCAGGCCGATTCGCTCGCGAACAAGGAGGCCTATTCCCAGGCTATCCGAAAATATACCTCTGCGAGAGCTTGTCAGCCCCAGTATGCGGACATCGTGGATCTGCGCATTTCGGAAGTCTTCGCAAAAGTGGACTCCTTGAGGAAGAAAGCGGAAGACCTTGGCGAAAAACTTACAAAAGAGCAAAAAATCACAAAACAGGCCCTGGAAAGGGCCAAAAAATTAGTCGCATTTTTTCAGTTTGGAAAGGAAAAAGCCGCCTTTGCGTATGATCCTGAGTCCGGTAATTTCAGGGTAATTGATAAGCAGGGCGAAGAGCTGAGCAAGCCCATCTACCAACACCCCAGTGT
>JBMOJO010000259.1:0-5106 GCA_049315745.1 Saprospiraceae bacterium | reverse complement strand
AAATCGTGAAAATGACGTGTCTCTAAAAAGAATGTTCTGCCGCCGTAGCCGGCAAAAAAGACTTTTGCACAAATTCGGGAAGCAAATGAATTTTTTGGTGGGAATCAGTATGCGACACTCACTACAACTGCCAAGATAATAGGTGCAAAAATCAGATACAGCAGCGCAATTCCATAGGCTCTTCGCTTTTTGTCTTCCGGCAGCAACTTTTTCAGGAGAAAGACGGAAAGGAGAAACAAACCGCCAAGCCCGACAAACAGGGTGATCAAGCCGAGTGCCTCCAGTCCGGAGCAGCTGATACTGCAGGATAAGGCCGCCAGTAAAGGGAATAGGATGAGTACCATTGCAAAAATCAGGAAATAATATCCTCCCAGGTTCTTTTTTTCCTCCTGGTTTTGCAGATAATGTTCCTTGATCCAGTTGCGGACATTTTTCCGCCATTGGCCGGATTCCTGCTTCCCATTGGTCAGGCTAATGCCCGCTGTGCCCGCAGCGTCCATCTGCCCATGATATAGGGCAACCGGCACCGCGCTCCATCCGGAAGCCGGATTGTCTTCTGCCATCGCCTGTTCCATTTCGTAGTTTAAAACGGCCATGCCCATTACCATGCCCGCAATATACAGCGTGAGGTCGGCCCAAAACCTCTTTTTTAAATATATGCCCATATTTCCTGCGTAAAAGCGCTTTTGCGGATAGGCCAGCGCTACGCCGAAGCATATTATCGCTATCACCGCGATGCCCTCCAGTCCGAAACGGAACCCGCTTCGGTAAATGTCCGGGGCAGTATACCAGGTACTTCCGAGAAGGCACACATAGCCAAGGAAAATCGAGATTTGCGCAATAGCTTTGTTGTGCGAAGCCCAGTATCTGATGTTGTGCATACTATGGGTTTTATTTTAAAAAAGGAAACGGCCGCGCTTATGGATTTCCCAGCGTCCAAGTGATGCCAAATTTAAAGAAAAAAGGATTACCTGGTGTAAAGTGCAGCTCGGAAACCGGAGAAAATTCATTTTTGAGACGGGATTCCGTATCGAACTGTGCTTCATTCCAGTCGCTGTCGAGCAAGTTCTCCACCCTGATGCTTAATGCCCATTTGGGAAGGTGATAGCTCACCCCGGCATCAATTAGGAAATAGCCCAGGGCGGTTATCGTACCCTCGGGGTTCGCAGGTCGGTCCTGGACGTAGCGATAGCGTAGGTTGGCGTTCCATCCTTTGGCGCGATTGAGTGTCAGACCGCCGGCCGAGGTTAGCCTGGGCGCCAAGGGAATGGCATTCTGACCCTCCGGTTCGTCGAGACTGCGCCCCCGGGCATAGTTCAGGTCAAAATCGGCGAATAATGCTTCCCCGATCTGATACCTTGCGGAGAAATCAAGGCCAAGACGGCGGGTTCGGCCGCTGGGCTCTACGATAGCCTCGTCACCTACATATACAAATTCCTGTTGTAACTGCAGCAACCATGCGGCAAGATGTACAAGTATCCGGCTTGCCGGCTTGATATTTGCGCCGAGGTCAATCCCATAGGCAGCGGGGAGGATTTCCAGGCCTTGCCGGGCCACGACGACCCGGGTGTCGTTCGAGTGGAAACCGATACCTGATTTGACAAACCACTGCCAGTTAGGGCGCCAATCGTAGGCAAGATTAAATTTCGGCCCCAAAAAGGAGCGCTGGGCAGCTTGGGTAAGATAGGGCAGGTTCAGTTGATCGTTGTATTCTGCACGGAAGAAATCGAAGCGAAGACCGGCATCGAGGGTCCAGCGCTGACTGAAACGGATGGTTTCTTCGATAAAGGCAAACGCGTTGACTTCGTTAACATCCCCAAGGGCAAGGCGGGCAAGGGTTTCGCTGCGGTTGCGCGTGCGGGATAGCTCGTTTCCGCGCACCTGGTCATAGCGCAGCCCCCATCCTGCCGCTCCGGTAAGTTTAAACGGCCCAAGGGTGTTGTTCTTTTCGTAGCGCCCCTGGTATCCGAGGATGTTGCGCGCTTCTTTTTGCCGTATTTGATCGCCATTGACCGGGTCGTTCAGGAAGAAGGTAAAGTTGGAGTAAAGCTCAAAATCATAAGCCGTCCAATATATTTTTTGACCAAGGAACGCATCGCCCGGCATCGGCCTGACCAATTCAACCCAAAAATTGCTTCGGGCGGTATTTCCACCTTCCGTGCTGTCTATTGCGCCAAAACGGGAAATAAGGCCGGCATCTACTGCCCGCTCGGGAATCTGACCGGATGCGTCCCACTTGCTGCGAAAAGTGGAAATACCCAGCCGCAACACCTCGCCACCGGGCATGCGGTAGGTATATTTGCCGTGCAGGTTGAGGCGGTTGAAATGCTGAGGGCTTTCAAACGGGCCGTCGCTCAGCATGAATTCAGAAGCGAGGTAGGCAAATTGGCCGTTTTCGCGTGCTTTTTCCCCCAACAGCCCATTCATCGCCAGTACCCTTTTGGTATTAAACCGCCCGGCTTCGACCTTGATCATCTCCTGTTCCAGAAAATCCGGGGTTGTGAATTCTACAAATCCAGCAGTAGCAAAATTGCCCCGGGAAGCTGAATGGGGCCCTTTCCCAAAAGTAACCCGCTGGATCAGTTCCGGGATGAGGAAATGCAGGTCGGCATACCCCTGGCCGTGTGCGTGCGATACCATATTGACCGGCAGGCCATCCACGGTAATGCTGATATCAGTGCCATGGTCAATGTCGAAGCCCCTCAAAAAAATCTGCTCGGCTTTCCCTCCGCCTGCGTGTTGTGCAATGATGAGCCCGGGCACGCTGCGCAATATCTCCTGGGAAGAGTTGACCCCGCGCAGGCGCGTATCCATGCGCACCAGGCTCGTCAGCGGATCGGGAAGTTCGCTGACAGTAACTTGGTCGAGCTGAATGCTCACAGGTATTAATTCGATGAGAAAAAAGCGTTTTGCCGGGTCTATCTGAATTCGCCGGGTCTCATAGCCCAGATAAGAAACAATCATCGCCTGCAGGGGCAAATCTGTGTGAAGCGAGAAAAACCCCAAAGCATTGCTCTCCGTCCCAAAGGGTTGGGACTCCGCCAGGATAGTAGCCCCTTCCAGAGGTTCCTGCGTACGTGCGTTCACTACTTTACCCGAGTAGGTCTCATGTGCCTGGACGTAAGGTGTTGCCAGGACCAGAAGCAGGAAAACAAGGTTTTTTTTCATATTTAACGATAGTTTAATATGGCGATCAGCCTTTAGCGATGGTGGGTCCCGGGAATTTAGAGGTTTGAAGGTTTTTTTATGGCCATTTTTTGCTGTGTAGATTTATTTTTAATTCGTAAATATTTGATATTCATTGTAATAATTCTTTTAAAAATGGGATGTAGAGGACGTTTTAATAGGTATTGCATCTACGGTTCAAAATAGGTACTTTTATTAAAATGTAAACTTTGTCCCGTCTTAACTACGTTTTCGGATGCTATTTCCCGGGAAAGATGTAAAATATCTAACCCTGTCCGAATGCTAAAAATCAAAGGAAATGAAGAAGAACCCCTAACTATTACGCTAAAACCCACCTCCGCAAATCAATCCGAAAGGTCGGATACGATTATTCAAATGCAGGAGCATATTTTATAACCATTTGTTGCCAGGATAGAATTTGCCGATTTGGTACGATTGAAAATGGTGAGATGAAATTAAATGTATTTGGAAAAATTGCCTTTGATGAATAGTTTAAATTAAAAATTCGGTTTCCAAATATTGATTTCGGCGCATTCCAAATCATGCCCGACCATATCCACGGAATAATAATATTCAACGATCCCGCCGGGGCAGAAAATATGAATGGGGTTGTGTAAAAGGTTTTTCACGGCGCTTCGCGCCAAATTATATTTTGCGAGACACGTCATTTTCACGGTTTCGCGAAGCGAAACCGTGAAAATGACGTGTCTCGCAAAAGACTTTTTACACAACCCCTACCATTACGGTTGGGGATGATTGTTAAAGCGGTTTTTTATTTACGAAACCCTATCTCTGATACAAAACCGGATTCAACCTTGTATCAATGACCGCTCCGACCACAGCCCCCGGGCACCAGGTATTCCAGTCGTTGATCTGGTTCTCGTTTTCGGGTTGCTTCAGGGTCATATCTTTATCCATATAAATGACCGTCATCACTTTGCGCATGGCAGTGCTTTGATTGGCCCCGGCGCGATGAAAGACCCAACCGGAGTGGAAACTCACTTCGCCGAGGTCAAAGGGTTCGACGACATGTTTAAAGTCGGTCACCCGCAATTTTTTTTGAATGAAAGCCTCGCTTTCGTTGCTGATGGCCAGCTCCCGGCCTTCGACGATTACATGGCTGCCGGCGCTGAATTCCAGGGGCCCCATTTCCAGAGGTACGCCCTGTAGGGGGATCCAAGCGGTGATGGTCTTATCGGTGCTGAGGGGCCAGTAATACTGATCGGCATGCCAGGGGGTAATGCCGCCGCCGGGTTCTTTGTACAGGGCCTGATCGTGGTACATCCGTACACCGTCGGTCTGCATGAGGTCCGCCGCAATTTTTGCCAGCCGTTTGCTGAATACAAATTCCTTTATCACTTCGTCCTGCAGCCATAAGTTCATGATTTGCAGGAAGGCCATGCCATAAGTATCGCGCTGCTCGACCGGCACTTCAACGGTATTCAACGCTTTTACTTTCTCGCTGATACGCGCACCATAATAGGCCAGGGTTTCCGCATCAAATACATTTTTCAGCTTGATAAACCGGTTTTTCTGGTAAAAGTCAATGGCTTCCTGAGGGAGCTCGTAGGCTTGGTCGAGATTTTGGCGCATTTTAACGGATTTGCTGGTTAGATAGGTGCCTAAATGCAATTTTGATAAGAAAGGGAATGCTTTGTGTTCATTAGACTTGTTGCGATGGGTTGTCGCAGCGGGAAAAATAACCATTTTTAACCCGTGAGAATCCCATCGCAACAAGTTTATTTACAAATATAATAACAAAAGTATCTATTTAGCAGGTCATTGCCTCGAGAAATAATATCTGGTTTGCGTGTATTGAGGTTGTGCAAAAAGTCTTTTGCCGCCTTAGTCGGCAGAATTTTATATTGAGGTTGTGTAAAAAGTCTTTTCATGGCGCTTCGCGCCAAATTTAAGTTTGAA
>JBMOJO010000040.1:0-22353 GCA_049315745.1 Saprospiraceae bacterium | reverse complement strand
TCTCAGAAGAATATTCTGCCGCCGAAGGCGGCAAAAGACTTTTTACACAACCCCACAACCTCTAAAATATAATTTGGCGCGAAGCGCCACGAAAAGACTTTTCACACCACCCCATAGCCCAGCCACGCCGGATATTATTTCCGGGACAACGACCTTGCTAAACAGATACAAATAATAACCCCACAAACCCATATTTTGTGTTTACCACTTCAAAAAAATACCGAAATTTGACCCCGAACCGATGTACTTTACTATCCGGCACGGAGACTGAAAAATCGCAGGCCACTATGCACGATATCGAGCCATTTTATAATTGGCGGGAAGAATACATCTCCGCAGAGGATGAACGCTCGCCCTTCTACGGTCGGACGTACGACGAATTTTATTTCACCCAGAAAGTCTATAACTATTTTATCCATCCCCAATGGGACGATTTCGGCTCCCCGACCCTTTACCTCAAAGTGCTCTTTGCCGACTACGACGAGGGCTTTGCCATCATTGAGTTTATTGGGGAATGGAACGACTGTATCGGCAACGATATCATGTACCTCAAAAGAGAAGTCATCGAGCCAATGATCGGGGAGGGCGTTTTCCGTTTCATCCTCATCGGGGAAAACGTGCTGAACTTTCACGGCAGTGAGGATTGTTATTATGAGGAATGGTATGAAGATATCTGCGACGAAGATGGCTGGATTTGCGTGCTCAACGCACTTCCCCATGTCGAAGACGAAATGCGCGATACCCGGCTGCAGCACTACGTGCATTTCGGGAAACCCTATAACACGTTGAACTGGCGTCCTTTTGCGCCCCGCGCCCTCTATCATCTGCTCGACGGGCTGGTAAACGGCCGCATCAAACGGCTTCCAATGGATGCAGGTAACTGAAGGGCCAAAGTAAGCGGATAAAAACGGAGTGGAGCGTCCAGTATGCAGAAACGGCTTTCCGCAGGAAGTTGATGGCAGCCGACAGCAGAAAAATTCTAAAAAAATAAAAAAGTATCCACAATGGAAGCGAAGCATAAACTGCGCGTCTCATTAATCGTCTTGCTCGTTTTGGCCCTGGTCGTTTACGCCGGCTTCCGGCAGTTTATTGCCGGGGGCTCCGTGCCCCGTCCAGGTCGTGAATATGTCCTTCTGATACCGACCAATGCCGACTTTGAGTCTGTAGTTGCCTTGCTCAACGCCCAGGGTATTCTACGCAGTGAAGCAGCTTTCCGCAGGCTTTCTGCATTATTGAAATACGAAAGGGACCCTATGCGGGCCGGGCGTTTTATTGTAAAAGGCGGCTGGACGACGCTGCAGCTCGTCCGGCACCTGCGCGGAGGTCCTCAGGCCCCTGTCAACGTCGTCCTCAACAACGAGCGCCTTACGGAAGACGTTGCGGGCAAAGTCGCCAGGTTCATCGAACCCGATTCTCTGGAAATGCTTCAGCTCCTCAGCGACAAGAACTATCTGGCCGGCATCGGCTTTAGCCCCGATGACCTGATGAGCTTGTTCATCCCCAATACCTATCAGTTTTTCTGGAATACCACACCGGAGAAGTTTGTTGCCCGTATGGTGCAGGAGCACGATAAATTCTGGAAAAATGAACGCCGTCTGGAAAAAGCCCAGGCCCTTGGTTTAAGCCCCAAACAAGTATATACCCTTGCGTCTATCGTCGAGAAGGAAACCCTGCGCAGAAGAGAAAAGCCCAGGATTGCAGGCGCTTACCTCAACCGCCTGCGTATCGGCATGCCCTTGCAGGCTGATCCGACGGCTGTTTTTGCTACCCGCGATTTTACCACTAAAAGGGTCACTGAATATCACACGAAATTCGACTCGCCATTCAACACCTATAAATATCCGGGACTGCCCCCCGGGCCCATCGCCATGGCCTCTATTGCCAGTATTGACGCTGTACTCAACCCCGAAAAACACACCTACATCTACTTCTGCGCGATTGGCGACGAGAGCGGGCTGCATGCCTTTGCAGAAACCTACGACCAACATCTGAACAATGTCGAGCGGTTCCGCCAAAACCTCCGGCGACGCGGCCTGCGCTAAGTACAGGCCGGCAGGATTATACCCAGGGGTATGTAAAAGAAAATATCTATTTACCGGGTATCCGCGGCTTCGCCGCGAAAGATTTTGTTTGGTGGAGTGGTGTAAAAAGATTTTTCATGGCGCTTCGCGCCAAATAATATTTTGAGATACGCCTCATTTTCACGATTTCGCGAAGCGAAATCGTGAAAATGAGGCGTATCTCAGAAGAAAATTCTGCCGCCGCAGGCGGCGAAAACCTTTTTACACAACCCCGCCAAATATTATTTTCCAAGGCATTGACCTGCTAAATAGATACAAAAATTTAACCTGCCAGGTTCGGGTCATCGCGGTCGTCCACCAGGAACGTACAAATTGCCGCTACCACAAAAGAAGCCCCGCCGGTAAGGAGGGCATAGACCGCTTCGCCATCAAAATATTTTTTCAGAAGAAAACCCAGCAGGGAAGCGGCTACGATCTGTGGTATGACGATGAAAAAGTTGAACACGCCCATATAGTACCCCATTTTTTGTGCGGGCAGCGTGCCGGTAAGGATCGCATAAGGCATAGACAGGATACTCGACCATGCGAAACCCACCCCGACCATAGAAAGCAGCAGCAGCTGGGGGTCTTTAATCACATAGAAGGATGCCAATCCGGCCGCGCCCAGGATCAGGCTGAGCGCGTGCGCAAATTTTCGGCTGCTGTAGCGGGCAATAACCGGCAGCAGGAATGCCACCAGTGCGGACACCCCATTATACACAGAGAAACATACCGTTACCCAATCGGCCCCATTATTGTAAGCTTCAGAAGTCGGGTCGCTGCTGCCAAAGATCCTGGAGGTGACCGCAGAGGTCGTATAGATCCACATCGCGAAAAGCCCGAACCAGGAAAAGAACTGCACCACTGCCAGTTGGCGCATCGTCCCGGGCATCGTTTGCAGGTCGCTCATGATCGTAACAAACCCGTTGTTGGCCGATCCCGCGCGCAGGAGCGCCCCGGAAAGCATCATCAGCAAGCCGAACAGGGCCAGGCCTGCACCGAGAATATAGACTTCGCCGCTCGCCTGTACTTTATTCAGCAGGGCACTCAGGAGCAGCCCGACCAATAATGCCGCCCCGCCTAATACGAGCTGCCGTTTCCCCTGAACGACGGGATCGCCGAGCCCTTGCACGCTATTTTCGAGCTCCGTAGCCGCTGATTTTTCTTCAAATGAAGCCAGCGTCTCCGGATCGTATTCCCGGGAACGCAGGACCGTCCACATCACTGCCGAAAGAAAAATGATCGCGCCGATGTAAAAAGACCACTTCACAGAAGGCGGGATAGCCCCCTCCGCTGCCGTATTCGGGATTCCCATCCAATTCGTGAACACCCAGGGAAGGGCAGAAGCCACGACCGCGCCGACACCGATGAAAAAGCTCTGCATGGCAAACCCCATTGCGCGCTGCTCCGAGGGCAGGTTATCCCCGACAAATGCCCGGAAAGGCTCCATGGAAATATTGATGGAGGAATCCATGATCCATAGCATACCCACGGCGAAGAACAAAGAAGGCGAATTGGGCATCAGAAACAACGTAACCGTAGCCAGGATAGCGCCTATTGCAAAATAAGGCCTCCGCCTCCCCCAGCGCGGGTGCCAGGTGCGGTCGCTGAAATACCCCACGATCGGCTGTACCACCAACCCGGTCACCGGAGCGGCCAGCCAATACATCGCCAGTTTATCGGTGGCCCCCCCGAGGGTCTCAAATATCCGGCTGACATTGGCATTTTGCAGCGCAAAGCCAAACTGGATACCGAGAAAGCCAAAGCTCATATTCCAGATGTCCCAGAAAGAAAGTACAGGTTTTGTTTTCATCGCATGGATATTAGGCGGTTAATTACGCGTTGGGATATTAGGGTTTTGTACCATGATTGCATAGCCCCAGGGCTGCATGACAAACGAAACATTATCTGCCAGGATGACGTCGTAAGCGCCGAACACATCGCGGTATTTGCCTGCGAGTGTCGGGTCCTGTACGGCGATTTCCCGGGTTTCCCCGCTCAGGTTGAGCAGTACGATTACCCGGTTGTCGCCCTTTTCCCGCTTGAAAGCAAAAACTTGGTCATCGTTGTTTGTTTTGACGCGGGTAGGCTCGCCCCCTGCTTCGCCGTTCCACAGTGCGGGCTGCCGGTGTTTCAGTCCGAAGAGGTAGCCAAAAAACCGCTTGCGGCTGTAATCCCCCCATTCGATCGGGTCTTTTTCAAAAAACTTGAGCCGCTTGTCGAGGTTGGATTCCTGGCCGCTATACACCAACGGCATCCCATCTAAAGTAAATGCCAGCAAGGCCATGGCGTTTTTTGCCGGGCCATAGAGTTCTTCTTCTGTACCATTCCAGGAGTTTTCGTCGTGGTTGGTCACAAAGTGCATGTGGAAGCCTTTCTGGAATTTGGCGCGATCTGCCTTGAGCCATGCTTCGATATCGGCAGGGCCTTTCTTTCCCTGCGCAATATCTTTCAGCA
The DNA here is from genome assembly GCA_049315745.1 of Saprospiraceae bacterium. Taxonomy (GTDB): domain Bacteria; phylum Bacteroidota; class Bacteroidia; order Chitinophagales; family Saprospiraceae; genus JADJPL01. Next base: position 17,836 of record JBMOJO010000040.1, on the reverse strand, counting down.
GGTGGTGCAACGACCAGCCGTACGTCGCATCGAAGAGCCCCTCGTTCCGGTGGGGCGGATATTCTGACTCGGCAAGCATCATCAGGGCCGGGTTGGCCGATCTGAGTTGTGGTACGACCTGGCGCCAGTAGTCCATCGGCACCATTTCGGCCACATCCATACGAAAACCATCTACGTTCATCGAGTTGACCCAAAAAAGCAGCGCTTCTGTCATGGCCTTGCGCAGTTCCGGGTTGTCGTAGTTCAGGTCGGCCACGTCTGTCCACCCCATACTCTTGCCCGTATTTTCATCCAGGGGGTCGGTCATTTTTCCCTCTGCGTCGCGGGTATAAAATTTAGGATGTTTTTTCATCCACACATTATCCCAGCCGGTATGGTTGGGCACCCAGTCGAGGATAACCTTCATGCCCTGGGCATGGATCTGGTCCACCAGGGACTTGAAGTCGTCCATCGTCCCATAATCGGGATTGACTTTTAAATAATCGGACACCGCGTAATAGCTGCCCAGGGACCCTTTGCGTTTTGTCGTACTGATCGGGAAAATCGGCATCAACCAAAGCACGTCCACCTGCATTTCCTTTAATCGGGGCAACTGACGGGCCACACCCGCAAAATTACCTTCCGGGGAAAACTGCCGGATGTTGACTTCGTAAATTGTTGCGCTCTTGATCCATTCGCGTGGGCTTCCTTCAACGGTATCTGTACCGATGGGAGCGGGGCCTTTTTTACAGCCCCAGAGGCTCACTGCCACAATAGCGGCGACGAGGAGGAGTATGTATTGTTTTTTGTTAAAGATAAACATATAAGTTTTTTTTAATAACTAACCATTTTTTTTATTAAAGTTACATGGGAGCCGGCTACCAAGCTTTTTCTCTAATTAAGGCTGTCGCAAAAGCAAGACGCCGCCTTAAGGCAGGATTTCATATTGAAGCGGTGGTGTAAACGCCTTTTGCCGCCTTCGGCAATATTCTTTTTAAACCGATGTGTTTTTCGTGATTTTGTTTCGCAAAATCACGAAAAACACATCGGTTTAAAACTTTAATTTGGCGCGAAGCGCCGAAAACCGCCATGCGGGCGCAACTTTCCTACTCGACGCCGAACTGTTTTTTCGTCGGGAGGCTAAGCATCTGGATTACTTTCAGCAAGGCCGCCTGACGATCGCCGTAGGCTTCGGTTTTGACCCATGACATCACCTCTCCTGTGGATTCGATCCCTTGCATCTGGAACTCGGCGTCGCGCATATCGTCTGTGGCGGAGTCCACGAAGAGTATCCCGCTCTTGTCGTACTGTGAGCTGCCGGGGCGCCAGGTCCAGGTGCCATAATCCAGTTGTTTGTCCCATTGGCCACCGGCGTAAGTCCCGTCCATATTGAACTGCCACCAAAGGCCTTTATTTTCGCGGGAAGGGATAAGTTTGCCTTCCCCGCCCGGGAGTACATAAAACTCGGCAACCCAGATATTGCGGGTAAGCAGTTGGGTTTCACGGGAGCTCGGCTGGGTTAGTGGAGGGGCAGCGGAGCCGACCTTAGTGCCCATTGGGTTTTGGGCCCTGTCCACCGTGGCGCCTTCGGGCCCACTTCCGTTCGGAGCATTTTTTTTACAGGAAGCCAGGCCGGCGGCCAGGACGAGTAGTGTCAAACCAAGTATTCGCATTTTCATGACATATAAATATTTAGGATTCATTTGATTGTATGCGTTCGGCATTTAGCGCGATGATTTCGCCCCATGCGGGCAGGGTATAAGGTTTTTGAAAAACATGTACCTTCAAATCCTGTTCACTTAAATTTACGAGATGGCACTGGGTTTTGGTGATATGGATTTGGAGGCGGCAATTTCGGTAGCAAAACGGAAAACGCAAAGATTTCCAGTAAAAAGGAAGCGAAGGGCGCAAAGAAATACCCGTTTCCCCTACAGAGAGCCCGGCGATACCGAAAATCACTGCCCACCATGCCGCTGCCATTGCGGGGAGGTCGCAGCCCGACTTTGTCTCTTCCCCCCAATCGTCGAGATCGAGCCGCAAGGCGCGCATGATCAGGGAGTGGGCCATTTCGCGCCGGTCCATACGGGCTGCGAGCAGTCCATGCACGGCAAAGGCCAGACCGGATTCGTATATGGTCAGTGGTTCATAGAAATCGAAATGCCTGGCAAGTTGCGCTTCCGTAAAATCATTTTCGAACAAAAGGAAAGCCTGCAGGACATCGGCATGGCGCAGGAAGGGCGATCTGAGGATGCGGTCCCACGTCCAGTGTTTCCATAGGGGCAGATTATCCGGGGGGATATCTGACCTGTGAAGGGTTGCTTTTTGCAAGAAACCCTCCTGTTGAAGAAAAATACCGTGCTCCTCGTCGAAGGGGAGCCAAATCCCCTGGCTGATTGCTATCCAACGGGCGGTTTCCTCCGGTGCAGGGTTTTCGAATGCCGGATCGGCAGGGGGCGAGGCGACATGAACAGCCTCAGCGGCGACTTGTGCGGCGAAGCGCAGGCACCAGGCAGCCATATAATTGGTGTACCAGTTATTATTAACGTTGACCTCGTATTCATTAGGGCCGGTCACGCCTTGCAACATATATTTGCCGCGTTCCGGGCAGAATTGCGCCCGTTGTGCCCAAAAGCGCGCGATCCCCGTCAGCGTTTCCAGTCCATAAGTATGCAGGTAATCCCGGTCGCCCGTCTGCAGGACGTAGCGATAGACGGCGTAAGCAACAGCTGCGTTGCGGTGGACCGCCTCGAAGGTAAGCTCCCACTGGGCGGTGGCCTCTTCACCATCCACAGTAGCAAACGGGAACAGCACGGCGCCATGCTCAAACCCCATTATCGCTGCCGCCTGCGCCGCTTTTGGCAATTGCCGGTAACGGTTGAGCAGCAGGCTTTTGGCCAGCTGTGGCTTGTGTGCCGCGGCATAGAAGGGCGGGAGGAAAATATCTGATGGCCAGGAAGCGGCAGCGCCATATTTATCCCCGGTGAGCCCATGCAGCCCGACCCCAAGGCGCTCATCGTTGCCGTGGTACGCCTGGAGCAGGTGAAAAAGGGAGAAACGCACAGCGTCCTGCGCTTCCGCTTGTCCTTCTATCTGCACATCGGCACCGCCCCAGGTACCTGCCCATACCTCGGCGTGGGCTTTGAACAAGGCGGCGAAACCCGTTCGTGCTGCCGTGCGCAGCGTACGGCGGCACCGGCCAAATAGCGCAGCGGGGTCTTTATCCTGATGTGCAGCGGCATAAGCCGCAAATTTTACAATTTCGATGCGGTCCCCTTTTTTACAGGGCATATCCACACTTAGCCCCGCGTACCGGTCGCGTTGAATACGAAAAGAGTGATAATCCGTAGCCGCCCCATTGAGCGAGATGGCGAGTTTCATACCCGCGCAGACCTGTACGCCCGACTGTTTATTTTCGACCAGCAAATAGGCCTGGGTACGGCTTTGCCTTGCCTCTACCTCAGCCCATTCCGCAGCGGCTGTCCCGTTCCCTTCCCGACCGGCATTGGCATCCACGCCAGTCGTCAATGCGAGCGTACCGGAGAAATCCAGGGGCTGCACGACATACTGCAGGACGCCGAGGTCCCTGTCTGCTGCACTGCAAAAGCGCCTTGCAACCACGGCCAATCTACGACCGGAAGGCATCCGCACCGTGAAAGACCGCTCCAGCAGGGCTTCTTTCAGATGCAGGACCTGCTCGAAATGAAGCACCTCGCAGCGGGCAAGATCCAGGGACTCCCCGTCGAATTCAAGCTCGAGGCCAATCCACGCCGGCACATTTGCCAATACCGCCCGCTGTGTGGGATAACCCGGAAAAAAGGGTTTTTCACCTACAGGCTCCTGTGCGAAAAGCCCGCTCAGGTAGCTCGCCGCTTCGCTTTCGCCGCTGTAGGTCTCTTCGAAAGACCCCCTGTGCCCCATCACGCCGTTCCCAAGGCTGAAGATACGTTCCGCCCAACGTTGGCGGCCAGGATCGAACCCCTGTGCTACAATATGCCAGCCTGTTGTTTTGAGCTCCGCCACGATACGCTTAGGTTACAGGGTGGATAATCTTTATTCCTCTTCTTCGCCGATCGCAGAGAGAATTTTTGAGAAACGGGCACGCTCCAGGGTTGGCAGGGACAAATCGGCCCTGGAAAGCCCTTCCACATTGCCAATGCCTACCGTCCTGCACCCCGCAGCGCGCGCTGCGTCTATTCCCGCTTCACTTCCAGCGAAAACCACTACCTTCGAAGCAGATACCCCGAGCAATTCTGCTGCCCTGTCGTACAGCTCTGTAGCGGGCACAGCGCCACCCCCTTCGAGAAACGCATGAAAATAATGCCTGATCTGCAACCTGTTCAGGATTTCCCGCAAATACGGGCAACAGGATACCACAGCGAGGTTTAATCCTTTGTTTTTGAGTTCTTTGATAAAAATGAAGACCCCGTCCCGAAGATCGTCGGGCATCAGGTGATGGACTGCTTTCAGCCACCGGGATTCCTCCGCGCTGCCGGGTGACAGGAGGCCATCATACGCCGGCAAATCCGGCAGCCTGCCGGGTTCCAGGATTACCCCCTCTAAATCAAAAATACATGCACTGATCATATTTTTCCTCGTCTGTTCAAAATTAACAGATTTTTTCGAAGTTGAAATTAAACTTTTTAATTTTAGTGCGTCTAAGGATAAAATCGCTTTGCCCCTCCACGCCGACAGGCCCCCATCCCGTTGTTACCTGCTTTCCGGGCGCTGCAACCTGCTCAAAGCGCCCCGCCACAGCGGGAATATCGGAAACTAAATGCCGTACTTGTTTACTGGCCCCATCCACCCATCGCGACAAGTCTAATAAAAAGCACCTGTTATGCAAATAGATCGGAGAACCACCCTTTCCATTTTTTTTGGCGGAAACAAAGACCGGGCCGAAAAGAAAGGCGCTGCGGCCCAAATAGACGCCCTTCCTGTGAGCGGCGGGCTGACCCCCTATACGGGCCCTTGGACAAAATCCCAGGCTGCCCACCTCCTCCGCCGGACGACTTTTGGCCCTACCATCAGCGACATCCGGCTATCCGCGGAGGTCGGGTTGGCGCAAACCCTGCAAATGCTTTTTGTAGCCTATCCGCAGCCGGCAAGACCGCTCAACCTGAGCTATACCAACGACCCCGCAGCCCCGGTCGGCCAGACCTGGGTGGACCAGCCCTACAGCGCCACCGACGCGGGGGTGCTGAACTACCGCAACGTCAGCCTCCGCGCCTGGCTCTATGACCTGATCCTGCAGGACGGCATGTCCATTCGCGAAAAGCTTACGCTCTTCTGGCACAACCACTTTTCTACGAACGAGGTCGTGGACCCCAACTTCCAGTACCACCACCTCAATCTGCTGCGCACCTTTGCCTGGGGAAATTTCAAGGAACTCGTCAAGCGCATGACGATAGATCCGCTCATGCTGCGCTTCCTCAACGGCAACCAAAACACCCGCAACGGCAGGAACGAAAACTATGCCCGGGAATTACTGGAGTTGTTCACCATCGGTAAAGGGCCGCTCGCCGGCCCGGGGGACTATACCTTTTACACCGAAAAGGACGTCAGCGAGATCGCCCGCGTCCTCACCGGGTGGCGGGACGCAGGCTACCGCTTCACCAACCCTGCTGTGCGGCCCGGCGCCTATTTCACGGCCTCCCTCCACGATACCGGTAGCAAAACCCTCTCCCACCGCTTCGGAAACGCTACTATCGCCAACCAAAACGAGAACGAATATAAAACCATCGTGGATATTATCTTCCGCGAAGAGGAAGTCGCCCGGTTTATCTGCCGCAAGCTCTACCGATGGTTTGTCTATTACCGGATTTCGGCAACGATAGAAAACGAGGTCATCGCACCGATGGCCAAAATCCTCCGGGACAATGACTACGAGATTAAGCCGGCGCTCCTTGCCCTGCTCGGGAGCAGCCATTTCTTCGACGTGCAGAATATCGGGCCACTGATCAAAAACCCCATTGATTTCACGCTCGGCCTGATGCGCCAAACCGAGGTCGCCCTGCCTGCCAACCAGAGCCTGAAACATAATGTGCTCATGACGCTGTTCCGCACCGTGGCCCTGCAGCAAATGGAGTACCTCAACCCGCCGGACGTGGCAGGCTGGAAAGCGTATTATCAGGAACCGGCCTTCTACAGGATCTGGATCAACGCGACAACCCTGGGCGAACGGATGAAGTTCTCCGACCGGTTCGCAGTCGAAGGCCACAGGTACAACAATTTTTTGATCAGACTGGACCCGCTCGGCTTCATCAAAAAGCTGGAAAACCCCGAAGATCCGGACGGGCTCCTCGAAGAGCTTGCGCAACTGCTCCTCCCGCAGCCACTCACCGGCAAACAGATCAAAGACTTGAAAGATGTCCTGATCCCCGGCCTACCCGACTATGAATGGACGATTGAATACAACCTGCACCTCAACAGGCCCAACGATACGGCATTGAAAAATGCGGTGGAAGGAAAACTGCGCAACCTGTTCAAGGCTTTCTTCAGCATGGCAGAATTCTACCTTAGCTAACACTTTTTTGATTACCCTTAATCCGCTTCCATGAAAAGGCGAACCTTCATAAAAACAGCAGGCAGCGCGGCAAGTATCCCCTTTTTCCTGAACGGCGTACAGCTCTCCGCAATGGGCCAATCCGCGCTCTTCAGCGGCGCAGACCCCAACTCCGACAAGGTGCTGGTCATCATCCAGTGCAGCGGGGGCAACGACGGGCTGAATATGGTCATCCCTGTTGACCAATACGATAAGCTCGCCAACCTGCGCGCCAATATCCTCATACCGCAGGACAAAGTCCTCAAAATCCAGGACCGTTTCGGCCTGCACCCCAGTATGACAGGTATGCGGGCGATGTACGACGCGGGAAAGCTCTCTATTGTACAGAGTGCAGGCTATCCCAACCAGAACCGCTCCCATTTCCGCTCGACAGATATCTGGCAATCGGGGTCTCCGGCCAACGCTTACTGGGACAGCGGCTGGGCCGGGCGCTATCTCGAATCCGTCGCGCCCGGTTATCCCGAGGGATATCCCAGTGAGGGGCATCCACATCCCTTCGCGATCACTATGGGCACTACCGTTTCAGAGACCTGCCAGGGAACGGTCTCCAATATGAGCCTCACCCTGAACGACCCCTTTGCGCTCGCCGCCCTCACCGAGGGTTCGGGCAGCGACATCCCGGCTACCCCTTATGGCGATGAACTGAATTTCCTGCGCACTTCTATCCTGCAGACCAACGCGTATGCCGAAGAAATCACCGCTTCTGCAAAAAAGGGTAAAAACCTGGCGGCCTACCCCGCCAATAATGCCCTCGCCACGCAATTAAAAAATATCGCCCTGCTGATCAGCGGTGGCCTTCAGACCCGCGTCTATGTGGCCCGGATCGGCGGGTTCGACACCCATGCCAACCAGGCCGACGCTGCCGACAAGACCCGCGGCGCCCATGCCAACCTCCTGGGCGCGCTCTCGGCAGCGATTGCCGCTTTTCAGGAAGACCTGCGGCTCCACCGCCTTGAGGAAAGGGTCCTTGGCCTCACCTTCTCGGAATTTGGCCGCCAAATCAAATCCAATGCCAGCGCCGGCACCGACCACGGCACTGCGGCGCCGCTGTTTGTCTTTGGCGGATGTATCCAGACCCACAACATCGGCAGCACCCCTGATATCCCTGCACAGCCCCAAAACCAGGAAGGCGTGGCGATGCAGACGGATTTTCGGGATGTTTATGGATCTATCCTTCAGGCATGGTTTGGCGTAAAAGAAAGCGATGTCCGGACGATGCTCTATAGTGGCTATACCTACCTGCCCATCGTTAAACCCTGTGGTGTGGCGACACCGACCAAAGACCGCTACCTCACAGATGCCATCCAGTTTGTCAATTTCCCCAATCCTTTCGCCGATACCACTACCCTAAAGTTCACTGCTCCCGGCGGCCGCATCCGGATTACGCTTTATGACAGCATTGGCAGTGAGTTGGGCAGGGTAGCTGATCAGGATTTTCCCGGCGGCGAGCACCAGCTCCTGTTCGACGGGGCCCGCCTCGCACCGGGCAATTATTACCTTAGGTTCCAGGGAAGTAATTTTGTCCAGACCGGACGGATCGTGAAAATGTAGGGAAATATTGGAGGTTGTGTGAAAGGTATTTCGCCGCCTGCGGCGCCAGAATATCCTCTTTTGAGGCCCGTCATTTTTGAAATTTCGCTTCGCGAAATTTCGAAAATGACGGGCCTCAAAAAATATAATTTGGTGCAAAGCGCCGGGAAATGGCTTTTTATATCCCCCCGGCAGGGCTTTATTGATGGGCCCGGTGTTATTTTTTTGTTAAAGGCGAACTAAATGCGGGGTCATTTCGTCAATTAAATATAGGTTGCTCAACATGTTGTGACGAAGTCGTTCCCGGGTTGAAACAACAAGCGGTTGTCCTTTCTCCCCAGGCATCCTGAAAATTCGGGAAGCAAGGTCGTTCAGCCCTGTTCGCCCATACAGATAAATCCCTAACCATACCAAAATACCAAATATGATCGCACGGACTATCAAGCGCAAGCTGCTCAAGGCGCGGATCAAGTTAAGCCAGACGCTCCAATCCATTCTGCACATCAACCGTACAAAGAAGCACCTGCCCCATCTGGCTCCGATGGAAGCGCAGGGAAAAGCGGTGGACCTGCAGGAAACCCTCAAAGTACTCAATAAAACTGCCGCTTTTCAGGCCAAACTCATCCGGCGCTACGAAGAGGCCCTCAAGACGTTGCCGCCAAAGGGCGATCATTCGAAAGGAAAGCGCAGCCGCGCTGCCTGAAGCGGTACTGCCGGATTACCTGTACAAACTTTCATTTCAACCCTTTTTACCAAGGAAACCCCTTGCTTTCGCCAGGTTTTTGATCAAAAAATCATTGAGCTCAGGGGAAATGCGGAAGTACAAGACCGGCCCGATAAAAAGTGCCGTGACGACCGTACTTTTCATTGCGATATTCAGCAGCGGATAGCCCGTTCCGGGGATCTGCCAGCCCGTGAAAGCAGCCAACAGGCCAAGAGCAAGGACGCTTATCATCCCCCTCGAAAAAGGGTGCCTCCCTAAATAACGCCAGACCAGCAATACGTTCATGCCATGAAAAACCACGATTGATATCGCCGTCGCCATTGCGGCCCCCATCATCTGGAAGCGGGGGATGAGCACAAAATTCAGGGCTACATTTATTCCCGCCAGTAATAACAGGGGTAAAAGACTCAGGCGGTAAAACTTCGACAAGCTTAAAATCGCGCTAGCGATTCCAAAAATCATTCCAAACACCTTTGATAAGCCGAGATACCACACCACTTCCTTTCCCCGGACCAGCTCTTCGTAGCGGGGGGTAATACGGAAGAGATCGTCCAGAGAGGTAATCGCCAGAATGTAGAACAATACCCCCAGGATCATGAGGTTGAGGCTACCTTTTCGGTAGTAATCGTCCAACTGCCGGTCTTGTTGCCGCATGAGCGCAGCGGCAAGGAGCGGTGACATAATGGCGATTATAGCGTTGAAGGGAATTTCGATGACATTGGCAATGAAATTTGCAATATTATATATCCCACTGTTGAGGGCGCCCGTCATGGAAGCCACCATGATCGTATCAATGCGGAAGGCGATTACGCTGCCGAAACTGCCCAGGATGCCAAACAGCGCATAGCTCGTCATTTCCTTCAACAATGGGCGTGTCAGGAAGCTAGGGGCCGGGCGGATGTGCCACTCCCCGAGATAGCGCAGGTACCAAATAAGGGCGAAAACGACGGAAAAGAAGATGCCCGTCAGGGACCAGTTAAGGCCCGATTCCCCGATCACGCCTTTATAAAGCAGGAATATTGTGCAGGGAAGGCCGATTTTGACAAAGAGGTTAGTAAATATGGAGGGTACTGCCACCCGCTTGAAATTGGAAATGTAGGCTTCCAAAACCGCAGCAAACACGATAGCAAAACAGATCAGGAGGATAAAGGGCATATTTTTTTCAAAGAGCGGCACATCGAAGCCTATCCAGGCGATGAAGCGGTACAGATCTGCGCGGAACAATGCGGCCATTGACCAGAACAGGAGCAGTCCTGCAACAGCTGCGGCGAGCAGAAAGCCCAGGAAGCCATTGTGCGCGCGCTGGGGGTTTTCAAAAACCGGGAAGAAGCGGACCGGCAGGGCATTGACCCCAAAAGCCGCGAAAGTTGCAAAGAAAGCTGCCGTACTGATAAGAAACTGAGCCATCCCGAACGCTTCCAGTTCGAGCGGATAGATAAAGAGCGTACTGAATGCCCCGATGCCCACACCGAGGTAAGTCAGGATACTGCGTTTAAGGCCTTGGCGCTGGATGATGCCCATAGGATCAGGTTGGCCACAAAAGTAGTGATTAATCTTGAAGATGCGACGAGGAAAGTCTGGAGATTGCTTTTTTCAGTTTGAGTGTAAAGAAGATTACTGGGGTTAGGTCAAAAATATTTTCCCACCTTTGGCGGCAGAATATTTTTTTGTGAATGCTGATTTGCCGGTTAATTCTTCTTTATTACAGCCTCCTCTTTCAGTTTTTGAAAATAACCTTGTTCGAACGTGGTATGAAATGTGTATATTTGCCGGCCAGTAAAGAAATGGCATTGCCATTTTTGGACTATATTAAAACCGAGAAAACTAAAGGGGGAAAGCTCAATTTCCATTCATGTACATGAGAAAGTCAGGGCCAACCGGCCCTTTCCTAAATCTGTAATAGCGATATATCGGTTAAAGAGAATAATTTTACCAAACCATAAGTTTGAATGGCAGCAATATACTTAGGACAACGAACAAAAAATTATTTATGTGCGGCATTGCTGGTATATTATCCCTAACAAACTCAAGGCTTGGTGGGCTACACAGGAATTTATCAGTCATGTCCCAACTCCTTTCCCATCGGGGCCCTGACGGTCAAGGATCATGGGTCAATGAACGGGAGACTATAGGTCTTGCACACCGAAGACTTTCCATTATAGACTTATCTGAATCTGGTGCCCAACCGATGAAAGGTAACAATGGCAATGTTATTACATACAACGGAGAAATATATAATTACCCAGAACTTCGTGAGACGCTTAGGCTGGGCTGGCGATTTCGTTCTGATTCCGATACGGAGTGCATCCTTGCCGCTTATGACCTATATGATGAAGAATGCCTTAGCCAATTGCGTGGCATGTTTGCATTTGCCATCTGGGATGAAAAGCGGCAACGTCTCTTTTGTGCGAGAGACCGTTTTGGAATAAAGCCTTTTTACTATACCATTGCGAATGATACTTTTTATTTTTCATCCGAGGCAAAGGCATTATTGCCGTTCGTGCCCGAAATTCGCACTTCAGCATCTGCCTTTGCCGAATATTTAACTTTTCAATATACAATTGGAGAAAAAACACTTTTTGATGGGATTTCCCAATTACTCCCAGGTCATGCCTTATTTATTGAGCGAGGCAAAATCCATATTTGGCGCTACTGGGACGTTTCCTACGAGGTAGATTTTGACCATAGCCCTGGATATTTTCAAAAACGATTAAGGGAACTATTGGCTGAATCCATTAGCCTGCACTGCCGAAGTGATGTACCGATAGGTAGTTATGTGTCAGGAGGAATTGATTCAAGTTTGATATATCGCCTTTCGGGAGTCCATCCCGATGCCTCTTTGTTGGGGTTTCATGGTCGTTTTACAGAGTATCCGGGGTATGATGAGAGCAAGTATGCAGAAGTTGCAGCTGAATCAGCAGGTGGTATGCTGCGTGTTCTGGATATTACAGCAAGTGATTTCTCTAAAGAGATGGAAAAAGTAATTTACCATCTTGATTTTCCAGTTGCCGGTCCAGGGGCTTTTCCTCAATACATGGTGTCCAGCCTTGCTGCAGAACATGTTAAAGTAGTCTTGGGCGGACAAGGAGGAGATGAAATATTTGGAGGTTATGCCCGCTATGTAATCGCGTATTTTGAGCAATGTATTAAAGCGGCCATTGATGGCAGCTATAAGGATGGCAATTACGTTGTCACCATTGAATCAATTATACCCAACCTTGGATTATTGCGCGAATATAAGCCTTTGATAAAGCAGTTTTGGGCAGAGGGATTATTTGATTCGATGGATCATAGGTACTTTAGACTGGTCAACCGTGCCAACGATATGTATGATGAAGTAGCATGGGGGGAACTGGATATGAAGACCGTTTTCGATGACTTTTCGAAGATATTCAATAATCCGTCAAACGTTAAAAAGGAGGCCTATTTTGACAAAATGACTCATTTTGATTTCAAATGCCTACTTCCAGCTTTATTACAGGTAGAAGACAGAATGAGTATGGCCCATGGCTTGGAAAGTCGAGTACCCTTTCTAGATCATCCGCTGGTTGAATTCGCAGCAACAATTCCTGCAGATGTAAAATTTAAGGACGGAAATATGAAAAATGTTCTTAAGCAAGCCTTTAGTAAAGAAATTCCTATTGAAATTTTTAACCGAAGGGATAAAATGGGTTTTCCGGTACCATTAAAAGAGTGGACCGAGGGTAGCTTAAAAGAATTTATTTTTGATACGCTCAGTACAACAGCGTCAAAGAACCGACCTTTTATTAACTCGCGGCAATTAATGAATAAACTAGGGCAAGAGGCCAGGTTCTCCCGAAAAATCTGGGGATTACTAAGCCTGGAACTTTGGTATCAGCAATTTCACGACAGAACGGCAGATTGGAAGGCATTATTGAAAGCATAGGATTAACGATAAATTTATCAAAATGAAAGTACTTATCACAGGGGGCCTAGGTCAAATCGGCTCCCACATCGCAGAGATGATGCTGGCCAGAGGAGACGAAGTAGTTGTCATTGACAACCTGGCTACGGGACGCCGGGAACATCTGGCAGATCACCCATTACTAAAGGTGATTATTGATACGATCTCTAACAAAGACCTCATTTATGGGATAATGGCTGAATTTAAGCCCGATACCGTTGTGCATGCAGCCTGCTCTTACAAAGATCCTGATGACTGGTATAACGATACCCTTACAAACTGTGTTGGCGGGGCGATTCTGGTAGATGCTGCAAAGAAATTTGGCGTAAAACGATTTATATATTTTCAGACCTCTTTATGTTATGGGCTCAAGCCTCAAGAACAGCCTATTACACTTAATCATCCCCGTAAACCCGAAGGGAGCAGCTATGCAATATCAAAAACCGCAAATGAACTTTATATAGAGCTTTCTGGAATAGATTATGTCACTTTCCGGCTCGCGAATGTAGTCGGCCCAAGGAATGTTGCTGGGCCTTTACCCATTTTTTATCAGCGGCTAAAAGATGGTAAGAAATGCTTTGTCACAAAATCACGGCGCGATTTTGTCTTCGTTAAAGATCTTGCGAAAATTGTGCTAAAGGCTTGTGATGGTGTTGGTCACGGTGCGTATCATTTTTCATCAGGCTCTGATGTAGCTATTACTCAACTTTATGAGGCGGTCGTAAAAGCCATGGGCATCTCTGAGTATCCTGAACCTGAAATACGGGAACTTAGTCCTGATGACGTGTCCTCTATTCTTCTCGACCCCTCTCGTACTTTCGCCGATTTCGGACCAATTGAGTTTACACCCATCGAAAAAACTGTAGAAGAAGCAATTCATTATTATCGGCAATATGGTACCCTAGGGGAGTACACGCACCTTCGGCTGGGAACGGAAAAAAATAAATAGTATGAGATTACTAATAACCGGTGGCGCAGGCTGTCTAGGCTCGAATTTAACAGAATACTATTTTGCGCAGGGACATCAAATTTGCGTTATAGACAATTTCTCTACAGGAAAACGTGAAGTTGTGCCAGAACAGGAGCGGCTTCGCGTTGTTGAAGGGACAATTGCTGATGAGAAACTAGTAAACCAAACATTCCAAGAATTCAGGCCCACTCATGTTATTCATAGTGCAGCTGCTTATAAAAACCCTGATGACTGGGAGGAGGATACGATTACAAATGTGCTTGGTGCAATATATGTTGCTAAAGCAGCAAAAAGTTCAGGCGTAAAGCGCTTTATAAATTTCCAGACAGCACTTTGTTATGGACGACCTACAGAACTTCCTATCCCTGTGACTCATCCTACTATGCCGTTTACAAGCTACGGTATTTCCAAAACTGCTGGAGAAGCATACCTACTGCAATCTGGCCTGCCTTTAGTTTCACTTCGACTAGCTAACATTTGTGCCCCCCGTCTTTCTATCGGTCCGATCCCGACCTTTTATAAGCGCTTAAAGGCTGGACAAAATTGTTTTTGTAGTGATACAGTTAGAGACTTTTTGGATATCAGCGACTTTTTCAGGCTGATGGATATGGTTCTAGATCAAAACGGGGCAACAGGTGTTTTTAATGTCTCAACAGGGGAAGGAAAGAGTATACTGGAAGTGTTCCATTTGGTATGTAATTACCTTAACATCCCGGCACCCGAGGTTCCTATTGTTCCTCCTGGTCAAGATGATGTTGTAAAAGTTGTTCTGAATCCCGATGATTCGGAGCGTGCTTTTGGCTGGAAAGCACAGATAGATTTTGAGCAAACCATTTTCAACCAACTTCGCTGGTATGATGAGCATGGCGTTAGCGATGTATTCAGTCACTTAAAAGCCCGATAGTTTCGAATGTAACCGTATCAACGACATTTTACAACCCTAATACAATGAACTTACAAAATATCAAAGTACTTGTCGTAGGAGGAGCTGGATTTGTAGGGAGCAACCTGTGCCATTTGTTACTCGAAAAATATGATCCAAAAGAGCTTTGGATTGTTGACAATTTGTTGTCGTCAGATGAATCAAATATACCCAGAGATAACAGGGTACGCTTCGTTTTTGGATCAATTGCTGAAGATAAAATCCTCCGGTGCCTCCCGGAAGATATCGAGGTGGTATTCCATTTAGCTTGCTACCATGGCAACCAGTCTTCCATCGCAGATCCTTTAGCTGATCATGACAACAACACCTTAACTTCACTCAAACTTTTTGACCGCCTAAAGGACTTTTCCAAACTGCAGAAGGTAGTTTATGCTGCGGCAGGTTGTGCGGTAGCCGAAAAAACCTTCGGAGAGGCAAAGCCTACATCCGAAGATGCCCCGGTTTCACTTTACCACGACAGTCCCTACTCTATTTCGAAACTAATCGGCGAGATGTATGGAAATTACTATTGGATGCAATATAAATTGCCCTTTGTTAAGGCTCGGTTCCAAAATGTTTATGGCCCCAAGGAAATTTTAGGAGCCGGACGCTGGCGCGGCACCGCACATACAGTCTGGCGCAACGTGATACCTACATTTATATGGAAGTCTCTTTGTGGAGAGGCGCTGCCCCTTGATAATGGGGGTAATGCAAGTAGGGATTTTATTTATGTAGAAGACCTTGTACGAGGACTTGTTTCCTGTGCTGAAAAAGGCACACCCGGAGAAGCCTACAACCTTGCATCGGGCGTCGAAACTTCAATAAGAGATCTTGCGCACATAATCAATAACCTGACCGGAAATAATACTCCTCTGGATTTACGTCCACCCAGGGAATGGGACCGTTCTGGCCGGCGATTTGGATCAACGGAAAAGTCAAGGGAAATGCTTGGGTTCACAACGGCTGTCAATATAGAAGAAGGTTTACATAGCACGGTAAATTGGACAATTGCAAACCGCGATTTGATAAAGCACACAATTGCAAACCATGAAGTGATGATGCGACAGCTAGGCTACAACTCAAAATCATGAAAATAGCAACCATCGTAGGGCAAAGCCTCAGTTTATCAAAGCAAATTAGAAATCTTGTAGCATGAATGTTCTGGTGCTTCATAAGATGGGTAATCCTTTGTTTCGAAGAGAAGCTGTGAGAACTCTCGAATACATGATTCCCGAAAACCGAAAAGATTTAAACTGCATTGTTCATGATGCTGATGTTGCTTTCCCAGATGTACTCAAAGAAATTGACTATCATTTAATTATTCTTGGGCCTACTTTTCTCTGCTCTCGCTACAATCCTTCCACTTTATCTAAAATCCAAAAAGATTTCAATTTCATTAAATCCTCATCAGCATGTAAAGTTGCGCTACCTCAAGATGATTATGATTGTTCCGGCATTCTCGATAATTGGATGCTAGACTGGGGGATTGATAGAATATATACTGTTTGCCCAGAGTATTGGGACGTTCTATACCCTAACTCAATACAGAAAATAGAAATTAAATTAGGATATACTGGTTATATCTCAGAAAATTGGATTAATTCTTGGAGATTTCCCAAAGAATTCGAAACAAGGAAAATTGATGTATCATATAGAGCCAACAAACTTCCAGCTAATTTCGGGAGCTTGGGTCAGCTAAAATGGGAAATTGCAGACCGTTTCATTAACGCATTGGGGAATAATTCAAATTTAAATTTGGATATCTCCATTGACCCTAAAAAAATGATTCCCGGTAGTGAATGGCACAATTTTATGGAAAATTCGAAATTTTGTCTTGCCACACCGAGTGGAAGTTCTCTATTAGATAAAGACAATAGCATTAGGCATTGTGTACAAAAATATCTTAAGAATAAACCTGAAGCTACTTTCAAAGATATTGAGCAATACTGCTTCCCTAATCAGGACGGCGTATATACGTTTATAGCTATATCGCCCAGGAATATAGAAGCAGGTTTAGCCCAAACCGTCCAGATTGCAACACCAGGTGCTTACTCTGGCCTTATGAAACCAATGGAACATTTTATTCCCCTTAATGAGGATTGTTCAAATATTCTGGAAGTTAAAGCGTGTATGCTAGACAAAAAATTGATAGCAGAAATTCGTAAAAATTTCAAAGAAACGATACTTTCAGAGCCCAGATTGAGGACAGGCGTTATCGTTAACGAAATTGTTCAATTTGCAGAAGAATTTATTTCAAAGAAAAATATCCCAGTAATTGCCTTTGAAAAAAACAGTAAATTATTGGCTGATTATCAATTTACATTAGAAAAGGCTTCGAAAATTTATTGGGATAAAAAGAATAGTATTTTAAATAAAAAATTAGAATATATTGCCTCGAAACTTGGCTTAGTTGAGGTTATTAAATCCTTTCGCCACCTGTTACAGAGTTGATATTGATGCTATATTATCAGGTCGTCAGTCTATGTGCCTTTTCAGTAAACACTAAAATTCTTTTTTGTATCGGCACTTGAAATTACATAAATAAGTTTATCTCAACAAACCAGTTTATCATGTATACCAGGAAAGAAATTAATAATGTTGATGGAATACCCGTATTTAGTGAGCACGATTTTTATATCGAAAATTACGACCGAATATCTCAGGATCACATCGATCATTTCAATAAAACGGGTAAGAATCCATTTATGAATGAATTATATTGGAGTGAAATTGAGAAATCGACGGAAAGGATTATTAGACGGAACATAGGGACTCATCACAACAAAATATTGGATGTCGGAGTAGGTATGGGAAGAATGCTGGAGAAGTTTCCGGATTTAGATCGATATGGAGTAGATATTTCCATAGAGTATTTGAAGATTGCGAGAAATAAGGGAATTAATGTTATAATGTCAAAGATAGAGGAGCTGCCATATGAGGATAACTTTTTTGATATCATTGTCACTACAGACGTACTTGAACACGTACTGGATCTTAATTTATCTTTAGCTAAGATAATTTCTGTGCTCAGAAAAGATGGCCTTTTGGTGATACGAGTTCCGTTTAAGGAAGACTTAGAAGGGTACTTAGACCCCCAGTATCCTTATGAGTATGTTCATTTAAGAAATTTTGATCTGTATTCAATGCGATTAATAATAGAGAAGGTTTTCAAATTGAAATTTGTGGACTATTCTTTAGCAGGTCATCTTGGAGCGGATATTAAA
>JBMOJO010000258.1:0-5131 GCA_049315745.1 Saprospiraceae bacterium | reverse complement strand
CACCCCTCTCAAGAGAATATTCTACTGCCAATAGCAGCGCTTTATTTATCAGACAACCTTTAGGCAAAGAATATTTTGCTGCTGCAGGCGGAAAGCCTGGTTGCATATCTCAAGCTCCCTCCCTGCATTCCCAATGATATTTTTCAAAAAACGTTTTTTACAAATTTATTTCTTAGAAAAATGAAAAAAATATAAATTTGCGGTGCCTACTGACCAAATACTTACTTAATCCACTGTCTGTGCAAAAAAAAAATTACGCAATCCGGCATAGTGCCGGGTTATGCAAAAGTTGCATTTCAGCGCCCTAAGTAAGTATTGTTCTTTCAGGTTGTTTGGATTGGTATGGAATTTTTTCACGCACTCAATTAAACTAGTTTGTATGAGACAACAACTGCTCAAATGCATTTCCCTGGTGGTTTGTCTTGTTACCTTGGCCATTGGTACGGCCATGGCACAAGGCAGGACCATTACCGGAAAAGTAACGGATGGGGAAACCGGCGAATCGCTTCCCGGAGTGAACATTCTGGAAGCCGGTACCTCTAACGGTACGGTCACTGACCTTGATGGAAATTACTCCATCACTGTTGGTGCGAATGCCACGCTTACCTTTTCCTTCGTAGGGTATGTCGCGCAGAGCGTTCAGGTGGGTTCCCAGGCGGTCGTCAATGTAGCTTTAGCTGCTGACCAGCAGACCATCAGCGAGGTGGTGGTGGTCGGTTATGGTACCCAGCGGAAAAAAGAAATCACGAGCGCAGTGACCAGCCTCAAGGAAGGCGATTTCAACCGGGGTACGGTGAACGATCCTTCCCAGTTACTTCAAGGTAAAGTGGCAGGTCTTAATGTCGTGCGCCCTGGCGGTGACCCGAACGGGGGCTTCCAAATCCGCCTTCGCGGTATCTCAACGGTCGGTGCCAATGCCGAGCCGTTGGTGGTTATTGACGGGGTAATCGGTGGTTCCCTCGCAACGGTGGATCCTAACGACATCGCGTCGATCGACGTATTGAAGGATGGTTCCGCAGCAGCAATCTACGGTACCCGTGGTTCTTCAGGGGTTATCCTCATCACGACCAAGTCTGGAAAAGCTGGCCGCGTAACGGCAGAGTACAATGGCTCCATCGCCATGGAAAGCCTTGCACGCCGGATTCCGGTTATGACGGCAGACGAATACCGTCAGGTGCCCGGCAAACTCGATCTCGGCGCTTCTACCGACTGGCTTGATCTGGTTACGAACACCAGCTACTCCCAAGTACACAACCTTTCGCTCGGAGGCGGTACGGGCAGCACGACTTTCCGCGCCTCCCTCAACCTGCGCGATGCCAACGGGATCGCAATCAATTCTGGTTTCCAGCAGCTCAACGGCAGGCTCAACCTGACGCAGAAAGCGCTTAACGACAAAGCGACCTTCACCGTCAACCTTTCCTCTACGACGCGCGACGCTTCCTATGGCGATGCCAACTCCTTCCGCTATGCGGTTGTAGCCAACCCGACGATGCCGATTTACGACAATACCACGACGAGCCCGACTGCAGGTGCACGTTTTGCCGGGTATGCGCAGCGCGACATCTTCGACTTCTTCAACCCGCTGGCAATCGGCGAGCAGTTCATCCATGATGGCAAGGATTCCCGCCTGCTCACCAGCATCCGTGCAGATTATGACCTTACTTCCAACCTCAAGGCAGGGGTTTTCTACTCCAGCCAGTGGGAATCTGATTTCCGGGCCGACTACTCGCCGAAATCTGATAAGTTTGGAGGGGGCTTCGGACGTAATGGTCTTGCTACCAAGTACACGAACGAGCGCTATAACGAACTGCTCGAGGCTACGTTAAACTACAACAAGAGCCTGGGCGGAAATACCAACCTCGCGCTCCTTGGCGGTTATTCCTACCAGGAGTTCACTAACGAAGGCAGCTATATGCAGGGCGGTAACTTCCTGACGGATGCCTTCACCTATAATAATATGGGTGCAGCCCTCGATTTCGCCAACGGTCTTGGCGGCATCGGCAGCTATAAGAACTCCAACAAACTGGTAGCTTTCTTCGGTCGTGCCAACCTGAACGTTGACGACACCTACTTCCTCTCTGCAAGCGCACGTTATGAGGGTTCTTCCCGCTTTGGGGCGAACAACAAGTGGGGCCTCTTCCCTGCAGTTAGCGCAGGGGTGACGCTGTCCAACATTATGGACCTTGCCAATGTCAATAACCTGAAGCTGCGTGCAAGCTGGGGCGTAACAGGCAACCAGCCTAATGAGTCGTACGCTTCCCTCCAGCGCTTCGGCCGTCAGGGCAACTTCTTCTACAACGGCGCTTTCGTTCCTTCCTACGGCCCGGTTTCTAACCCGAACCCAGACCTTGCATGGGAAACAAAGAACGAAATTGACTTCGGCGTGGACTTCGCCATGTTTGACAACAAGCTGACGGGTACTATTGATTATTACAGCCGTACCACTAAGGACCTGATCCTTTTGGTTAACGTGCCTGTTCCACCGAACTTGTTCTCCCAGACACTTGTTAATATTGGGGAACTTGCGAACAGTGGTCTGGAAGCTGCATTCAACTATAATCTGGTCAGCACCGAGAAGTTCTCCTGGTCAACAGGTGTAAACTTCGCTACCTTCAAAACGAAAGTAGTAAGCCTGACTTCCGGTGATCTGAGCTTCGGTAGCGGTGGTGTACTCTATCGCGCAAATATGGGCTCGCCCGGTCAGAACGCGACGCAGCTCGTACGCGTAAAAGAAGGTGAAGAACTTGGCCAGCTTTGGGGCCCTATTCAGGATGGTGTGAACGAAAACGGTACGCCACGCTTCAAGGACCTCAACGGTGATGGTAAGTATTGCGACTGTGATGATGACAAGCAGGTAATCGGCCAGGGCCTGCCAACCTTTACGGCAGGCTGGAACAACACGTTCACTTTCGGCAACTTCGACCTGAACCTGTTCTTCCGCGGCGCCTTTGGCCATGATATCCTCAACAGCTACCGTGGGTTTTACGAAAACCTGGAAACGACTACGATCAATAACTACAACGTCGTGAACACCAAGTACTACAATCCGAAGATCACGAAGGCTGTAGTAAACAGCACGCATGTTGAAAAAGGTGATTTCGTGAAACTGGACAATGCAACGCTGGGTTACCGCGTCAACCTGAAGCCGGGCAGTGGCTTCACAAATGTACGTTTCTATCTGTCTTCTCAGAATCCTTTCCTGCTTACGGGCTACACAGGTATCGATCCTGAGGTCCGTTTCACGGATTCTGAAGGTGGCGATCCACTCGCCCCCGGTATCGAGCGGAGATCAACGTATTTTACAACACGTATTTTCACCCTCGGATTAAACTTAGGTTTCTAACCATAAAAGTATTCTAACAATGCAAAAATTATTCATCTTGCGCGTTTTGTTCGTAGGTCTGGCCATGACGGCGCTCACCCAGTCCTGCACAAACCTGGAGGAGGAACTGTATAGCGACATTACCGCTGATAACTTCTTCAAAACGGAAGAAGAATTTATCGCAGCCCTCGGCCAGGCTTACTCTACGTTCGGTGTGCTCGGAAACCACTTCAACCTCTGGTCGGTGAACGAGATTACTTCCGATGAGCTGGTTATCGCGACTAAAGGTGGCGACTGGTACGATGGAGGTGTATTGATCCAATTACACCAGCACGAGTGGACCGTTGACAACGGGATGCTCAACTCTGCATGGGGTGTTATTTACGGTGGGATCAATACGGCAAACCGTCTGATCTATTCCTTCGAGCAACTTGGCACTCCTGAGTCCAAGGCGTTCATCGCCGAGCTTCGCGCCGTCCGGGCCCTCTGGTACTACTGGGCAATGGATGCTTTTGGCAATGTTCCTTTGGTCGTGGATTTCACCGCAACCGAAGCACCTGCCAACTCTACCCGTGCTCAGGTTTATGACTTCATCCTGAAGGAACTCAACGAAGTCATTCCACTATTGCCTACTGCGAAGAATTCTGCAACTTATGGCCGTATGACCAAGTGGGCAGCTTTGGCGATCCGTTGTAAGCTCTACCTGAACTCTCAGGTGTATATCGGTCAGCCCCGATGGGCAGAAGCTGCTCGCGATGCGGAAGAAATTATCAATACGGGCCCCTACAGCCTGACTTCCAGCTATGCGGATAACTTCGCTATTGAGAACTCCAACTCTTCTGAAAACATTCTGGTATATCCTTATGACAAGGTTTTCGCGGGCGGTTTTAACTGGCCGATGATGACCCTGCACTATGCCAGCCAGGGCGTGTTCAGCCTTACCCAGCAGCCCTGGAATGGTTATGCGGTAGTAGAAGAGTTCTACAATTCTTATATCGATCCAGCAAAGAACCCTGGCCCACAAGGGAATGTTTGGAAAGGCCTTGCTACTGCTCCTGAGCAGGGCACGGTGGACCGCCGTCTCACGAACTTCATCGTAGGTCCTCAGTTCAATCCTGACGGCTCCCGTGCCGTTGACCCCGGTGTTGATGCATCCGACCCCGACGGCGCACCGTTGAACTTCACGCCGCGTATCAACCAGATCTTCCCGAATGGCTGGCGTCAGGGCGGCGCCCGTATTGGTAAGTACCAGATCGAAAGGGGTGGTACGAACAATATGAGCAACGACTTCGTTATCCTGCGTCTTGCAGACATCATCTTGTCGCTGGCTGAAGCAGAATTCCGCCGGGGCAATGCAGCAAAAGCACTCGTTCTGGTCAACCAGATCCGCACACGCGCCGGTGTAACGCCATATACTACGCTCACGGAAGACTTGCTCTTCGACGAGCGTGGCCGCGAAATGTTTGCAGAAATGACGCGTCGTCAGGATCAAATCCGCTTTGGTAAGTGGGGCGGTGCCTGGTGGGAAAAGCGCTCTACGGCTAATAAGCCACACCAGATTATCTTCCCTATCCCAAAGGTTCAGTTGGATGCCAACTCCAAGCTGAAGCAAAATGCAGGGTATTAATCCGAATACCTCCTTTTGGAAAGCATCGAATCGCCGCGCCTTGGTTCAAGGGCGCGGCGTTCGTTTTTTGTATTGCCAAATGCTTTACCTCTCTTATTAGCTTCTTGCCAATGCTACCATTGAAGTATCTATTTACCATGGGTATCCGCGGCTTCGCCGCGAAAGATTTTATTTGGTGTGGG
>JBMOJO010000257.1:0-5133 GCA_049315745.1 Saprospiraceae bacterium | reverse complement strand
TTCATGATTTCGCGAAGCGAAATCATGAAAAACAAGTCTCCATCCAAAGAAAATTCTGCCGCCGAAGGCGGCAAAAGACTTTTTGCACAACCCCAATATAATTTGGCGCAAAGCGACAAGAAAAAATGAGCCTCATGCAAAACAGCACAGCATAAACAGCTAAAAATGACAAGAAAAGAGTTTATTCAAATCTGCGGGGTTTTCGGCATTGGATTACCTGTTCATAACCTATTGGTATCCTGCCAACAAGAGGACTTTATGCCTGAACCCTTTGCCGGAAAAGTGATCATTATCGGGGCCGGGGCCGGTGGATTATCGGCTGGATATTTTCTGCACCAACAGGGAACCGATTTTCAGATTTTGGAGGCCTCCCCTACCTACGGAGGGAGAATGCGAATCAATACCAGTTTTGCCGATTTTCCGATTCCACTGGGAGCAGAGTGGTTGGAAACCAATACCGGAATTTTTCAGGAAATCGTCAATGATGCTTCGATCAAGGTAAATATTCAGACCGTTGCAGATGCCCCTGACCGAAAATTTGTCAACTACTCCTGGTTTAATTTTTTTGAAGACCACATTTTTCCTGCCGTTTCCAAAAAAATTTCCTTTAATACCATTGTCCAATCCATTGATTATTCCGGTGATCAAATCCTGGTGAATACCCAAAAGGGGCAATTAACCGCCGATAAAGTCGTGATTTCCGTGCCGCTTAAAATTCTTAAAGAAGGCGATATTCAATTTACCCCCAACCTGCCGCAAAAGAAATCGGATGCAATTCGCAATTCGGTCATTTGGGAAGGATTCAAGGCTTTTGTCGAGTTTTCTAAAAATTTCTACGGTGAAGGGGTGGAATTATCCTCCAATGCGAAAGGCGAAAAAATTTACTACAACGCTTCCCTCGGGCAAAAAACCAGTAAACATATTATCGGATTATTTGCGGTGGGAACTCCGGCCCTCGATTACATCAATCTTCCCCCAAATCAGGTTAAAGACTTTATCCTCAAAGAACTGGACGGCATTTACGCCAATCAGGCAACGCCAAATTACATCAAACACATTGCCCAAAATTGGAATAACGAGCCCTTTATCCGGGGTGGCTACATGACTGATTTTGCCGACTGGAGAACAGTGAGGGAATTGGGCACTTCCATTGCCGGCAAACTCTATTTTGCCGGGGGCGAATATACCGATGGCGAGGACTGGGTATCTGTACATACGGCTGCTCAATCGGCCAAAAATGCAGTAAAAGCAATCAATGATACTGCCTAAATAAGTAAGACGCCGCCTGCTGCGGCGGAATTCTCTTTGGACAGGGACGTATTTTTCGTGATTTCGCGAAGCGAAATCACGAAAAATACGTCCCTGTCCAAATATTATTTGGCGCGAAGCACCGAAACAAGACTTGTTTGACAGCCGCGTTCTAAACAATCTATCAGAAAGCCTCCATAAATTAAAAAACATAATATGTTTGGCCCACACGTTCTCTCCACATTCCCCGGCACATTCAAGAAGACCTACATTCAGTGGCTATTCCTGTTTATTTTTTCCTCCATGTTGTTTTCCGCGCAGGGCCAGGATAAATTTCCAGACAGGTGCATTGGCCAATGGGGAGGAACCTTGCACATGTACAATAATGGCATAATTAGGGATAGCGTAGAGGTTTTACTGACCATAACACCTATCAATGATACCTCCTGGATATGGAAAACCGAATATTTGTCACAAAAACAACCCTTAGTTAAGGATTACCAATTAAAATATCTCGAAAAAAACATCTTCATTACAGACGAAGGCGGCGGTATCGAGTTACTGAACTACCAATTTGAAAATAAACTTTTCTCCACTTTTGAAACCCAGGGCATTTATCTCACCGCGAAATATGAGCTCATAGACGGAAACCTCATATTTGAACTGACTTCGGGTAAAAAGAAGAATGAAGCCAATTCCATCACGAACTATTCGGTAGATGCCGTTCAATACATCCGTTTTAGCAGAATGAAATAAAAGGTACTGTGGAGATATAATCCTACAGGTTTTAAATTACAATCTTTGCTGGAAATTGGATATCAGATTGAATTAACTTGCCGGAAAAATTTGACTCCCCCTAAGACTTTTCAACTTATAGTAAAACAAAAAAACCAAAGCATGAAATTCCGTAAGACAATAAAAATATTTTTAATTGATGGTGACCCAAACGGACGGATGAGCTGTGAACTTTCTAATTGGTCAGGAAAGGCTTATAAAATTCCAAGAATCAAAGTTAAAGACTGTTCCGACCGTAACGACTTGACAAGCACGGGAGTCTATCTTTTATTCGGAAAAAACCATGATGGAAAGGATCAAGTTTACATCGGAGAGGCGGAGACCATCCTAAAAAGACTTAACCAGCAATTGAATTCTAAGGACTTTTGGAATGAAACAATCGTTTTTATAAGCAAAGACGATAATTTAAATAAAGCACACATAAAATACATAGAAAACAGACTGCACGAAATTGCAAAAGCAGCAAATCGCTATAAGGTTGAAAACTCCATTGTGCCGACGCAATCTTCCATTTCTGAATCTGAAATTGCAGAAATGGAAGAATTTATTGAGTATATCAAACTTCTTGTAAATACCTTAGGACACAAGGTTTTTGAAGAAAAGCGGGAATTTAAAGCTAAACCAAGACAAGCGACCTTCTTTATTAGAGCAGTGCGTGGTGCTGACGGACAAGGTGAACCAACTTCTGATGGATTTGTGGTGTTTAAAGGCTCAAAAGCTGCTGCAACGATAGTTAACTCAATGACTCAAAATTTCATCTCATATAGACAAAAACTAATTGAGGAGGGAGCGCTAAATCACAAAGGAGAATATCTTGAATTTACAGACGATTACATTTTCAGCAGTCCATCAACAGCCGCAACAATGGTGATGGGACGAAATGCAAATGGATTAATAGAATGGAAATCTGAAGATGGCATAACACTGAAAGACTTTGAGGCGAATAATAAAGTAACAGGGTAAAGTCTTCAATAACAAAGTATCTGGTTATTTAAGGGGCCTGTACAATCAGCCCCACACCCGTTTTTTTCGTATATTTGTATAAAAAAAGAGATGCCCAGAAAACTGCCGCTCGGCCTGCAGGATTTTCGGAAAATCATTGAAAATGGGTTCGTGTATGTGGATAAGACCCAATATGTCTTCCATATCGCCTCCCATCAGGGGGCCTATTTCCTTTCCAGACCACGGCGATTCGGTAAATCTATCACTATCTCCACCCTACTCGAACTCTTCAGCGGCAGCCGGGAGTTGTTTAAGGGACTTTGGATCGAAGGCAAGTGGGACTGGAACAGGGTACGCCCCGTAATCAAACTCTCCCTCAAAGATGTCAATTTCGAACAGCGCGGCCTCGAAGAACCCCTCGCCGAACGCATCGCCGAAATCGGCACCCGCAATGGCATTGACCTCAAAGCCACAACCGCCCGGGATAAATTCCGCGAACTGATCCTCGCCCTCTCCGAACGCGGTAAGGTCGTTGTGCTGGTGGACGAATACGATGCGCCCATTGTCCACTACCTTGGCAAAGAGTTATCTACGGCCTATGCCAACCGCGAACTCCTCAAAGGCTTTTATAGCGTCCTCAAAGAACTCGACACGCTTCTCGAGCTCGTCTTCCTCACCGGGGTGAGCAAATTTTCCAAAACCGGCATCTTCTCCGGGCTCAATAACCTCGTGGACCTCACGACCCACCCCGACTATGCCACCATGCTCGGATATACCCAGGCCGAACTGGAAGATAACTTCCCCGAAGAAATCGCAGCAGCGTGTACTGCCCGCGGCTTGTCCCGCGATCAACTCCTCGAGCAAATGCGCGATTGGTACAACGGATATCGCTTTCACCAATCCGCAGAAACGGTCTATAATCCGGTTTCGGTCAATAATTTCTTCGACCGCAAAGAATTCGACAACTTCTGGTTTGCTACCGGAACCCCCACCTTCCTCATCCAAATCCTCAAACAACAGGGCGTATTTGACCTGCAAGCCATCGGGCAAAGCACCCTCGATTTCGATAGCTTCGACCTCGAGGATATCCGCCTCTTCGGCCTCCTATACCAAACCGGCTACCTCACCATCCAGTCCCGCGACGAGTTCGGCCAATATACCCTCGACTACCCCAACCGCGAGGTCAAAAACTCCATGCTCGCCTATTTATTCGAAGCCTTCGGGGGCGTCAGCAAAGGCACCGGCGTAACCATGGCCATCAAACTCGAACGCGCTTTTATCGCCGATGATCTGGAACAAGTCTTCCGCATCCTGCAGGAGATTTTTGCCCATGTTCCGTATTTCCTGCACGAGAAATATCCCGAAAAATTCTTCCACGCTGCCATACACCTACTCTTTACCTACATGGGCATCAAGGTACACAGCGAAGTCTGCACTTCCGATGGCCGTGCCGACAGTATGGTCGAAACGCCTACCCATCTTTATATCCTGGAATACAAACTCGATAAAAGCCCACAGGAAGCCCTCGCGCAAATCCGCAACAAGCGCTATTACCGTCATGCCTGGGAAAAGGGGAAGCCGGTCACCGGCATCGGCGTCCAGTTTTCCAGCAAAACCAAGAATATTGAGGCTTGGGAGGCGGAGGAGGTGTAGTTTCATCCGCCTTCGGCGACGAAATATTCTTTGGATAGCGACATCTTTTTATTGATTTTGCGAAGCAAAATCAATAAAAAGATGTCGCTATCCAAATATAATTTGGTACGAAGCGCCATGAAAAGACTTTTTATACAACCCACTCTTACATTGCCTAAATCTTCATCTGCAGGCCCTTGAATGGCCTCCAGCTTTAGCTCAAGGGCCCTTGAATAGCCTCCAGCTTCAGCTGGAGGAATAAAAATTACACGCCCCCAATCCGGCTTTAGCCGAACGCTAGCCAACGACAGCATGATAAAAAAAGAGCGGGCAGGGATAATCCCTGAACCCGCTCCGCAATTAATCAGTCTCAATAAATTCTTCTTGTGTTTTGAAGTAAACACTGTCGGAGTTGTCTGAAAAGCCTTTTTAAGTCGCTTCGCACCAAATTATATTTTGACAGGGGTTGTGTAAAAAGTTTTTGCCGCCTGCGGCGGCAGAATTTTCTTTGGATGG
>JBMOJO010000256.1:0-5135 GCA_049315745.1 Saprospiraceae bacterium | reverse complement strand
TCGCGAAGCGAAATCGTGAAAATGACGCGTCTCTCAGAAGAATATTCTGCCGCCGCAGGCGGTGAAAACCTTTTTACACAACCCCCAAAAGAAAATAATTCCGGCAATTTATTTAAGCGGCCCGGTAGTCAGCGGCGTAACAGGGGTGGAGGCTGGACGGCGGCCCTGCACCTCGCCGAGGCGAACGTTGGGCAGGTGGGGCAGCACGAGTTTCGCAAAATATGCACTTTCTTCTTTCAGCGGGTAGCCGGAGAAGATAAATGCGCGAATGCCCATATCCATATAGCGCTGAATCTGGCGCAGGACTTGTTCGGGAGAACCGACAAGGGCTGCCCCGCAACCTGAGCGTGCCCTTCCGATATCTGTCCAGAGGATTTCTTCGAGATATCCCTGGTCATCGGCAGATTCGCGGAAGGCGTCCTGTCGTTTTACCCCCAGCGACTGGGCATCCTGGGTGCGGTTTTTTAATGCAGCACCTTGTTCGGCATCGAAGCGCGACATCATGCGGCGGGCCCAGGCGCGGGCCTCGGCTTCGGTTTCCCTGACGACAACGTGGATGCGCAGGCCGAAGTCAATTTTTCGGCCATAGCGCAGGGCGCGCGCGGAAACGTCTTCCATGGTGGCATAGAGGCTTTCCTCCGGTTCCGGCCACATCAGGAATACATCGCAATACCGGGCACAGATTTCCCGGGCTTCCGGGGCGATGCCGCCGAAGTAGAGCAGCGGACCCCCATTTTGCTGATAGGGCCGGACCGGGGCAGCAGGCAGGGAGATTTTTCCGAATACCTCCCCTTCAAATTCAATACGCTCGCCGGGCGCCCAGGCCTGGCGAAGAAAGTCAATGGTTTCAGCGCAGCGGCGGTAGCGCAATTCTGGGGATTCCTTATACCCTGGCATTTCCGAATTGATGATATTCACGGTAAGCCTTCCCTCCAGCAGGTGGTCGAGGGTTGAAAGGGCCCGTGCGAGCATGGGCGGATGGTATTCCCCGGTCCTGATCGCAACGAGCAGGCTGATATTGCCGGTTTGCGGAGCGATCGCGGAAGCAAATGCGATAGGTTCCTGTCCGACTACAAAGGAGGTGGGCAGGAGGATATTTAGAAATCCCAGGCGTTCTGCCGTCAGGAGGATATCCCGGGTGTGGGCCCAGTTGCTGCGCCTTTCAGGGTCGAGCTGACCGAGGAACTCCGTGTCCCCGCCGCAGAGGTCACAAAACCAGGCAATTTCGGCAACACGTTCTTCGGTGCGGAGGTGGGGGATACGGGGGATATTTTCAAACATGATGATTTTTCGTATAAAAATAAAATTATTAGTTTAAAATGGCGAACCGCGGCAAATAATAATTTCTATGCGCTGTCGAGAAAGATTCTTTGGATGGGGATTGTGTAAAAAGCCTTTTGCTGCCTTCGGCAGCAGAATTTTCTTTTGGGGTTGTGTAAAAAGAATTTTTACGGCGCTTCGCACCAAATTAAAGTTTGAAACCGACTTGTTTTTCATGATTTTGCGAAGCAAAATCATGAAAAACAAGTCGGTTTCAAAATAAAATTTTGCTGCCGAAGGCGGCAAAATACTTTTTACACAACCCCTGTCAAAATATAATTTTGTGCGAAGCACCGATTAAAAGAATCTTTTTTTATCAGACAGCCTTGTAAAGCGCCGGGGGCAACTATCCCGGTGCTTTACCGTCCGAGGCCATCAACGAGGAGGCTCACATAGTACAGCCCGCCGATTTGGGCAAGGCCATATCCTTGCGAATAATACCGGTTGAAAATATTGGTGCCCCCCAATTTGACCAGGCCCTTTATTTCCGGGAGCTTGTAGGTCAGGGCGGCATCTACGGAAGTCCAGGCAGGTAGCAGGACATCGCCCTGGGTATTGCCCTGTTCGACCCAGGTCTCGTCGGTCCATCGGTAGGAAAGGACAAATCCGATGCGCTTGGTAAGGCTTGGGTTGCTTAGGGTCACATTAAAGCGGTTTTCCGGAGAGATAAAGAAATTTCGTCCGACCTGCGATACTTCCAGGTCGCTCATTTTACGCTTTATGATATCCTGGCCAAACGCATCTTTTCGGACGACCCCAGCATTATCCTTGAGGGTGATTTTGCCGATCTGGTTGGCAAAATTGAACGCACCGGAGAAGGTTTTCCAGAATGCGTATTCCAAGCCGATCCCATAGCCGGTTACATAGATTTCGTTGAAGTTGTTAAAGTTGATTTGATAAGTGCGGTAGGTACTTGCGTTCCTCAGTTCGGTAATGTTACCGTTAATGGGTTGGTAGAAATTTTGGGTTGCGATAAAATCGTTGTAGGTACTTTGGAAATAGAAAGCATCAATATAGAGCCGGTCGCCGACAAGGGTTTTATAGCCGATTTCCCAGGTTTTGATTTTTTCCGTCGTAAAATCGTCTGGTTTTGGTTCGTATTTGACCAGTTGCGCAGCATTTCCGCTTGTCTGATAAAGCCTTGCGGAAGCTTCGGTATAGGCAGGATTGCTAAACAGATTGGCAGCTTCCAGGGCCGTACGGGACCCGCCTACTTCTCCAATTTTTCCATCGGCGAGCAATTGGTTGGGGGAGGGGTTGCGGAAAGCGGACTGCCAGGAGCCCCTGAAATTGTGTGCGCCGAGGCTCAGGACACCGGAAAGCCTTGGGGTGAGTCCGCCCTTAAAATATTCGTTTTTATCGTAGCGGACAGCGGCGGTTGGGCGAAATCCGGCATTTTCACCGAGCGGAATATTGACAGAGCCCTGCAGGTAAGCGCCGATTTCGGTGATGGTAAACTCGCTGCCATCGGCAGTAGCGGGGAAGATGGTGCCCTGGGTCAGGAGGTTGTACTTGCGATAGCTGGCACCGGTAATGACCTCGGCCCATTCCGGGAGGATTTTTTTGAAATTATAGGAGCCTTCAGCATGGGTAAAGGCAGAATTATCGAGCAGCCTTACCCCACGCAGGGTAGTACTGCCGGGGATAAACTGGGTATTGAGGGTGTTGGTGAGGTTGTTCCAGATCGTTTCAAAAGCGGCTGAGCCGGGGAGGGGCTTACCGGTATCTGCTGTTGCGCGTGCGCGTGCGATGTCACCGTTAAAGGCATTGGCAAAATCATTGGCCCATACGCCGGTGGATTTCCAGCTTGCCAGGATGCGCTGTGCGAGTGCTCCCAGATTATACCCTTCGGCTTTTTGGGTAGTGTGGTAGGCACGGACAAAAAACTCTTCTCCGCGAAGTTCGAGTTTAAACTGGTTGCGGCGATAGTCGGGGAAATATTCCCTGAAGGCAGCCGTTCTGATAAAATTGCCATTGCCATAATACCAGGCGCCAATGGCTTCCACCTTATCGCTAACTTTAAAGTGCAGGGCGGCGTTGGCGCGATAGCTAAAGATTTTTCCATCGTTGCCGAGCAGGTCGAGCTCCGAATAGCCCGAGCGGGTGACCCTTCTGCCCTGCAGCGCTGCATTAGCGGCGTTGGCGGCAAAATCAAAGGCCCCGCCATTGGTAACGTCGTCGCCGTAAATATTGACGCCGTCGTATTCAAAATTTGCGCCCGGGTTATTGTTGCGGACGTACCCGATACCAACTTTTTTGGCATTTTGATCTACGGTGAAAAAGTTTCTGCGTCCACGGGTAGAGCGGTCGTCGTAGTCGTCGGCAATAAAATCGGTGCCATTGATGGCCTGCAGGTTGACTTTAAAGGCGAGGCGTTTTCCTATCCCGGTAGCATAACGAAAAGCGAGGTCTGTAAACAATTTTGGGCCAAAATCTTCTTTCCCAAAGTTGTTGGCACCCGTTTTGACCTGTGCGCTGATTCCCTGATATTTGAACGGGGACTTGGTATTGGTGAGCATCAGGCCCTGGAGCGCGTCCGGCCCGTAAAGGGCAGAGGAGGCGCCGGGCAAAATTTCAACGCTTTCAATATCGAGCTCCGACGCCCCGGCGACGTTGCCGAAGCCAAAACCCAGTCCGCCGGACCTATTGTCCATACCATCGGTTAGCTGTACAAATCGGTTGTTGTTATTGGCCCCGAAGCCGCGGATATTCACTGAACGGAAGGTCAGGCTCTGGGTGAGCAGGTCAACCCCTTTTACGCCCTGTAAGGCAGCATAAGAATCAAAGCCCGGGGCAGTTTGCAGGGTCCGGGCAGAGAGCTTTTCAATGGTCACCGGGCTTTTGGTGATTTTCTCCTCGACCCGGTTGGCGGTAACGGTAACTTCACCGACGGAAAGGGCCTGCTCGGAGAGCTCGATCTTTAGCCCGCTTTGCCCCTCATTGATGACGGTACTGGATTCCTGATATCCGAGATAACTGACAATAAGGGTAAGCGGCGGGGCCGATTGGGTTTTTATCGAAAAATTGCCCGACTGGTCCGTGAAAACCCCTGAAATATCCCCCTTAAAGGTTACGGTAGCGCCAACCAATGGTGATTGACCGGCTTTGTCGAGTACGGTACCTGAAACTTCTATGGTCTTTTTCTGTGCCTGGGCCGGAAAGGCACAAAGGCAAATGATGATGGCCATTGCTACTATAGCCGGCCATGAATTGGGTGTAGGATTTGATGGCATAAAATGATAATTAGGTGAAAAAAGGTTTTTTCTTCCTTGCTGCGTGGATTTTTTACGGTTAGGGGTTGTGTAAAAAGGTTTTTCATGGCGCCGCAGGCGGTAAATGACTTTTGACAGCCCCGATCAGAGGGCAAATATAATTAATAATCTATATCTCCTATAGTTTTTGTAGGAAAATACGATCAATAACGTTGACCGCCGATTGCAGGATGTATTCCGGTAAACAAAAGTAAATCGCTTAAATTATTCAATTGTAAAATTTTGTTTTATTATTCTGCAATTTTAACAAATATTTATAAAATAGATGGGATTTTATCTTATAATTTTAGCGAAAAGCAATTCCTGCTTTATCATGAGCGGGATTGTGTAAAAAGTCTTCTGCCGCCGAAGGCGGCAAAGACTTTTGGGGTTGTGTAAAAAGATTTTTATTGGCGCTTCGCGCCAAATTAAATTTGGATGGAGACATCTTTTTCCTGATTTTGCGAAGCAAAATCAGGAAAAAGATGTCTCCATCCAAAGAATATTTCGCCGCCTGCGGCGGCAGAATATTCTTCTGAGAGACGCGTCATTTTCACGATTTCG
>JBMOJO010000255.1:0-5148 GCA_049315745.1 Saprospiraceae bacterium | reverse complement strand
ATCGTGAAAATGACGCGTCTCTCAGAAGAATATTCTGCCGCCGAAGGCGGCAAAACATTCTTTTGATAGAGACATCTTTTTCTTGATTTTGCTTTGTAAAATCAAGAAAAAGATGTCTCTATCAAAATATAATTTGGCGCAAAGCGCCATAAAAAGTGTTTTTACACAACACTAAGGTTTGCTGCCTGCGGCAGCAGACCTTAATCCTTCGTATCCCACCAGAGGGGGGTCTTCAGGCGGAAAGCGGGGGAATTATCGCCGACGTTAGCGCCGTTGCGGACCTCTTCGTTCCCTTCCATAATCATACCGCGGATCCATTCCCCTGCCGTAAACAGCGGGTTAAGGTTAATGGGCTGCTTAAGGGAAGGGCCATAAATTTCCTGGCTGTAATCCATACGCCGCATATCTACCCACGTTTCAGGGTTAAAGACCTGCGTGATATATTTTTGCCGCATGATGTGACTAAGGCCGCCGTTCAGGGTATTGAAATGCTGCTGGACACCACCGCTCGACAGGGCATTCCAATAGTCGTTGATTTGGGCTGCCGGCACGCCAAGTCTGCGCATGTTTGCCCTCACCCCCTCCTGATACGCCGCGAGCGCACCCGTGCGGTCGCCGGAGCGAAGACGCGCCTCAGCCTCGATCAATTTGACCTCCGAATACGTTATAAAAGGAAAAGGAGAAGTGGGCCGGGCATAAAAACCGCCCGTTACGCGGCCATATCGGTTGCCATTGGCCGCTACGCCGCCGGGTACCCCCTGGCCGGGGATGAGGCCCCTGAATTCTCCGTCTAAAGGCGCTTTGTTCATAATAATGCCGATGCGGGGATCAAGCAGGGGCGCATTGGTGACCGGAGCAGTTTTGAGCAGGTCCACGAAAAACTGCGTGTAGGAGAAATAGCGGGGGGCGGTAGCGCTGGTAAAACCACCGTAACCTTTATCGCTCCAGGGGTTTGCCTCTGTTGCAGAGGCGTTGTCGAGATAGGGAAACTCTGCATCCATCCCATCGGCATTGAAAGCATTCGCACAGGCTTCAAGGATTGCCTGCGGATTATAGCTTTTCTTCTTAGACAGGTGGTTGAGATAGCGCGCCTTTAATGCGTAAGCAAAACGCCGCCATTTATTGATATCCCCCCTGTACATAATATCGCCGTTATCGAGGTTCAGGCCTTTGGCGTTATTGGGCTCGTTGAAAAAGGCGATGGCCTCGTCGAGCTTCGCGATGACCTGTTTGTACACCTCTTCCTGGGTATCGAATGCAGGCGTAAGCCGTGCAGTAGTAATCCCATCATAGGCTTCCCGGACAGGGATACTGCCATACTGATCGGTCAGCATGCCAAAGTTGAGGGCCTCCAGGGTGCGGCCGGCGCCTGCAAAATGTGGAGATCCTTCTGCTTTGCCCTTCACCACCATATCCACACAATTGGGAATTGCCCAGGTGTATGCGTTTTGCCAGAAAAAGTTACTGGCCGAGAAACGCCAGGTTTCTGCGGCATTTGTAGCAGTAGGCGCCGAAGCATACTGGCATACCGCTGCGACTTCACGGGCTGCACGCCACATAGATGCCCCGTTGGACATGGTAATTGCTCCAATGAGCCGGCTCTCCAACGGAATATTCTGTGGGTTGTTGGGATCGGCATTTACATCGAGAAAATCCTGGCAGGCACCCGCTAAAAGGGCAACGGCAACCAGAAACATGATAGATATTCGTTTCATAATATAGGAAATTAAAATTGGTCAACAATTAAAAACTCAGCCTCAGCCCAAAATCAACGCCCCTCGTACCAGGAATACCCAGGTTGTCCATCCCCATGGAACCACTACCCGCTACGCCGGCGCCGCCGGAACTCACCTCGGGATCTACGCCAGAATAGTTGGTAATCAGGATAAGGTTGCGCCCAGTGGCATAAAACTCAAGCCCTTTAATCTTTGCCCTTTCGAGCAAGGATTTTGGAACCCGGTAAGAAAGCGTCGCATAGCGCAGACGGTACCAGGTACCGTCCTCCACAAACAACTGCCCGTTGCCACGGAGGATAAGCTGATAATAATTTTGATCCAGAACGACCTGGCGGGTATTCCGCTCGCCGGTAGATTCGATAATCCCGTCAAAAGTAGTCGTACTTCCCCTTTCAAGGGTTTTTGTGCTCAGGCCACTGCGCACGAGCGCATTTTCCGTGGCGTTATAAATATCCCCACCGATCCGGAAATCCCAAAGGAACGAGAGGGTGAGGTTCTTGACCTGGAAGGAATTGGTCAAACCAATAATGAAGTCCGGGTTCCGGTCGCCGATAATTTCTTTAATCGGGCTGATCTGGGGATAACCCTGGTTGTTTAACAAGAGTACACCTGCTGCGTTGCGCTTCCAGACGTCGCCATTGATACCGAACAAGGATTTACCGAGGAAGCCGGCGCCCTGGGCCACAAAACCATCAACAGATGCATCGGACTGCTCTACCCTATCGAGGGTCCCCGGAAGATCTACTACAGTCGAAGTGTTCCTGGAAAAGTTCAAATCCAGCGACCAGTTGAAGTTTTTGCTCTTCACGGGAGTGGCGTTGATCATCAATTCTACCCCTTCATTGTCAATACGGCCGCCATTCAGGTAGGAAATGAAGGAGCTGGCAGAAGGCGGTACGCGGGTGAACAGGATCTGATCATCCGTACTCATTGTGTAATAGGTAAAGTCTAACCCGATTTTGCCCCTGAACAGGCGCATATCAATACCGGTTTCAAAGGCATTGGTGAATTCAGGCCGGAGAGCCGGGGCGCCGAAGGCATAAACGTTTACGATAAAGCCCCGAGGGCCGGCGGTAAAGGAATTGGTCGTATTGAAATAGGTATTGCCCAGAACGTGCGGGGGCGCATCCTTCCCTACGCGGGTCCAGGAAGCACGAACCTTGGCATAAGGAATAAACCCGCTCTCCCCTTTGGTAATTTTCATCTGGTTGAGCAGGTCGGTCAGCACCAAACCTCCGCTGAAGGAGGGATAAAAGAAGGAGCGGTTGTCAGCAGGAAGGGTGGAAGACCAATCGTTCCGCGCCCGGATGTTGATGAAGAAAATAGACTTCCAGTCGGCATTGAAATCGGCAAATGCCCCGACGATTCTTCTCCTGAAGCCGGTGAGTGAAACGACCCTTTCGTTTTGCAGCACATTGTTGATACTGGCAAAAGTAGGGACGATAAAGTTGCGCCCGTACCAGGATGCAGCTCTGTTGCGCGCAGATTCCACGTTATGGCCCAACGCCAGGCTGGTATTGATACTTTTTCCGAACGATTTGTTGCCCGTCACCACAAGTGTTGATGTCGTAATTTGGTTGAAACGGTCCGTTTCGGTTATCGCACCTTTTTCCTCTCCTCCAATTACCGTTCCTGCACTCCTTATAGAGGTAAATTCTTCATTGAAAAAGTCGGTACCTGCACGATAGGTGATGTTGAGGAATGGAAAAGGATCGTAGCTCAGGTTTACCGTAGAGATAACCCGGTTTACATTACTGGTCGTAGGGTTATTATATACGCTCCAGTATGGGTTGTCTATGAAAGCCGCATCATTGGAAACCCCCAGCAGGGTGCGTTGCCGGCCATCTGCTGTCAGGTAATTGCGGGCATCGTCATTGAGCGGCCAGTTGTACAACCCCCTGATGGTACCGCCACCGCCACCGCCGGTCGCACTGACTACGTTCGCATCCCCGATACCCGAACCGCCTAAAGTAGAAAGGTTGCGGGAGTTTACGTAGTTGACCGAACCTCCGGCCCGGAGCCCTTTTGCTAGCTGGCTTTCTGAAGATATCCGGAAGGAAGTCCGCTCAAAGCTGGTATTGGGGACTATACCGTTTTGGTCGAACCGGCTTGCCGACAGGTAAAAGGTACTTCTTTCGCCGCCACCGGAGGCGGAGATATCGTGACGCTGCGTACTTGCAGGCACAAAGAAATTACCCAGATTGTCATAAATGGTCTCGTTGGCGCCGAATGCGGGGCCCCAGGAGCTCCGGGCATCCGGGTTTACTTTTCCATCAATCCCCTGTTTGAAGCGGGTCTGAAATTCCGGCAGCCTGTTGACTACATCCCGGGAAAAGGCATTGCTGTAGGTGATGCGGAAGGAGCCGGCCTGTCCCTTTTTGGTCGTTACGATGATGGCGCCTTCCGATGCACGCAACCCATAGAGCACCGCAGCAGCAGGCCCTTTCAGGACGGTGATGGATTCGATATCTTCCGGGTTAAGGTCTATGCCCCTGTTGCTGTTATTGGTATTTTGGGCGCCGAGGCCGACGCCACCGCCTACCGGGGCACTGTTGTCAATCGGGATACCGTCTACCACGAATAGCGGCTGGTTGTTGCCACTCAACGAGGTACCGCCCCGGATCATAATTACCGACGCTGCGCCGGGAGCGCCACTGGAGTTATTGATCATCACCCCTGCAACTTTGCCCTGAAGGCTGTTTACGATGTTGGGCTGCTGCGATTCGACAATTGCCGTTGACTGAAGGGTCTGGACCGCGTAGGTCAGCGCCTTCTTGTCTTTTCGAATACCAAGAGCAGTAACCACTACCTCGCCCAGGTCCTGGCCTTCCGCAGAAAGCGCCACATCCAGCACAGCACTACTTCCCCGTGTCTGCTCTACAGTAGTATAACCAACATAGGAAAACCGAATCCGTGCCCCGGATGCAGCCTCTATCGAATAATTCCCGTCGAGGTCGGTCACGGTGCCAACGCCGGTAGTAACGTTTTCTACCGTTGCGCCGACCAATGCTTCCCCGTTGCTTGCATCGGTCACCTTACCGGTGATACGGTTCTGTCCAATAGCAGTTGTGATGGCCAGTATCCATATCGCTGGAAGCATCCACTGCCTGAGTTTGAAATAATGGTTCATGCTTAATGAAATTAGGTGATGAAAATACGGTCTGAATTCAACAGGGATTCTGAGTATTTTGAATTTTCTGCAAAAAGCAATTTTTTGCATACTTTTTGCAAAAAATTGCATTTTCATTCTTTTTTTTTCGTCGAAATTCTGCAAAATATTGCATAACATGGATGGTTACCCAAAATAAAGGTAACTATTTACCAGGGGTATCCGCGGCTTCGCCGCGAAGGATTTTATTTGGTATGCGTGCATTCTGTGCGCGCGTCCGCGCGCACAGAATGCACGCATACC
>JBMOJO010000254.1:0-5156 GCA_049315745.1 Saprospiraceae bacterium | reverse complement strand
ATAATTCGGCGCGAAGCGCCGTAAAAAACCTTTTTACACAACCCCTGCGGCCCCCTGCCCCGTGAAAACAGCATTTTTCACCTCCAGTGGTCCCGTCGCGGCAAGACGGAACCTACCAAGATGTTTTATGGAAGAACAGCTCCTTATCCAGGCGTGTAAAAAGCAGGACAGAAAGGCGCAGCAGGCGTTGTACGACCGGTATGCCCCGGCGATGTTCGGGGTATGCCGCCGATATATCAAAAGGAAGGAGGATGCAGAAGATACCCTGGCCGAGGCTTTTTTCAGGGTGCTGCAAAATATCGAACAGTATAAAGGGGAAGGAAGCTTTGAGGGATGGATGCGGCGCATCGTGATCAACGAGTGCCTGATGTTTCTTCGCCGGCGGGACGTCTTTCGTTTTGATATAGGCCTTGCCGACTGGGATAGGGAGGTTCCGGAAAATGCCAGCGGAGCGCTGACGGCAGCCGGTATCCTGGGGATGCTCGATCACCTTGCCCCTGGATACCGAACGGTCTTTAACCTGTATGTGATCGAAGGGTACAAGCACCGGGAAATTGCCGAAATGCTGGGTATCAGCATCAATACCTCCAAGTCACAGCTCATCCTGGCACGCAAGCGGCTGCAGGTGCTATTGGGCAAGGAGTTTGGTATGGCAGTCTGCGAGCCCTGCGGCGAGGGTCCTGCGCCGGCATAGGCGCCGTTTTATATGAAGCTGTCTTTTTCGAACACACGTTAATAACAGAAACGCAAAATGCACCAGCAAAAAGATCCGGACAAGTTTTTTCAGGAATACCGCCACCTGCTCGAGGAGATGCCCGCCCCGCAGGTATGGGTGCAGCTCGAACAACGGCTGGACGGCGCCGCGCTTGCCCGGTCGCGCCGCTTATGGGTAAAACGCATGGCCGTAGCTGCCGGCGTTGCGGTATTGGTCGGCTTTGCCGGGCTCACCGTTATGGCTCCAGGGATGGGATTGGCCCGCAACAGCTTCCGGCTCGAAGCGGTGGGCAATAACACCGACTATCCGCAGGCGCTGATGGCGATCGCACTTCAGAAAAACCCCGCTGCGCAGGCGCCGGGCATACGCGAAGGGGAGCCGGGGAAGAAATTCAGGTAGCCTCGTGGAATACATGCCGCTCCACCCACTCCTCCCTGGGCTCGAGGAAGCGGACTGCAGGCGGGAGCGCTACATGGAGCAGGGGGTTTGTATGGGCCATATAAACCAGCGCAGCAACCGGCCGCGCCCCTACAGAGCTTTTAATCTCGAGGGCGGTGCGCGAAAACGCCACGCGCTGCAGATTTCCCTGAATTGCTTCTTCTACCATTCGGTACAGCATATTCAGATAGAGCTGGGCGCTGTGGTTGTATTCTGGGAGGAAACCAACAAAATTTGCTTCGAGCACCAGGCCATTGCGGATAGTACAATAAAAACCGCACAATCGCTCCCCGTCGTAACAAGCAGTCAGTGCAAAGGCATCCCTCAACCTGCGCTTCATGGCAATAAAGTATTCCGGTCCGACTGTTGCAAGGCTGAAGCCCGAGGACTTTACGATGCCCTGGTACATTGCGGAAATTACCTGCGCGTGTTGTTCGATCATTTCCAGGGAAAACTGCTCGTAACGGATCCCGGCCCCTTTCCTGAATGCCCGCCTTGCCCGTACCCGGTACTTGGAACCCATGGGGGCGAGGTAATCTTCAAATGATTTCCAGTCGGGCCGTATTTCCAGGCACATCGCCGGCTGAAAGTGCAGCGCATGGAATCCTTTCATCATCGCCTGTGGCGCTTCGAAGTCTTTGCATACCAATACTTGGGCCTTCTCCTTCCGCGCGAGGATTTGCATCAGTGCTTTGAGTTCTTGAAACACCTGCCTTTCGGTAGGCTTATCCCGGGCATACAGGCCATTTTCTCCCACCATGAAGAGGTTGCCGCAGATGAGCAGCCGAAAGTTGCCTATTCGCGCTGCGAAGCGCTTGAACTTCCCCCACAGCCCCGACCAGACTTCCGGGGCGCGGATATCTTCGAGCGCACGGAAGTCCACGACCTGGAATACCAGGCAGGCTTCTATCCCGGTTTTTCCGTACAACAACAGGTAACGTTGCCGCACAGAGGGTGGAAGCCCTTCCTCCATCGCCCTTAAATATTCCGTGGAAAGCAAGCTGTTTCCGGTGTGGGATGGCCATCCTTGGGCTACTTCGCCGAAGCTGTCCGCATAGACTGCTTCCCAAGGCCCGAAGCTAAATGTAGCCCTTTCGGGGCTGCCCGCCATTTCACCATTACACGGGAAAGTTAGGGCCGCAACATCTGCGCACCTGCTGCTTATCCAGGAGAAATGGTTGCCAGGAATTTTATTCATAGTTCTATCCAAAGCGCGCAGTTTGATCTGTTGCCGGGATTGCAGCGCTATAATTCTATAGTAAAAGCAATTTTCTTTAAAAAGGTTTATCCGCCACCGGCGAGCTGTCCCCTGCGCCTATTTTTCCGGGGTTACAGGTTGGGCTGAACTGATGAGGCGTCCGGCCGCAGCTTCATCTTCCCACTGGATCACTTCCCGCGTGCCATAGCCACAGGCATGCCGGACCCACAGCTCCACGATACGTTTGAGGGCGTCGTATTCGATAAAAAATGTCCGGAAGGTTTCTGCCTGAACGGTGCGCAGGGATTTTTCAAAAGGCAGCGCGACCACCATACTGTAAGTACCGCCGCGCTCAATTTCCCGGTAGCGTATTAGGCCAATGGGCAGGATACCCCTGCGGCCCGCGGGTATATTTTTTCCAAGGATAAGCACTTCAGGTGGGCGGCCACTTTCCGTAGGGATGAATCCGAAATAACCGGGCAAAGGCAGCCCGGTGGGCGAAATCCGGGTTTTGAACTCCCCGTCCCAGGTACATACGTCCACACTGCCTGCTAAAACAAGGATTTCGGCAGGGATCCCCCCTTCGCTGCTTTCGCCGACAACGGGCGTTGTGCGCTTACAGCTCGGGAAAATGATAAGCACCGGCAGCATAAAATGAAATAGAAAACGTGGGAGCATATCGTTCAGGTTCTGTGCATTTTGCACAAAGGTATAATAACCGGCCTGATCGGGAGGGATCATTATGCAACCTTAACGGAAATTTCTTGTCCATTAATATCAGAATGACTTGTACTGCGACCCGTACATTAAAATAATAAATACCATGAAAAACCCATCAAGGATTGCTTTTTCCCTTGCTTTATACCTGCTTTTTACCTTTTCGGCATCTGCCCAGGACTGGAAGCGCTGGGGGCCCGGCGTAAAAGGGGAGGGGCCAATCGTCAGAAAAGAAGTTAAAGTCGCGCCTTTTAAAGCCATCGAACTCGCCATCAGCGGTAACGTGTACCTTCGGGAGGGCAGCCGGCAATCGGTCGAGGTAGAAAGCCATAAGAACATCATCGAGGTACTCAGTACCGATGTGATGCATGAGGAATGGAAGATTCATTTCGGCAAAAGGGTACGCGGGTACCAAAAGTTCAATGTCTATATTACCCTGCCCGAGTTGCACCGCGTCGCGGTCAGCGGATCGGGGAATGTTCGGGGCGATACGCCTTTCAACTGGAAAGGCACGGTACGCCTCGCCATTAGTGGATCCGGGGATATTCAGATTGGACTGAACAGCACAGAAGTAGATGCCCTTGTCAGCGGATCCGGGGATATTACCGTATCCGGCACCTCGGGGCGTCTGGAGGCGGCGATTTCCGGATCGGGGAATATTCGTGCCGGTAACCTTGTGGTAGATACGGCAACCGCCAGGATTTCCGGATCCGGGGATTGCAGCACGCATCCCCGCAATGAACTGGAAGCCACGATCTCCGGTTCGGGCAACGTGACTTACTACGGCAAGCCTAAAGTCCGGTCGTCCATTAGTGGATCGGGAAACATTATCCCCAAATAACCCCGGGCAGGGTCTTTTTTTCGGGTTTTCCCCTATATTTGCGAACAGCTTGGCCGCCTTGCGAGTAAGTGCCGTGTCGTAAGTTGACATTCGACGCTTCGCGCCAAACAATCATTTGAAGCCGTGCATGATGCATTGATTTTGCGGAGCAAAAGCAATAAATCATGCGCGGCTTCAATATAAAAATTTCGCCGCAGAAGGCGGCAAAAGACCATTTACACAACCCCAAAAAATATCATTTGGCGCGTCGCGTCAAGCGTAGCTTAAAAAGCGCTGTCTTTGTATGCATAGGAGCGGCAGGGGCAAAGCACTTATAGAAATCCGCTCACGCATCCATAATGTTGAGCGTGAAAACGAAGGTTTGGAAAAAAAACAGGAAAACCATGAAGCAGACGAACGTCGGACTTGTTGCGGGTAAAAGTATGGATGGCCGGAAAACCGGGTCTTTTGCCATCCCCCCGGATATTAAGCTCTTGATCCTTTTCCTGGGGGTTTTGGTTGCCTGGTCATGCCGGCGGGACACAGACAGAGCGCCTGAAGTAGTAAAGCCCGACTTGAAGGTCGTTATGCCGGGCACCTGGGCGGCCACCTATCTCAACGTCAAGATGCCGACGTATCAGTCGGGCGACACCTCGGAGGTTTTCGAAGCGAGCGAGGAATATTGGGAAGCCAAGTACCAGGTCAAGCCTTACAGGACGTACTTTGGCGGCGAGCAGAAATTCCGCACCGTTTTCAGGGGCGTGCGGGGCGATGTTTTCGGCGAGGCAAAGGGCATCTGGAATATCTTCGGCGACACGCTGGTGATGATCGAGCCCAACAAGACCGTACAGTATAAAGTGCTCATAGACAAAGGGATGGCACACTTTTCCGCAGTGCTGGACTGGGACCAGGACGGGGAGGAGGACGATGAATTTTATGCAATCTTCCGTCAGGTCAGTAAAAGTTCTGCAGAATAGTTGCGCTTTCCAGGTACAGGAAATATCTTTGTGTTCCTGTGTCACCGAAGCAGGGACGGGATGTAGCGCAGCCCGGTAGCGCGCGTCGTTCGGGACGACGAGGCCGCTGGTTCGAATCCAGTCATCCCGACAACACAAAAACCCAATCATCTGAAAATCAGGTGGTTGGGTTTTTTGTTTGGGGTTGGGGGATTGGGCGTGTGTTTTATTAATTCAAAAAAAATTTCACGCCAAGGCGCCAGGACGCAAAAGGGGTATGTCGTCTATGCACCAGTATCGGGCATTTCCACC
>JBMOJO010000253.1:0-5164 GCA_049315745.1 Saprospiraceae bacterium | reverse complement strand
CCGCCGGGGAGCTATGTGGAAGTACAGCCCTCGTCCAGTCGTTGTGATAGTTTAATCAACCTTACCCTGCGTGCGATAATTTGCGAAATTACCGGTAATGCGCGCGGGGAACCGGTACTATGCAACGGTGGGAGTACAGGCGCGCTGATTTTCAAAGTCATCAACGGCACCCCGCCGTTTCTGTATTCCTGGGAGCGTTTGGGAGGAAGCCCGTCGGCCAGCGGCAGTCTGGACACTCTGGAAAACGAAATCCGGGTTAATAACCTTCCGGCAGGAAGCTATCTGGTCACTATCCGCGACACCTTTGGCAACGATGCTGTTTTCCAGACGGTTATTACAGAGCCTCCCCTGTTGTCTTTGCAATTGGAACCCTCCGATTACAAAGGGTTTAATATCGCTTGCAAGGGGGGCAGCACGGGAGCCCTGCTTGCGCGTCCTGCCGGGGGTACCCCTCCATACATGTTTCTTTGGAATAATGGAGCGGAACAGCCTGCGATCAGTACACTCAGCGCAGGTCTTTACGCGGTCAGCGTAAAGGATGCGAACGATTGTGGGGTGGCCGGGGAAACCGTTCTCACAGAGCCTCCGGCCCTGGCTTTTGAAGCCGTCTTTCTTCATCCCAGCTGTGACGGTCCAAATACCGGGAGTATATCGGTGAAAAATGCCCGAGGTGGAGTAGGGCCCTACCGATACACCCTTTCCGG
Organism: Saprospiraceae bacterium; assembly: GCA_049315745.1. Lineage (GTDB taxonomy): Bacteria > Bacteroidota > Bacteroidia > Chitinophagales > Saprospiraceae > JADJPL01. The sequence goes on along the minus strand of JBMOJO010000253.1, from coordinate 4,460 downwards.
AGTAGATTTTCAGGACAATATAATTTTCCCTGGGCTGGGGGAGGGGAGCTATACCGTTCGCATTGAAGATGCCAATGGATGTCTGGCCGATACCGCCTCCCGGCTCATTGCGGCGGCGATTCCCAGGGTAATTTTGGCGGCAGCCTATCAGCTCCGACTGGGTTACGCACTTAAACTGGAGGCGTTCGTTAATCCTGTCCCCAAAACCATACAATGGACGCCGGACGAGGGTTTGTCCTGCACAAATTGCCTTGGACCAGAGGCCGGTCCGGTAAAAAATATGGTATATACCCTGTCCGTTACCTCTTCGGATGGTTGTGTGACGGCTGATAGCGTAGCCATTTTGGTGTTGAAATACAGACCATTCTTTGCACCCAATGCGTTTTCTCCCAACGGGGATGGGACGAATGATACCTTTACCATTTTCGGAGGGCCCGCACTGAAAAGGTTAGGTGCGCTCAGGGTTTATTCGCGATGGGGAGAACTAATCTTCGAGCGCCTGGACTTTCCGGCCAACGACCCTTCACTGGGATGGGATGGCCGGTACCGCGGCGGGTCGCTCCAGGAAGGGTTATTCGTCTGGTCTGCCGAATTGGAATATGTGGATGGAGTAGTTGAGGTGGCGAAAGGGGAGGTAAGTATCATCAAATGATCAGGTGGATGGAGAAGCCTATGGGAAATCCTGGGTTTTCTAAAAAGTCTTTTTTCGGCGCTTCGCACCAAATAATAATTTGAACCCGCGCTTGATGCATTGATTCTGCGAAGCAAAATGAATGCATCAAGCGCGGGTTCAACATAAAATTTCGCCGCCGAAGACGACAAATTATTTTTTCAAAACCCTAAATTTTATTTCCCAAGGCAATGATCTGCTCAATAGATACAATTATCCAATGCTAAAAAATAAATCTATGAAAATAAACCTGTTTGCCGCAATCTTCGGCTTTTGGGGAGCCCTGAGCTCCATTCCGCTGCTTGCCGGAAAAACCGATCCTCCGGCCAAAAAGCCAAATATCATCTTTATAATGTCGGATGATCATGCCTATCAGGCGATATCGGCCTACGACAAGCGCCTGATCCATACGCCCAATATTGATCGCATCGCCCAGAGTGGCATGCGTTTCACCAATGCAGGGGTCACCAACTCCATCTGCGCTCCGAGCCGTGCCACCATCCTCACCGGAAAACACTCCCACCTCAATGGGAAGGTGGACAACCATTTTAACTTCGATACGACGAATGTCACCTTTCCGCAGTTGCTGCAGCAAAGTGGTTACCAGACGGCGATGTTCGGCAAACTGCATTTTGGAAATAGCCCCAAAGGCTTCGATCAGTTCAAAATCCTTCCCGGACAGGGGGCCTATTACAATCCCGATTTTATTACCAAAAATGAGGGCAAAATCCGCGTAGAAGGCTACGTGACCGATATTGTCACCGATATGACCCTGGATTGGCTTGGGAACGAAAGGGATCCGGGCAAACCTTTTATGCTCATGTACCTGCACAAGGCCCCACACCGCCCTTGGATGCCGGCCGAACGCCATCTGGAGGAGTGTACTGCCAAGACGTTTCCCGAACCTGAAACCCTCTTCGATGATTATACCGGCAGGACTACCCCTGCCAAAGAAGCGGAAATGAACATCCTTCGGCACATGTCCCTGGCAGGCGACAATAAGCTTTTTCCCGAAACGATGGACAAATTGGGCCTTCCCGAAATCGGGTCGGATAAGGAACGCTTCAAAGCGGAAATGAACCGCTTAACCCCCTCGCAGCACAAAAATTTCATGAGGGCTTACGGAAAGGTCAGCGAGGATTTTGCGAAAGCCTTTCCAGGCATGTCGGAACAAGACCTCATGCGATGGAAATACCAGCGCTATATGCAGGATTACCTGGCCACCATACAAGCTGTGGACGAAAATGTAGGCAGGCTCCTGGATTACCTCGAGGCCAACGGCCTGATGGAAAATACCCTGATTGTTTACACTTCAGATCAGGGCTTTTATCTGGGAGAACACGGTTGGTACGATAAGCGCTTTGTCTATGATGAGTCCTTCAAGACCCCGCTCCTCGTTTCCTGGCCTGGTAAAATTGCCGCTGGGTCACAATGCGATGAACTGGTCCAGAACCTCGATTTTGCCCAAACGCTGCTCGACGCCGCAGGCCTGGAGGCCCCCGCAGATATGCAGGGGGAAAGCCTGCTGCCCCTGCTGACCGGAAAAGTTAAACAGCTCAAGCGCAAAGCACTGTATTATCACTACTACGAATATCCTGCCGTACACATGGTGAACCGGCATTATGCCATTATTACCAATGAATACAAACTGATCCATTATTATTTCCCGACAGATGAATGGGAGCTATTAGACCGGAAAAAAGATCCGCACGAGCTCAAAAATGTATATAACGCACCTGAATATGCCGGGATCCGCAAAAAACTTCACAAAGACCTCGAAGCGCTACGGGTAATGTATAAAGATAATACTCAGATCAGTACACAATATCTCGATCGCTTTCTGGAGGATACCGGTTTCGGAAAAGCGGAAGGACTCCCGACGGAAAAAGTGGAAGAACTCAGGAGGATACGTAGAAAAATGTAGGGCCTAAGCGCAGATATCGCCATGTGGGAAGACAGCATGCTGAAATTATTGCGATGGGATTCTCATTTTTCCCTCAACGACTACCCATCCAACACGTCTGTTCTTCAAGGCTTGTGAAACAAGTCTTTCCTTGCCGCTGCAGGCGGCAAAAGACTTATTCCACAACCCCTACATTCCGAGCAGGACTATTTCCTTCCCCTCCACCTGAAACGTTTCCTTTCGGATGCGCTGCTCCCAGGGCAGCTCTTCGGAGTTCTTTTTCTCAAAGAGGACGAGGTAGCCGTGCTGCTGGCCCAGTTTGTCCATATAGCGGGCAAGTTGCTGGAGGCCCTCGGATTGGGAGTACTGGTCGTGGTTCATTTTTAATTCGATTGGGATTACCTGCTCGCGCCAGAAAACGGCCAGGTCGGTACGTCCATTGCCGACGGCCATTTCGCGCTCGATGCGGCCACCGCCGTTGACGATGCGCTGCAAAAAGGCCATGAGGAGGAGCTGATGACCTGCTTCTTTATACTGGAAGCGTTCTATCCAGGATTCGGAGTGCCTGCGATAAAAATCTACAAACGCCTGCAAGAGTTTATCCATATCGAGGGAGCCGTCGGGCCTGAGGTACCAAGCCGTATCGGCGATGTCCTGGTTGATGCTGTCGGTGAAGATACTGTTCATAATCCGCGTGATAATCTCGCGGTAGATGGGGTTGGCGAAAGCGATAGGGTTGCCGGAGGTGATGATGCCGAGGTCGCGGCAATAGCGTACGGCATCGTTATAGCCGTCGAAAGCCGGGGCTTCCCCGCTGATGATGCTCAGGATGATCGGGCGCACGCGGGGGTCGTCAATTTTATCGGAGAGGCTGTCGAGGTGGGTCTGCCGCTGTTCGATCAGGCGTTCTTTGGCAGTTTCGACCATATCAGGGGTAATTTCCCGGGAATAATCGTTGCGCAGCATTTCTGCTACGATCTCGTTGGCGAGGGCATTGGTGAGCCAGGGCTGGCCACCTGAGAAACTATACAATTTTTCAAAGACCTCCTGGGAAAAGACCTGACCGGTATCCTGGGTATGCTGGTCGAGCAGACCTCGGACTTCTTCACGGGAAAAAACAGGTAGAAAGAACGATTTCGCCTTGACGTTAAAAGGCGAGCCGGATCCGATAGAGGGGTTGTCGGCGCGCGCGCGGAGGCGGTACTCGCGGATATCGCGCAGGCCTACGAGGGCGACGGACTGTGGGAAATTCCGTGGCCGGGTCTGGAAACCATCGCGAAGCTGTCGGAGGGTAGAGATGAGGACGTCATCATACAGCGCATCCACTTCATCGAGCAGCAGTACGAGCGGTCTAGGCAGGGCCTTGCACCATTCGGTGAGGTACTGCCCAAAAAGGTGGGTATGTTTAGGAAAATGGACGGGGTCGGGCGGCATCAGCGAGGGGTCGAGAAAATAGTCGGCCATCCTGTGGATGGAACGGATAAACGATTCATTGGCGTCTTCCACGGTGATGCTGGGGTATCCTGCCGATTCGAGCGAACAGACTACCGCGACATAGTTCCCCTCGCGGTTGAGCCGGTGGGCGAGTTGGTGGAGGAAAGTCGTTTTGCCGGTTTGCCTGGGGGCATGGATGAGGAAATATTGCTCTGCTTCGATGAGGCGCAGGATATCCCCATAAAAATGCCGGAAGGGATCCACCATATAATGCCTTTCCGGGTTACACAGGCCTGTGGTATTGAAGAATCGTTTCATTTTACAAATATAAGGGTTTTGCTACTACCTACCTGGTGTATCCGCAGCTTCGCCGCGAAGGATTTTTTCGGGGGTTGTGTAAAAGGTTTTCGCCGCCTGCGGCGGCGAAATATTCTTTGGATGGAGACATCTTTT
>JBMOJO010000039.1:0-22561 GCA_049315745.1 Saprospiraceae bacterium | reverse complement strand
CGTGTCTCTCAGAAGAATATTCTGCCGCCGTAGGCGGCAAAAACCTTTTTACACAACCCCCGTATGCCGCAAAATAAATGGCCAATGAAATAAGTAAAATTTAATTGATTTTGTAATAAATTGTAAATCAATTGTTTAAAACAAACAAATACGTAATTTTTGTAATATTTTTTCAAAAAAAAACCTGTTAATTGTCCGATAGGATGGGGGAGAACATATATAGATTTGCAGATAATTATTATCAAAACAAAATAAGCCACTATGAAACCACACATCCTGATTGACATTATTGCCCCAGGCGCAACCGCCTGAACGCAGGCTTTGCGGCTGGTTCCACCATTGCCGCAAACAGCTTTGTTTTTTTCTGCCGCAAACCCTAAAGCCTAAGTTTTTTTTAAAGCAAATTGCCAGCATTCGATAATTTCAATAAGTTAAAAATCAATAATATAAAAAAATAAATAGCTTGATTTTTATCTGATTTTGATAAAAAAAATCGTCGAGATTGTCAATAATTCCAAGAAGTAAAGACCATAACTTTGCGATTATAATCGGGCACTAAGTTGCCGTAGGGCTGCCAAAAAGCCGGCAACCCAGGGCGTAATATAGCCACGCTGTTAGTCGAGGATATTGCACAAGCCGCTTTTCGGCACCACGCACAGCCTCTGAAAAAAATATGCTTCCGCGGGAGGCGGCAAGCAGATTATGAGGCTACCTCGGTTTATCCGGGTTATAAGTCTATTACTCGCGAAAATATGCAGGAGCTTATCCACACCCCAATCAACTTACGAGAAAACTGGGATTCTCCCTTCCATTTTTAAAAGTTGAAAGAAAAAAGGATATGCCCGATACAAAATTAGCGCCTGTTGCGCCTTCTGCGCTCAGGTCTGATGCGCCCGGTTTGAACGAACGACTTATATGTACTGTAATTGCCCAGGTACAATTTGGACAGGCCACACGCAGGTGCCGCGGTACCGGTATCTGTAGGATAGATTTGAATATCAGGAACAGTACGGCAGTATTTACCTGCAGCCGCGCCGTGTGTCGCGCGGGCATTACAGATGCCGGTATCGTTCTGATATTTGACCGCCACGCACTCTGCAAGCAACTCGTGCACAAATATTTCTGCAACGGAGAGATTTCCTTGCGGGAAGACCTTGAGTTGGGAGCAACACTGTGCCAGAAGCTTGGCATTCTCCCGGCGGTCATTGCAGCGGGTAAATATGCCCTGCTCAGGGAGGGCAGCCAGAGTTTGATTATTTTTGAAAAGGCATCTTTAAGAGACAAGAAACCCAATCACAGAAAGATTTAATGCTCGCATATTTTCGGGGGCGCCTCGCTAAAAAGTGGGGCGTTTCTTTTTTTGCCTATGTGGTTCAACCTTAGGGAAAGTCGGCTTTCGGCCAATCAACTCCCGGCAGGAGCGGCAAGCGCCTCCTTTAGCCGGGATTTTGTGTTGATATTCAGCTTTCTATATACTGATTTTACATAGTGCCGCACGGTATTCAACCCAATATTATTGTTTTGGGCAATTTCCTTGTAGGATTGGTTGTTCACCAGCCCCTGAATGATCTGTAGCTCCCGGGGCACAAATTTTCCACTTTTTCGCCAGGCTTCTATGCTGAGCTGCGCCGGGTCAGATTTCCAGGGGGAAATACGCCGCAGGTAGTTCACCAAAGCCGATGCGGCGTGCGGATCCAGGTAAGTCCTTCCGGAAAGGGTCGTCCCGATGGCATTCCATAAATCCCGAGGGGGATCATCGAGAATGACATAGCTGTCGGCCCCCTGGCACACAGCCTCGAGGATCCAATTTGGAACTGAAGGGGTAGTGGCCACCATCACCATGGTGTTCGGAAAGGTAGCCTTGATCTCAGGCAGTGAACTTAACAGATGCTTCCCTTCTTCTGTAGATACCACGAGCAGGACGAGGTCGGGCGGCAATGTTTTTGACTCGCATTTAAGCAGGGATTCGACGGTGTGGGAATGATATACGATCTCGAGGTCGGGCTTTTCCCGAAAGGTAACACTTAGGTAGTCCGTCGGATAGCGAGGGTCATGAATAAGGGCAATTTTAGTCATTTTTCATAGTGTTTATAATAGTGTCTATAGCATATCAGATTTGCTGCGCGGGGAATCCTCGGGGGGTAAAAGGACTTTTTTGCTACCCCGTGCCCGCTTTTCCGCTGCACCGGTTACCTTTCCTGAAAGCGTCTTTGGGGCGCAACGCAAGCTATCTTGCCTGCTACGCTTACTACGTCGTAGCAAACCGAAATTTATTTGCCGGTACAGTCGGTGCGCCGGCTCGACAGCGGCGGTCCGGCTGGTGGGCCCGGACAGGTATTAGCTGCCTGCTGAGCTGTCCTGGAAGCCAGTAAACCGCCAATGTGGTGAAAATAGGAGTTTTTATACATTCCCGAAAATATATTTTGATGAAAATAATGTTGAAAAAAATCTTTTGGATGTAAAATTATGCGTGGGTATTCATAAAAGTTAATAACTTTGGCACAACAAAAAGAGCTTTAGACAAAGCATCCTCGGAGGCATTAACTGCCAAGAAATCCTTCCATTGCGCCAATCTGCGCTACCCAGATTTGGAAATGCATCCTGACCGCAAGTCCGGTACAGTCAATGCTTTTTTCCTTATGTTCCAAGTCAGAGAGGTTTTACCCAACGTGTTGGCCGGTAAACAAAACCTATGCGGTTCATCCGTGTCGTTGCACGGTTTTTAGCAGTCCCAAAAAACCTGGAAGGAGGATCATGAACAAACTCTACCTGTGCACGCCCCTGTTTTTCCTGCTCGGAATCGGCAACTGGACAAGGATTGCCCCGGGCAGCTTGTACGCCCCCGCTGCGTGGGGTGCGTCCCTGCGTGTCCAGTCTGGTGTACCAACGTCGGTGTTTGGATGCTTAGATACGTTGTATATAAGCCTTGGGTCGGATTGTAACTTTGATTTGACCCCAGAGATTGCGCTCAATGGTAGTCATAGTCTTTGCACTCCGAATGCTGCGATACGGATTATCGTATCGGACAGCGACCCCTTAAACGGGAGCCTGATTGATGGCCCCGGCTTATTCCGCTACACTGCGCTGCTCGCCCCAGGGGCAAGCTGTAGTACTTTCCAATCCTGCCAGGGCATCGTAGTGGCCGAAGATAAAGCGCCGCCTGTGCTCACAGCCCCTGCGGACGTTCGCCTAGACAGTTTTTGTGCGCCGCTTGAATATTTCTACAACCGCCCGGCCAGCTTATCCATTACTGGAAAGGCGGTGGCAAAAGACAACTGCACGGCTTCCACAGATACAATTACCCAATTCAGGGATGAAATTCTTTTTGACAACCGCTGCGATACGGTCCTTATCGAACGTACCTTCCGGGCAGTGGACCGTGTGGGCAACGTGGCAGAAGCAACACAGCAGATCTTGCTGGTAAGGCCCCGTCTATCCGATTTTCGGATTGCAGCTACCGTGTTCCTCGAAGCAGGTTGTAATCAGGGCGCCCTGCCGGGGGCCGGTACGAATGGCCCTATCGCAGCTGGCGTTGCAGGATTGCCATACATCGTGAACGATGCCCGCGATACGGTATTCCTGTCTCCGGGCGGCATTTGCGGTTTTTCTGCTTCGTATCGCGATGACCGCTTTTCGGTGTGCGCGAACACCTATAAAATTATCCGTCGCTGGACCTTGCTCGATTGGTGCAGGCAGCAGGAACGTATCCTGGAGCAGCATATCCTGATAGGAGATGTTACGCCCCCGGTAGTTGCCTGCCCGGTCAAATTAGATACCCTAAAGGTCTCTGTTTCCCCGTTTGATTGCAGAGCGGCAGTGGAAATCCCCGCGCCACTGGTAAAGGAAGCCTGCGGGACATTTTCCTGGGCCGCAGAGATCTGGGTGGACGGTTTCCGCTGGACGGTACCTGCGCCGGGCGTCTCCGTGCAAGTACCCGATACGTCGTTAGTAGGGGTTTCCCCTTTCGGAGCATCTTCGAGAATCGTTACCGGGGTTCCTGCGGGATGTCACCGCTTGGTCTATAAGGTTAGGGACGAATGTGGAAATGCAAGCACCCTCACCTGCCGTATCTGCGTTTCGGATTTGATCAGTCCGGTTGCACTTAGCCAAAATAAACTTAACGTTGCCTTAGGAGGCAGCGGATACGCATACCTCTCGCCCGCAGACATTGATCGCGGCAGCCGCGACAATTGTGGCCTGGCAAAGCTGGAAATCCGCCGGAAATACGATGCCGATACGCTGAATTGCGCCCCTGTGCCGGCCTTTTACAGCGAATGGGGCAACCAGGTCACTTTTTCCTGTTGTGACTTGTCCAGAAACGTCCTGGTCGAGTTACGGGCAACAGATTTGTCCGGAAATTCGAATATTAGCTGGGCGATGATTTGGATAGAAGATAAGATTGCCCCGGTATGCACTCCGCCAAAAGATACGGCAATCAGTTGTCTCGACCTGCCCCCTGGTTTTTCGCCAACTGATAGCCTGTATCTGGCAAATATCTTTGGTGGCCCTCTGGTTAAGGACAACTGTGGAGCTACCTTCGTTGCCCTCCCTGCGGTGGTCAATATCGAACAGTGTGGCAGTGGTACCATAAAGCGCAGGTTTCAGGCATTGGATAAAGCAGGCAACCGCTCGGGAAATGTATGCGAACAAACGATTACCCTCCGAAAAGCACATCGCTACGCGATCAAGTTCCCGAAAGATTTTGCTTACCAGTGCGGTGGCGCAAAGCCCGAAACTGCCCTGACCTTCGGTTCAGGTTGCGATCTCCTCGCTGTCCGGGTGACCGAGAAAAAGTACGGTGCCGTGGGGAACACCTGTCAGCAGATTTACAGGACTTTCGAGGTGATCAATTGGTGCGAGTACAATGGCACACAGACGGCCGTGGAGGTGCCCCGGGATGCCGATTGCAACGGTGCCTCCGGCGACCGCGACGTATGGGTCATCGTGCGTCCGGACGGGAGCAGTTATTTAGATGCTGATCAGGACGAGCAGAACAATTTCCCTGAAGCCGGCGCAATGGGGTCGGCATGTAGTGGCCGCCCGAACAACCCGGCCGGCCACTGGACGAACAATACGCTTGACCCCGCTATTCAATCGAGGGGTATTTGGAAATATACCCAGGTTATTTCCATCTACGACGCCATCCCTCCCAAAATCCTGATGGAAAGGGAAGTGACGATCTGTTCTGAGGACAACTGCTCGGCCAATGTCCTGCTCTCTGTCGGCCTCGATGAACACTGCAGCGAGGACGCCTTCGTCTCGTTGAAGCTCAAAGAGGTGATGCGGGAAGATTCATTCAGCTCCGAAAATGGATGGGAGCGGTTTGGCCGCTATCCTAAGTATCTCTTTTCCGGCAAGCTTCCTGCCGGCCACTATTTGATCGAAGTGTTGGCAAGGGACGGGTGCGGAAATAGCTCGGTGATGGAAGTCAGGCTCAATGTAGTGGATTGTACGAAGCCGGAAGTAGTTTGCCTGGAGGGCTTGTCTATGCAGTTGATGCCGCTGGGGCCCGCAACAGATGCCGATGGGGATAAGGTTCCGGACCGGGCAGCAGCTACGGTATGGGCAAGTGATTTTATCAAAAGAACAGCAGAGAAGTGTTCGTTACCCCTGCGTTATTCCATTAACAGGGCAGGGGATTCTGTGGATATCAATAAAACCGGCCTGGTGCTGACTTGCCGGGACAGGGGCCTGCTTCCTGTTGAAATCCACGTCTGGGACGATGCCCACAACCCCTTTTCGCCACAGACCGGTGGAAAGAACAGAACAACTTGCCTTTCCCACATACTCGTTCAGGATGATCCCGGGGATGCCTGTGGTGCGTTTGCTTCCGACAAATACGGGGTAAACGGCAGGTTGAGTGCGGAAAACGGCGCACCGCTCGGCGGCGCCGAAATTTACCTCAATGGGGGGGGCACGCGGGTCGTGACGAATGAAAAGGGCATTTTCCGCTTCGAAGGGCTGAAGCAGGGCGGTGACTACTCCATTGTGCCAAAAAAAGAGGATGTGGCGAGCAACGGAGTGACTACCCACGACCTCGTCCTCGTGGCGCAGCACATCCTCGGGGTGAGGCCGCTGCGTTCCCCTTATAGCCTTATTGCTGCCGATGTGAATATGTCGGGATCAGTGACCACTATGGACGTCGTGCTCATACGCCGGCTGATCTTAAACTTTGACGAGCGTCTCCCGCATGGAAAAAGCTGGAGGTTTGTTGATGCCCATACCCGCTTTGAAGATCCGGGCAACCCCTGGAGAACTAACTTTCCCGAAATACGCAATATCAATAATATCCGGGCAAATGTTCAAGATGCCGATTTTATCGCGATAAAAATCGGCGATGTCAACCACAGCTCGCCCGCATTTCAGATCACCCCTGTGTCCGGCAGGAATTCGCCTAATAGCAGCGCTTCGCTGACGGTGCCCGAATTAGATTTAGTGCCGGGGATGGAGGCAGAAATACCGGTTCGCCTGGGGGCCGCCTTTCCTGCCGAAGGCTGCCAGTTCGCATTATATATCGATCCGGACAAAGTTCGGGTGGAGGACTTGCGCTATGGGCAGGCGCGAGCAGAACACATCAATATGGATGGGACTCCACAAGGATGGCTCCTGCTGAGTTGGGACAACCGCCAGCCTGTACCGGATAAAGGGCAGGACGTCCTCTTGCTGCTCAAGGTAAGGGCACGCTCGGCAGGGCGGCTCTCCGAAGCCCTTCGGCTGGATCATCGGATGCTGGCTCCCGAGGCATATATTTCCACGCCATGGGGCCAGTTGGAAAAAACAGAAATGCGCCTTCGCTTCGTGCAGCCTGCTACCACGAAACCGACGCTCCACCCCATCGTGCCAAACCCAGCAGCGGCACAAGCCAAAATCCGATGGACGCTACCGGCGGCGACAGAAACCCGGATCCTCGTCAGGGATGCCTGGAACCGCAGTTGTATGGAATTCCGGCAAGTACTTCCTGCCGGGGAACATGTCCTGGAGTTACAACGCAGCCAGCTTCCCGCCCCAGGGATTTATTTCGTGACCATGGAGGCCGGGCCACATATTTTTTCACAAAAAATCATCTTTTTAGAATAGAATCAAGGCAATTTTTGTAGCTTGGCAGTGAAGCTGATCAACCATGCAACAACCGGCTACTTCAATATGTACCAAGGCAGAAACTTTCGTTTCCGGTTTCTACAGGAATTTTGTTGACGAAAATTATCTCTACCACAACCTTCAGCACGCAGCAGATGTCGTCGAGGCAGTGCGCCGTCTGGGTCAGCAGTATGCCCTTTCGGCATCCGAGCTCGAAATCCTGGAACTCGCCGCCTGGCTGCATGATACAGGCTTTCGGTACGGCGCCGAAAATCACGAAGAAAACAGTGCGCGTATCGCAAAGGATTTTCTAATCCAGGAGGGATATCCTGCGGAATCTATCGCACGGGTAGAAGCGCTCATCCTGGCTACCAAACGCTTCGCAGACCCCGAAAACCTCCTCGAGGAAATCATACGGGACGCCGACTACAGCCACCTCGGCAGTGAATTGTACTGGGACCGCAGCAGCCGGATACGTCAGGAACTGCTCATGACCCGCCATAGTTTTATGCCCGAAGAAGAATGGGTCGAGTTTGAACTTGATTTTATGCTGGGCCATACTTTCCATACCGAGGTGGCACAACAGCTACTCGAGGCTACCAAGCAAACCAATATCAAACAACTGCGAAAATACCGGCAAAGGATACATCCTGGCTACGATGAAGCGCTCCGGAAAAAGAAAAAAAAGAAAAAAAATGCAAACGGAACTATCAGTGAACTTGAGCTGGGGCGTGGGGTGGAAACAATGTTTCGCACGACCTACCGGACACATATCAACCTGAGCGCTATTGCCGACAACAAGGCGAATATCATGCTTGGCATCAATGCGATCATTATTTCTATCGCCATCTCCTCCCTGGTCCCTAAATTTGGGTCTGACCCCCGTCTAATCCTCCCGACCATGGTACTCTTATCGGTTTGCCTGGCCGCATTGGTCTTCGCTATCCTGGCTACACGGCCTAACATCACCCACGGTAATTTCTCGAAACAAGATATCAGGGACAAAAAAGCCAATTTGCTTTTTTTTGGGAACTTCCACAATATGCCCATAGAAGACTTCCACTGGGGTATGATGGAAATGATCCGGGACAACGACTTTTTGTACAGTGCCATGACGAGGGACCTTTATTTTCTCGGAAAAGTACTGGCGCAGAAGTATCGCTTGCTCCGTATCGGTTATGCGGTGTTCATGTTTGGGATGATCCTCACCGTACTTGCTTTTGGGGCGGCGCTGGTCTTTTGAAGAGCTTACCTGCTTTTCCGCTTGCTGATGTGATTATTGCTGATCCGTCGCTGCCGGTCGCACTTGAACCGGTTTACCGACTCATCGCGCCTGGCGAGGTGTTTGGTGCTTCTTCCCTGTACGCGTGCGCGCCATTTTTTCCAGTTCCGGGCATGCATCTCTCTTCGCATCAGGCGGATTACGTCGGCTTCGTCGAGTCCGAATTGAACTGCGATTGCTTCGAACGGGGTACGGTCTTCCCAAGCCATTTCGATAATGCGGTCAATTTCTTCTGGTTCGAGATCTCGCATCTTGGTTGCTGCACAAGTGATATAATATGCAGATAAACGGGCAATAATGGAAATCGTTTAAGATATTGGCTGCTTCCGCGCTTTTTCTGCTTTAAAGGCTTTTCATACGTCCCCAATATGTTAAATTCAAAAACACCATTTGGTAAAATTGTTCTTTTTCCGGGGATTGTGCCGTAATTTGGTGGCAAATCAAATTTTATTTCAAATGAAGAAAATTTTATCTGTCGTCCTGCTCACATTAGTAACCTTTCGCGTTCATGCGGATGAGGGAATGTGGCTGCCCATGCTTTTGGGCGAGCAAGTGTATAAAGAAATGCTGAAAAAAGGTCTGAAGCTGAAGGCCGAACAACTGTACAGCATGAACCAGGCTTCCATAAAAGACGCCATCATCATCTTTGGAGGGGGCTGCACAGGGGAAATCGTCAGTGCCCAGGGCTTGGTATTTACGAACCATCACTGCGGGTATGGGGCGATTGCGGCAGCCTCAAGCCTGGAGAACAACTATTTGCGCGATGGCTTCTGGGCGAAGGACCTTTCCAAAGAGATCGCGTCCCAGGGGCTTAGTGTGCAGTTTCTCAGTAAGATCGAAGAAGTTACCGCCCGGGTAGAAGCGGAGCTTGGGAATACTTCGGGGGCAGAGCGGGCACGCAAGCTCAGCGAAGTCAGCCAGGCTATCGCAAGAGAGGCTACCGGAGGCGACGAATTCAAAAGGGCAGTGGTCACGCCGATTTTCCGGGGCAGGCAGTACCTGCTCTACCTCTATGAGGTATATCGCGATGTGCGGCTGGTGGGTACCCCTCCGGAAAGCATCGGAAAATTTGGAGGGGATACGGACAACTGGGAATGGCCGCGCCATACCGGGGATTTTGCAGTGTTCCGGGTTTATATGTCGCCGGAGGGAAAGCCCGCAAACTACAGCGCACAAAATGTGCCGCTGCGACCGAAGTATTTTCTACCGGTCAGCCTAAAGGGATTCTCCGACGGGGATTATGCGATGACGTTCGGGTATCCGGGGAGCACAAACCGCTACGAAACTTCCTATGGTGTAAAGCTCAGTACGGATATTAACAACCCCACGCTGGTCAAACTCAGGGATATGCGGCTGAAGTATATGCTGGAGGAAATGTTGAAAGACCCTGCAGTCAAATTGCAGCTCTCTTCAGAATATGCCGGTGTAGCCAATTATTGGAAATTTTACGACGGCGAAACCAAACAACTCTTGAAATATGATATCTATGGCCAAAAAAAGGGGGCAGAGGATGCGTTCGTGCGATGGGCATCGGGCAAGACAAAATTTGAAGGCCTGATGGGTGACTTCTCCAACACGTACGAGGCTTGGAGGCCTTATGCCATGCATCGGCAGTATATCAACGAGGGGATCATGGGCTGCAGGCTCCTTCAGTCGGCGGGCGGGATGCTCCAGTTGGAAACCCTGCTGGAGCGCCAGGATAACGTCGCCGAGCAACTCAAACGCAGTCTGGACGCCATCTCGAGTGCCCGGCAGCGATATGTGGCCAATAATAATGCCCGGGCCGATCAGCGCATCCTGGCAAATGTTCTGCTCATGTTCCTGAATGATATTGACCCGGCACAGCATCCGGAAGGCTTTTATGCCAGGCTGTTCCGCAATTACGGAAGCCTCGATAAAAGCCCTTTCACCGCTGTCGCAGAGGATGTCTTTTCCAACAGTATGATGCTGGACGATAAGAAATGGGAAGCTTTTCGGCAGAACCCAACCCTCGGCGACTTGCGCGAAGACCCCGCTTTCATGGTGATGGCCGCGTTTATGAAAAACTATCAGGCCCTGGTCGTACCTAAGTTCAACGAGTTCTCTGCCAAAAATGAAGCGCTCCAACGGATATACATGGATGGCCTTTTTGAAATGAGCCCGGAAAAAATGAAAGCCGCCTATCCGGATGCCAACTTTACAATGCGCGTTTCTTATGGGAATGTACAAAGCTATAAGCCTAAAGATGCCGTGATGTACGATTACGCCACGACAATGTCCGGGGTTATGGCTAAATACAAGCCCGGGGATTATGAGTTTGACCTCCCGCAGCGTTTTATGGATTTATACAGGGCAAAGGATTATGGGCGCTATATTGACCCCAAATACAATGATATCGTGGTCGGCTTTGTGACCAACAACGACATCACCGGGGGCAATTCAGGTTCGCCGGTGATCAATGGAAAGGGGGAGCTGATCGGACTTGCCTTCGATGGAAATTACGAAGCGCTCAGCCACAAACTGGCGTTTGATAAAAACGTAGTACGTACCATTTGTGTGGATATCCGCTATGTATTATGGTGTATCGAAAAACTGGGCGATGCCAGGCATATCGTGGATGAGCTGAAGCTGAACTAAGCGTCAGAACCCCACGATTTTTTTCGTAATGCGCTTGCCTTCTCCTTCGAGGACGCATAAAAACACCTGGCGTTTTTTTCCATTGGCCGCCGGTCGGGTCCACCGGATCTCGTGCGGACCGGAAGGCAGTTGCTCGGCGTCTGCAAGGCGCACGATTTCGCGGCCTTGCAGATCTACGATGCGAATGTTGACCGACATGGTGCGTTTCAGATAAAACTGGATAATCAGCTCCGTTTCGAAAGGGTTTGGAAAGATCCGGCTAAATTCGAAAGGGGGCGCCGGGTTTTCCCTTACGGCGGTTTGGATTTGTGGGGTGGCAGGCGCACTTTCGACGCCGTTGCGGCTAATGGCCGTCACGGCGTAGTGGTAAGGTGGGTTAGTGGTACCGGATGGGTCGGTATATTCCATAGCGGAAGTTACTGCGATCAGGTTTTCGGAGGAGCTGAGGATAGGCCCCCAGTCAGGGCTTGCTGCCGACTGGATGCGGTAAATGCCGAAGAAGCGGGGTGAGGCCTGGCTGCCGATGGGTGCAGGTTGGTTCCAGCGCAGGCGCATACCTCCGCTTACAGCTACGGCTTCCAGTTGCTGGGGGGCAGCAGGCGCATTAGGGTCTTTCCACGACATGACAGGGGTCAGGGCAGGGCGGCGGTAAAGGTCGTTGCGGAGGCTGTCGCCCAGCCCCTGTGTATTGGTGGCAGCAATATTGGCTGCTCGGAAGTGCAAAGCTCCCGGGATTTCGTTTTGTCTGAGAAACCGGATTTGCCGCGGGATTTCGGATGGGGTAAACAAAGAGGCCGCAGAGGTCATAGAGGGTTCTGCACGGTAAATGGCAAGACCGGGATAGAGGTGCCTTCCGTTCATCTGGCTTTTCCACCACAGGGAAAGCTTGGCAAAATCCTGATTGCCGCCAAAAGGCCAGTAGAGCTGGGGCGAAAGGTAGTCAATCCATTTTTCCTGTAGCCAGCGCACGGCATTCCCATAGGTGACGTCTGCACCGGATAGCCCTGTGATGCCTGAGGGTACACCGTTCCTCCATATCCCGAAAGGGCTGATCCCATATTTGAGCCATGGCTTGACCTCCAGAACGGCCGCCCCCAACTCTTTGACAAAACGGTTGATGTTGTCCTCGCGCCAGGCATTAAGGCTAAGGTTGCCGCCATAGAGGACATAAGTATTCTGATCCTCGTTGGTAATGCCTTCGTAAGGATAGAAATAATCGTCGTAATGCAGCCCGTCCAGGTCGTAGCGCTTGACAACGTCCGTGAGCATGTCCACGAGGTATTTTCGGGCTTCAGGGACGCCGGGGTTAAGGAGCAGGATGTTTTTGATCGGGAGCATCCAGGTAGGGCGTTGAACTGACAGGTGGTTGAACGCCTTGGGATAGGTAGCGCTGATACTTCGGATGACGCGGTAAGGATTGATCCAAGCATGGAGCTCCATACCGCGTTTATGGGCTTCTTCGATCGCAAAAGCGAGGGGGTCCCAGGAAGGGCTGGGGGCAAGGCCCTGTGTCCCGGTGAGATAATACGACCAGGGCTCGGTCTGGGAAGGGTACATCGCATCGCTTTCCGAGCGTATTTGAAAAAAAACTGCGTTGAACCCCGCTTTTTGCAGCTTGTCAAACATGGTGGCCAGTGCGGCTTGCTGTGAAGCCGGAGACGCCCCGCGCACCGGCCAGTCGAGATTTACAACAGTTGCCACCCACATCCCGCGCATTTCGTGTTTGGATGTTTGTGCTTTTACCGAAGGCAGGGTTATGACGCCGAAAAACAGCAGATAGCAATAGGAGCGCCACAATTGACGCAGAAGTTGCGCACGCATGGAATAAAATTTAAGTGATCGTAAAAGCTTATCGGCATAGGGAGTGCAAAAGGTCACGTTCAATTACACCGGTCAAAAATTATTGCTCCGAATGTACGCAGGAACCCATTACAGCTTTATGAAAATTGGCGCCTGCACGTATCCGGGGAATAAAATTTTTTTGGCCGGGGGCAAAGGTTTACTTTTTTGCACAACCTCCTGAACAGGGGATTAAATATAGCTACTTTTCCCGGAACGGCTGCAACGGATCGGCATGGCGGGAAAAACACACCATTTTACCCTTCGAAAGTTTTTCAGGGAATACAACCCTTCAGCGGTAGATTTGTTGGGATGGGTTATCGTATTGGAAAATATGGCACATTTTTCATCTAAGCGAAAGCTTTTTGAGGGGGCATAGCCCGGCTACGCAACTGAAAAATGGCGCAGTATGGGCGAAAAGAACCATTTTTAGTTGGCGATTGCGCCATCGTAACAAGTCTGCCGAAAAAGTTGTAAAAAATCATTAGGTTTAACTCCGAAAAATGACAATGTATGAAATACGATTTTCTTTTATATGGCGCCAATGGATTTGTTGGCAAGGAGCTCGCCCCACAGGCGGTCAAGCAGGGTTTCAGGCCACTGTTGGCAGGGCGCAATGAAGCAGAAATTGCCGGGCTGGCCAAGTCCCTGGGCCTCGATTACCGGATATTCTCGCTTGAGGAAACAGACAAGCTGCGCTCGGCAGTGCGGGAGTCCCGACTGGTCCTGCATTGTGCGGGCCCGTATATCTATACGTTCAGGCCAATGGTAGAGGCTTGTGTTCAGGAGGGGGTCCATTATCTGGATATCACCGGGGAGATGAGCGTGTATTATGAGCAGCGCAAGTATGATGCACAGGCAAAAGAGAAAGGGGTAATGATCCTGCCGGCAGTGGGCTTCGATGTTGTCCCTACGGATTGCCTGGCGTTGTACCTGAAGGGAAAACTGCCTTCTGCCACCCATCTCCAACTGGCTTTCTCGCAAAAGGGACCGGCTAAGCTCCCCCCGGGCACTGCAAAGACGATGATCGAGATGATGCGGTATGGCTTAAAAATCCGGCGCAACGGTAAAATTATTGACGCTCCGGATCCCGATTATACGCAGGAAATTGATTTTGGCAACCGGGTGCGTACGGCAATACGGCTCAACTGGGGGGATGTGTTCACGGCGTATTATACTACGGGAATCCCGAATATAGAAAATTTTATTGCGGCACCTAAAGGTACCCGGCAACAGGCGAAAATGATGTCCATATTGCGCCCTTTGTCGCGTTTTAAGTGGGTGCGCAGCATATTGCAAGCTGTAGTTAAGGCCGGATCAACCGCCGAAGAACGCCTGGCCACGGAAGTCCATGTCTGGGGCAAAGTATGGGACGACGCAGGGCATACCGCCGAGGCGCGTCTGCACGGGCCCGAGGCCGGCGTGATATGGACGATCCGGGCGGCGCTCGTGGCAGTGCGCCGGGTACTCGACGGAGCGGTGAAGCCGGGCTTTCAGACGCCGGGCGCTGTATTCGGCCCGGATATGGTGCTGGAATGCGAAGGGGTAACGCGGGAAGATGTACAGAAATAAGCCGGATTTGATCGGGTCGAAGATGAGGGCTTTTATTTCTAAATTGTCCAGACTGTTCGTGCTGCAGGTTCGGTTTGCCGCTTCGGGTTTAGTCGCTACAGTAGTGGACTATGGGCTCTATCTCCTGCTCGTCAACCGCGTCCTTGCGCCGGTTCCGGCCAATATTGTCTCTTACGCGATCGCAGTGGTGCTTAATTTTATACTCCAGCGTCGGTTTGTTTTTGAACTTAAGCGCCCCGGATACTTGGTATTTGTACTTTCCCTGGCAGTTTCTGCCGGTGGTTTGGCCATCAGCACGGCAATCATCCACGTGCTTTCGGGAATACCTTTCTTTAGCGCACGCCAGTATATCACTAAACTTATTGCGACGGGCATCGTGTTTTTCTATAATTTTTTCTCCAAGCGCTTCGTCTTTGAGAAAAAGGTTTTTGAGCTTTAGGGTTTTGAACGAACCCCTTTCATTAGATTTGTTTCGGGGGCGTACGACAGGCCAATGCGTTGTTCAGTTCCTGATAATTTCATTGGTTACAATCAATTCAATCCGCCTTGGGGGTATGAAAAAAAAATGTGCATTCCCGATTTTTATGACCGTCTTTTTCCTGTTGCCCGCACTGCTCCGGTCGCAGGAAGGGCCGGCTTTTGATTCGCTTACATTGCTGCGCCTCGATAGCGCGATCAGAAACGAAATGTGGCGCCAGGACATAATTGGTATGTCCGTAGGAATCATTTACGACGGAGAAATTTCTTTTTTAGGGGCATACGGCTATAGCGACTGGGAAAACCGCGTGCCCGTCACGCTCGATTCCGAGTTCCGCTGGGCGTCAATGGCAAAGTCACTGACGACGGTCGCCGCGATGAAGCTGCAAGAGCAGGGGCTGCTCGACTTGGAAGATCATGCCCGGGCGTATGTACCCTCCTGGCCGGATAGCACGGTGCGTGTCCGGCATCTGCTGGCAAATCGGAGCGGTATCGGGCACTATGACGAACTCGACCGCGTTTTTCCGGCATGGAAAAAAAACCTGCGGGATATTTACCCGAAAGATAGTGTATGGTCAGCTGAAAAGGCCGTTCTGGTCTTCAAAGATGCTCCGTTGATTTTTCCTCCGGATTCTGCATATAAGTACTCTACCTTTGGGTTTGTCCTTGCGGGTGCGGTACTGGAAAGTATCGGGAAAAAACGCCTTGGGCTCGGATATCTCGATCTGGTGGATCAATATATCCGTCGGCCATTAGGGCTTGTTTCCCTGAAGCCCGATTATCTCTGGGGCGCTAACCCCCAGGAAGTCAAAGGCTATTATCGGGACCGTATCGGGGATATCCGTCCACGCACGGACGATGATGTTAGCTGGAAAATCCCTGGTGGCGGGTATCAATCGAATATCAGTGATTTGTCAAAGTATGTTAAAAGTTTGATATTCAGAGATTTGCTTCAACCTGCTTCTTATGAAAAGATATGGGCACGTCAGCTAGAGTGGGATTATGGCTTGGGCTTTGAGATAAAGGGCGCAGGGGTTGACCTCTGCGTCGCCCATAGCGGGAGCCAGAATAAAACCCGTACGATTTTTGTCTGCTACCCGAACCGCGGCGTGGGCGTCGCAGTAATGTGTAACACGGAATGGGCCAGCCCGAGGGCAGTGGCGGATGCAGTACTTCAGCGGCTGCTCAACAAGGAGGGGCCGGTGGAAGGGGCCTTTTCAGGTGAGGGACGCTGAGATGGCCCTGCTGTTGAAAGGAAAAAACGCCTGCCCATTTCAAGGTAAAAGCGAAATAAAAAATTAGTATCTTAAAATATTTTTTATCAACTTTCACCATTAAAATGATTTTACATCTCGTTTTCGAATGTGTAATAAATAAATCAGACTTGTCGCGACGGAATTCTCGCGGAGTAAAGTATCGCTTTTTCCTCCCTGCAGTGCCTTTTTCGGTCACACATTGTGCCTGTGCCCCATAAAAAGCCTTCTTGTGGACGAAACGGTTCATTTTCTCCCTTCTATAACCCGCTCAGCAGGTCAATGGAGCAAAAAAAATTAATCTACTAAAAAAGCTATATGCCGTCAGATCGCAGAAAGTTTATGACCCGGGCATCGCTGGCCGCACTGGCGGCAAGCCTGGGGATTTGGAAAGAAGGAAGGGCATCCGCAACGTTTAACAAAAAAAAGCACAACCCCAATTCGAGGAAGGGAGGGCCGGTTGCGATTGCTACCTGGGATAACCGGGGGGCTACCGCTGCCGCCTGGGAAATCCTCCAAAATGGGGGCTACGCGCTCGATGCCGTCGAGCAGGGGGCCTGGGTACCAGAAGCTGACCCCAACGACACTTCTGTAGGATATGGTGGTTTTCCCGACCGCGACGGCAATGTTACGCTGGACGCATGTATCATGGATGAGCGTTCTAATGCGGGTAGTGTTACTTTCCTGCAGCATATCCTCCATCCGGTCTCAGTTGCCAGAAGGGTAATGGAAAAGACCCCGCATGTGCTCCTCACGGGCGCCGGCGCGTTGAAATTTGCGCTGGAGGAGGGTTTTAAAAAAGAAAACCTGCTGACCAATAGCTCAAAAGAAGCCTGGGAAAAATGGAAAAGGGACAATAATTATTTTCCGGACACCCACGATACGATTGGCATCCTGGCACTCGACACAAGCGGGCGTCTTTGTGGCGCTTGTTCCACGAGTGGTTGGGCCTTCAAAATGCAAGGCAGGGTGGGGGATTCCCCGATTATCGGCGCCGGGCTGTATGTGGACGGCGAAGTGGGGGCCGCCACGGCCACCGGCCATGGGGAATTGATGCTCAAGACGCTGAGTGCCTTCCTGATTGTAGAAGAAATGCGCCGGGGGGCCACACCCCAGGAAGCCTGTGAGTCAGCAATGCAGCGGATCACGGATAAGTTCCCGGAGCAAATCGAGCGGCTTGGCGCTCAAGTCGGCCTCCTCGCACTTTCTCCCGACGGGCACCATGGCGCTTACGGCCTGCGCAAAAATTACTCCTATGCAATCTATCAGCATGGAACAAACCAAATGTTCCCGGCAGAATTTCTGATGAAATGACCACTTCCTCTGCAGAACAACCTGCTTTTCCCGTCCTGCCGGTTCCGTCGGGGGTTCTATAAATGTTACCTGTGACGACCACGTACCAGGTTAATTATGCGGCTGTCCGATAAACCGCTCTTAAGGGTTTCACACCAAAAAAATAATTTGAAACGGGGTTGTGTAAAAAGGTTTTTGCCGCTGCGGCGGCAGAATATTCTTCTGTGAGACACGTCATTTTCGTATCTATTTAGCAGGTCATTGCCCCGGGAAATAATGTTTGGTATGCGTGCATTCTGTGCGCGCGGACGCACGCACAGAATGCACGCATACCAAATAAAATCTTTCGCGGCGAAGCCGCGGATACCCTTGGTAAATAGTTGCCCATTTTCGCGATTTCGCGAAGCGAAATCGTGAAAATGGCGTGTCTCTCAAAATATAATTTGCCGCGAAGCGCCGTAAAAAACCTTTTTACACAACCTCGTTTCAATATTAAATTCTGCCGCCAATGGCGGCAAATAGTTTCTGGGGCAGTTTTTTCCAATAATTTTTCTAAATATCCATTTTTTTAGTATTTTAAGCGGCGTAAATAACCATTTCCAAATAATTGATTGGATGAAAATCACTGGCGCCCGAATTTTTGATGCAACCGCCCAGACGATATGGGACGTATTGATGAATCCGGAAGCTTTGGCACGGATTACCCCCGGCCTTACCCGGCTGGAGGAGACCGGCCCCGATACTTTCCGCGCAATTGCAGATGTAAAAATCGGTCCGGTGAGCGGTTCGTTTACCGGCAAGGTGGATTTACTCGAAAAGGATGCGCCCAGGCGCTTTGTAATGCACGTTGAGCAAAACAGCAAGATCGGCAACGTCGCTGCGGATGTCGTTATCCTGTTGGGGGCTATGCCCGACGGCAGGACCGAGCTCCGTTTTGATGGCAATGCCCAGTTATCAGGCTTACTGGCAAGGACAGGGCAGCGCGTATTGACCGGCGTCGCCAATACACTTACAGAACAGTTCTTTAAGGGCCTGACAGAAGCGCTAAAGGCTTGACCGGCAGATTTTTGTCTCTGGATCAGGAAGCGGCCGCCTTTGGGAAAGGATAATCATTTATTTACCTCATAAACTATTTTTTATGCCCGTACGCATTCAAGTAACTGTCAATGGCAAGCAATATACCAGCGAGGTGGAAGCACGGGACCTTCTGGTGTATTATTTGCGTGATTCGCTGCGGCTCACTGGCGCCCATGTGGGGTGCGATACCAGTAGTTGCGGCGCTTGTACTGTCCTGATAGACGGACAGGCGGCCAAATCTTGTACCGTCCTGGCGGTACAGGCCGATGGATGTTCGATAACTACTGTCGAGGGTATGGGCGCACCTGATGCCCTTCATCCATTGCAGGAAGGGTTCCGTGAGCATCACGGCTTGCAGTGTGGCTTCTGTACCCCCGGGATGATCATGGTCGCCGCAGATCTGTTGCAGCGCAATCCCGAGCCCAGTGAAATGGATATCCGCCACGCCCTCGAGGGAAATTTCTGCAGGTGTACCGGATATCATAATATTGTGCGTTCTGTGCAATACGCCGCCGAAAAAATGAAAGAACATACCAAAACCAATGCCGCATGACTTTTATAGGAAAATCCGTAAAGCGCCTCGAGGACAAGCGCTTCATCACCGGTAAAGGGAATTATACCGATGATATTGTCCTCCCGGGTATGACGCATGGGTATATCCTGCGCAGCCCTTACGCGCATGCGCGCATCGTGCGCATAGATACCGCTGACGCTGCGACGATGCCAGGCGTAGTGGCCATTTTTACAGGAAAAGATGTTGCAGCGACGGGAATTGTTGGCGTACCTACAGGGTGGCAGGTGAATTTCCGCAGTGGCGATACGATGAAGGAACCACCCCACCCACTGCTTGTGGCCGATAAAGCTTTGCATGTGGGTGATGGGATAGCGATCGTAATTGCAGAAAGCCGGGAACAGGCAAAAGATGCTGCCGACCGGATAGACATTGAATACGAAGTACTGGCTGCAGTTGCCAACCCGGCAAAGGCCGCGCAGCCGGGCGCACCGCTCGTCCATGATATTGCCCCGGGGAACGTAGCTTTCGATTGGGAACTGGGCAACCCGCGCGAGGAGGTGGATGCTGCACTGGCCGCTTCGCACCACATCACCGAGATGGATATTGTAAACCAGCGCCTCGTGCCCAATGCAATCGAGCCGCGTGCGGCAATTGGCCATTATGAAGATGCATACGATAAATATACCCTCTACACGACTTCCCAAAACCCCCATTTGACGCGTCTGCTGATGTGTGCTTTTGTGCTGGGTATCCCAGAGCACAAAGTGCGGGTGGTCGCCCCGGATGTAGGTGGTGGGTTTGGCAGTAAAATATTCCATTATGCAGAAGAGGCGCTGGTGACATGGTGTTCCCGTCGCCTCAAACGCCCGGTGAAGTGGGTGGCCGACCGCAGCGAAAGCTTTATCACGGACGCGCATGGCCGCGACCATGTCACGCGGGCGCAGATGGGGTTCGACAAAGATGGTCGCGTGACGGCACTTAAGGTCAGCACCTATGCAAATCTGGGAGCTTATTTGTCCACTTTTGCGCCGGCAGTGCCCACTTATCTGCATGGCACACTCATGCAGGGCCTATATACTACGCCTAAAATCAATGTCGAGGTATTTGGTATGTTCACCCATACGGTTGCCGTGGACGCTTATCGCGGTGCAGGCCGGCCGGAGGCGACGTATGTCCTGGAGCGTCTGATGGATACCGCCGCACTGGAAATGAATATGGACCCTGCCGAGCTGCGCAGGATCAATTTTATCCCGCCTTTTGATGGGGTGAACCAACCGGGTTATCAGACGCAGGTCGCGCTGCAATACGATAGCGGCGATTATCACGCTGTGCTGGATCGTGCCTTGGAAATGGTGGGATACGAGGATTTTAGGAAAGAACAGGAAGCTGCCCGTAAAGAAGGCCGTTTGCTGGGCATAGGTTTCTCTACTTATATCGAAGCTTGCGGGATTGCACCTTCAGCGGTGGTAGGGGCGCTGGGCGCACGTGCCGGCCTCTACGAATCTGCGCAGGTGCGGGTGCAGCCGACCGGAAAAGTCAGCGTCTATACCGGAGCCCATTCCCATGGCCAGGGGCATGAAACGACTTTTGCCCAGGTCGTGGCCGACCGACTCGGGATATCCCTGGAAGACGTCGAAATCGTCCATGGCGATTCTGAAGCAGTCGCATTCGGAATGGGGACTTACGGATCCCGTTCCCTGGCCGTCGGTGGCAGCGCCATCGTGAAGAGCCTGGATAAAGTACTGGAAAAAGGTGCGAAAATCGCAGCGCACAAACTGGAAGCTGCAGTTGAAGACCTCGAATATGCGGGGGGCAGATGGACGGTAAAGGGTTCGGACAAGAGTATCGGATTTGGCGATGTGGCACTGACGGCCTACGTTCCCCATGATTATCCGCAAGGGGTGGAGCCCGGTCTGGATTTCAGCAGCTTTTACGATCCTGCCAACTTTACCTACCCCTTCGGAGCGCATGTGGCAGTGGTGGAAGTAGATCCCGAAACCGGCAAGGTATCGCTCAAGCGCTTCATCGCAGTGGATGACGTAGGCAATGTTATTAATCCGATGATCGTAGAGGGACAGATTCACGGTGGCCTCGCGCAGGGTATCGGGCAGGCACTGCTGGAAGGGGCGATCTATGATGATGAAGGCCAGTTGCTCAACGGCTCCTATATGGACTATGCTATGCCCCGTGCCGATGACCTCCCTTTCTTCGAAGTGGATCGAAAGGTAACTCCCTGCCCGCACAACCCACTAGGGGTCAAAGGTGCCGGTGAAGCGGGATGTATCGGCTCTACTCCTGCCGTCGTCAATGCAGTGATGGATGCCCTTCGTCCGTTCGGGATTAAGAAAGACCTGGAAATGCCCCTTACGCCGGAACGCGTCTGGAGGGCGATGCAGGGATAATATGCTTGTTGCGATGGGATGCATGGCCGGCAATGGCGCTTTTTATCTAAAATGCCTTCGCAAAGGCAAAAAAGTGTACTTGTACTGCTTATGCGGATTTCACTCAACCGGCTAAAATTTTTTTTCATTCTTTGCGATCGGGGCGGCAGTTCTTTTTCGGGATATGGCTCCCGTAGAATGCCCGCCCCTATCCTTAAAAAATAGCTTTATGATTCCAGCATCTTATGCCTATCATCGGGCCGCTTCCGTGGAAGAAGCGATCGCACTCCTCAATGAACACGATGGAGAGGCCAAAATCCTGGCCGGAGGGCATAGCCTCATCCCCGCTATGAAATTGCGGCTCAACCAACCTACGGCACTTATTGATATCGCCAGGATAGCTTCCCTGCGCTATATACGGCAGGAGGGTAGCCATATCGCTGTTGGCGCGGCTGCTACCCACAACGATATTGCCTGCTCCGGGCTCCTTGCGCAGCACATCCCGATCCTCCCCCAGGCGGCTGATTTGATTGGGGATGTCCAGGTGCGTAACCGGGGTACGCTCGGCGGCAGCATCGCCCATGCAGACCCTGCCGCAGACTGGCCGGCTATACTGCTTGCAACCGATGCGGTAGTGGTGGCCAGGAGTGCACATGGCGTCAGAAATATCCCCGCAGCAGATTTTTTCACGGGCTTCTACAGTACGGCGCTCGTGGATGGCGAGCTGATTACAGAGGTACAGTTCCCCCTGCCACCTGAGGGCGCACGATCCACCTACCAAAAATTCATGCAGCCGGCTTCCCGTTTTGCAATCGTTGGCTGCGCCGTCGCTTTGGCCACAAATGCAGGGAGCTGCAGCCATGTCCGGGTAGCCTTTACAGGCGTGGCTGATGCGGCTTTTCGCGATCATGCCGTCGAACAGGCGCTCCAGGGAAAAGTACTCTCTCCAGACGTCGTCAGTGCTGCTGTGCAACTTGCTGCAAAGGACGCCATGATTCTCGGCGATCATTACGCTACAGAGGCGTACCGCGGCCATCTCGCCCGGGTATTTCTTAAACGCGCCTTACAGCAAGTCATCGCTTGATCTGGTGCTTCGCGCCGAATGATGTTTTGGGGTTGTGTAACAAGTCTTTTCATGGCGCTTCGCGCCAAATTTAAGTTTGAAACCGACGTGTTTTTC
>JBMOJO010000252.1:0-5220 GCA_049315745.1 Saprospiraceae bacterium | reverse complement strand
TATGGGGTTGTGCAAAAAGTCTTTTTGCGGCGCTTCGCGCCGAATGATGTTTTGAGGGGTTGTATAAAAAGGTTTTTCACGGCGCTTCGCGCCAAATAATGTTTTGATAGACGCCTCATTTTCACGATTTCGCTTCGCGAAATCGTGAAAATGAGGCGTCTATCAGAAGAAAATGCTGCCGCCGCAGGCGGCAAAATACTTTTTACACAACCTCTCAGAAGAATATGGGGTTGTGCAAAAGGTCTTTTTGCGGCGCTTCGCGCCGAATGATGTTTTGAGAGACACGTCATTTTCACGATTTCGCTTCGCGAAATCGTGAAAATGACGTGTCTCTCAGAAGAATATTCTGCCGCCGCAGGCGGCGAAAACCTTTTTGCACAGCCCCTCGAAATATTATTTGGCGCGTAGCGAAACCAGCTACTTTTCCCGAACTTGATTTTGCTGTGCAAAATCAAGTTCGAAGTTTCCTTTGATCCTTTCCATGGGGGGGTTAAAGTATCCAAATTTCAGTTTTGGAAATTCTTCCTGAAGTGCCTGCATCGTGGGTTTGATTCCGATAGCCCCTTCCGTATCGGCAATATTCAGGCGGCCGAGGTACCAGTCGGGGTCAATATTGAAGTTGCGCCATTGGATCATTTTCAGGCCGGTATCGCGGATGAGGCTGCGCAGGGCTTCGTATTCAGCGGGGCTGTCGGTCATCCCGGGAAAAACAAAATAGTTGATGCTCGTCCAGCCGCCGTAACGGTTTACGATACGAAGGCTTTCGACGATATCACTGAAAGTGTAGTTGTTGGGGCGGTAATAAGCGAGGTAATGGGGTTCCTGGACGGAGTTGGTACTCACGCGGATGCTGTTCAGTCCCGCTTTGCACAGCGCTTCCACTGCTGCCGGCTTACTGCCGTTTGTATTGATATTGATACTCCCCTTTTTTGTGAATTTTCGGATTTCGAGGATTGCCTCCCGGATTGTTTCCCACATCAGCAGCGGTTCCCCTTCACAGCCTTGTCCGAAGCTAATGATGGGGAAAGGGGCTGATTCCAGGTGGGGCACGGTGTACTCCACAATTTCCTGGGCGGTGGGCTTGAAGGTAAGCCGGTCGTGGCTTGCGGTGATAGGTTCTTCCTCCGGCAGCAGGGAGATACAGCCCACGCAATTCGCATTGCAGGCCGGGGAAACCGGCACCGGGCATTCCCAGCGGCCCAGGAAATAATTCCGTGCAGCGGGGCAGGTGTAGGTAAGGGCACAATTGCTGGCGAGGTGCTCGACCAGTCGGTTGTGCGGATAGGCGGCACGCATGGCGTCCACGCCCTCTTGAATCAACCGCTCATCATAGCCCGCCGCTTCCTGGCGGATATCCCTTTCGATCCGCAGGGCAGGTACGAAAAAGCGCTCGTCCTGCCATCCAACCGCCGTATAGCAAAACAGGGGCAGCACCGCTGCACCGGGCTGCTGCTCGTAGGCGGCGAGGTACAACCCCGTATAGGCCGGGGGTACAAATGCCGCAACGGCAAAACCTTTTTCACAAGGCCGCACCTCGCCGGTGCGGACATCAATCCCGAGGGGGATTCTGCCCGGCAGATTATACAAAGTCCCCCCTTCCGGCAGTGGGATCCAGTCTGCAGCAGGTACCGGGTCAACATACCATCCACTTCGGCCGCAGGCGTACAGCGAGCGGTCTTCAAAGACCCTGCCCTCGGCATCGGCATACAGGACAAAAGGAGAAAGCGGTTTGCGCATGGCGGTCACATTTCCGCGCAAAATTACCATAATTCCGCCCAAAAAGCGTATTCATCGAAAAATAAGGGATGCTTGAAGAGATTTCTCTATTTTTGTAAATCCGCCTGAAAACGGAAAGAGCAGGTGCGCCTCCCCAAAGCCGCCTGTTCGAGCCGGATCCAAATGGGCATTCTTGTTACCCACTGAGGTGAACCGACCTCGAAAAAGCGCTTTGCATGAACAACTTTTTTAAAATGTTATTCGCCTCCTGTCTTGGCGTAGCCCTGGGCCTTGCACTGCTGGGGCTAATCGGCGTCTTTGTAATCGGCGCCCTGGCCGGGCAAAGCAGCAAACCTAAGGCTGTACCCTCCAACACGGTCCTGCACCTCAAATTTGACAAGCTGGTCCCCGAGCTTACCAACAATGCCGATATGCAGTCCATTCTGGAAGTCAGCGAAGAAGACCTGCTCGGCCTTACGGATATCGTCGAAGCACTCCGGCGTGCCAAAAAAGACGACCACATCAAAGGCATTTTCCTGGAAACCGATATGTCCCTCATTTCCGGCTTCGCCACGACCCGCGTACTGCGGACCGCCCTGGAGGATTTCAAAAAAAGCGGGAAGTTTATCTTTTCGCACGGGAAGTTTTATCTGCAGAACAACTACTACCTCTGTTCGGTAGCCGACGAAATCTTCATCAACCCGCTCGGTATCTGTGAAGTACGGGGATACAGCGTACAAATCCCCTTTTACAAAAATATGATTGACCGCCTCGGCGTCAATATGCAGATTTATTATGCCGGCAAGTTCAAAGGCGCAACCGAACCTTTCCGTCTCGATAAACTCAGCGCGGAGAACAGGCTCCAATACAAAGCGCTCCTCAGCGATATCTATGGGGTTTTCCTTCGGGACGTTGCCACGTCCAGAAAGCTCGACATCGCAGGCCTCCGGAATACCGTGGACAACTACCTCGCCGACAGCCCGCAAAATGCGGTAAAAAGTGGCCTGTTGGACGAAATCGCCTTCCGCGACGACGTTCTGGCGCGTATCCGCAAAAAATTAGGCCTCAAAGCGAAAGATAACATCAGCATGGTCACGCTGGAAGATTATGCCGGAAGCAACCCTGCAAAAAAGGACTACCGCGAAAAGAATAAAATTGCCGTTGTCTTTGCAGAAGGAAACATCGTGGACGGTAAAGGCGCCAACGGCGCGATCGGGGACAGCCGCTATGTGAAAGCGCTCGAAAAAATCCTCAAAGACGATAAAATCAAGGCCGTGGTTTTGCGGATCAACTCCCCTGGCGGCAGCGCGCTGGCTTCAGAGAATATCCTGCACGCCGTCAACAGGCTCAAAGCAGCAGGCAAGCCCATCGTGGTTTCAATGGGCGACTACGCCGCCTCCGGCGGGTATTACATCGCCTGCCAGGCCGACAGTATCTTTGCCGAGCCCAATACCCTTACGGGCTCCATCGGTGTGTTCCGTATTGTCCCCAGCATGGAAAAAGCCATCAGCAAAAACCTGGGGATCACTTTTGATTCCGTCAATACCGGGCCTTATGCCGCCGGACTGAACCTCATTTTCAGCCAGTCACCGGAGGAAGCACGCAAATTGCAAGCGTCCACCGAGGAAATGTACGAAGTATTCCTTGGCCACGTCGCCAAAGGCAGGAAAATGAGCCGCGATTCCGTGAACGCCATTGCCCAGGGGAGGGTCTGGAGCGGCTCCGACGCCCGGGATATTGGGCTCGTGGACGGCATCGGGGGCATAGACCAAGCCATTGCCTCCGCTGCAAGGCTCGCGCGGATTAAATCCTACCGGACCGTCAATTACCCTGCCGTTATGAACCCGCTGGAAGAAATTATCATGGAAATTTCCGGTCAGACCGATCCCGATGCCCGTACCGCCCGCATGGTGCGCCGGAATGCGCCGGAGTTGTATCCATTTTACAAAGATTGGGCAGAAATGCGCAAGTCGAATGGCATCCAGGCCAGGATGCTGGAGGTTGTAAAGTAAATTTGGGGTTGTGCAAAAAGTGTTTTGCCGCCTGCGGCGGCAGAATATTCTTCTGAGAGGCGCGTCATTTGACGATTTCGCTTCGCGAAATCGTCAAAATGACGTGTCTCTCAAAACGTAATTTGGCGCGAAGCGCAGAAAAGATACTTTTTACACAAACCCACATTATTTTGATAGGGGTTGTGTAAAAAGGTTTTTGCCGCCTACGGCGGCAGAATATTCTTCTGAGAGACACGTCATTCTCACGATTTCGCTTCGCGAAATCGTGAGAATGACGTGTCTCTCAAAACATAATTCGGCGCGAAGCGCCGTAAAAATTCTTTTTACACAACCCCTATCAAAACATAATTTGGCGCGAAGCGCCTGAAAGGACTTTCCACAACCCTAAGTCTATTAAAGCAGGTTTGGGTTTGGGAATGGGCATAGGCACTCTACAGGCAGCCATTTGATCTGCGAGCAGACTCGCGAGGGCCGCTGTTTTTTCAGGAAAGCGTTGCGCAAAAGCGGGTTTCGCAGCGCAGGGACAAGACTTTTTCCCGTTACCGCTTGCACCGTATTCATATTGCTAACCTTGGCCATTTCCAGCAAGGTCGGAAAAAAATCCTCGACGATCACACCATAATTGCTCGAGGTTCCCGGTTTGGTGATACCCGGGCCGGCGCACCATCATGGGGATGCGGATCTCTCCCTCATACACAGATCCCTTACCTGCGCGCAAAGGCAAGTTATGCGAATAGGAGGGCTTTTATCTGGGAGGCGATAAGCTCGAGCCACCATTATCGCTCAAAAAGAGGATAATCGGCTTATCTGCGATACCATTTTTCGTCAGAAAATCCATCACATCGCCCAGGCTTTTGTCCATACCTTCCACCAGCAGGAGGATCAGTCTGGACATACCATTTTTTTTCTGAAGCGAACGATCTTTTCGATAAGTGCCAGGGGGAGGGGTTTATTTAGCGGAAACTGCACCGTTCCTTTAGAAGTTTTGTACGGTGAAAGTTCTTCTTGAAATTCAAGAATAGCGGAAGGTGTAGGATAAAAACCGATGTGCGTTGGATAAGCGCCATAATGCACCAGCGGTTTGCCGATACTGAACGTGGGGATATTATAGCTGATTTTTTCCGTAGCCTCCGGGGCCATAGCGCGGACGACCCCGCGGAGCTGATCCAGCAGGACACGCACTTCCGGGGCAAAAGCTGCGTGGTATTCGTCCACGGACTGGAACTTAACCCCTCCGTACTGTGTTTTTCTCATCGGTAACATTCATTAAAACAGAAAATTAACGCGTCGTCCTCCCCTACTCCACTGCGATCATGCATCCTATGCAGGATAAAAAAAGTTATTCAAAGCTATAGATGTTTCGCAATTTTTCAAAAAAAAGTATCTTTGCCCCGCTCTAATACGGAGGAGTGGCAGAGCGGTTGATTGCACCTGTCTTGAAAACAGACGTACGTGATGAGCGTACCGGGGGTTCGAATCCCTCCTCCTCCGC
>JBMOJO010000251.1:0-5274 GCA_049315745.1 Saprospiraceae bacterium | reverse complement strand
TTCATGATTTTGCGAAGCAAAATCATGAAAAACACGTCGGTTTAAAACTTAAATTCAGATGGGGGTTGTGTATAAAGGTTTTTTACGGCGCTTCGCGCCAAATTATATTTTGAGAGACACGTCATTTTCGCAATTTCGCGAAGCGAAATTGTGAAAATGACGTGTCTCTCAAGAGAAAGTTCTGCCGCCGCAGGCGGCAAAATACTTTTTGCACAACCTCTCTCAAAACATCATTCGGCGCGAAGCGCCGTAAAGAGTCTAATATTCCTGTGAGAGGGGATGGATCATCAGTTCGTCCACCACGACAAGGGGGGGCTGGTCCATCACATAATAAATCGCATCGGCCATATCCTGATCAGAAAGCCAGGTAGCAGCATGGGGGGCGCCGGGTTGCCCGTGGAAATGGGTATCCACCAGACCGGAGTAAACAACGCTGACTTTGATTCCGAAAGGACGCAATTCTTTGCGCAGCGCCCCTGAAAACGCATCCTGAGCGTATTTACTGGCGCAGTACAGCGAGCCATTGGCAAAATTCCGTTTTGCCACATCGGAGGCGATATTGACGATATGTCCGCTCCCCTGCCCTTTCATCCCGGGCATAAAGTATTTGCAACAAACGAATGTTCCGGCCACATTGACATCCATCAACTCCCGCCATTCTGCTAAACCGATCTCATCGGCCGGTTTGAAGATCCCGTACCCTGCATTATTGACGAGGTAATCCAGCGGGCCGAAAGCAGATTCCATTGCCGCAGCACTTTCCTGTATAAACCCTTCGTCTGTAATATCGCCCGCAAATACCATCGCCTCTGCCCCCTGCTGCCTGCAGGATTCTGCAACGCTTTCCAGTTCGGCTTTGTTGCGCGCGAGCAGCCCCAACCGGTTGCGGCCATCGGCCAGCCTGAGCGCCAGAGCACGCCCAATCCCGCGCGACGCCCCAGTAATGAAAATACTTTTTCTGCTGATCATTGAACTTTTTTTTGCAAAAATGAACCTTTTGGAGATAAAACAGCTCTATTTATCTATAAACTTTTTCATAAAGTCGTTGCGCAAGTAGATTTGTTGGTATAAAAATCCGTGCATCAATTTCTTCAAGGCAAATCAATTCGTCACAAACCCAAAATTTCATAATTATGATTCAACGCGCGCTTATTTTCTTATTCCTGATTTCCGGTCCGCTTGCCATAAGCGCCCAAACTGCCGACGAAATCATCACAAAATCTTTTGAGGCAATTGGTGGCGCCGATAAGTGGCGGGCCATTAAAACGACCAAAAGCGAAGCCAAAATGGCGATGATGGGCTTCGAATTCGGAGGAACGATGTTTGGCGCCATACCCAATAAAATGCGGGTAGAAGTGGATGTTATGGGGCAAAAAATCATCCAGGGCTATGACGGGAGCACCGCATGGTGGATCAACCCCCTGCAAATCGGCCCCGATGCCCAGGTTATGCCCGATGATATGGCGGAACAGATGAAGAACCAGGAATTCCAAAGCCCCCTGCTGGACTATGCGACAAAAGGCCACACGGTATCCCTGGAAGGACAGGAGACAGTCGAAGGTGCTGCCTGCTACAAAATCAAGCTGACCAAAAAGGACGGCAGCGAAGAATTCCATTTCTTCGATGCGGAGAACTATGTGCCGGTACTGGTGCGGGCACCGATTAAGACCGGGCCTACGGCAGGCCAGTTCTCCGAGACCTTCATGAGCGATTATCAGGAAGTGAACGGGTTGATGTTCGCCTTCTTCCTCGAAACAAAAGTTGCCGGACAGTCCGTCCAGAAAATCACTCTTTCCAAAGTGGTCCTGGACGAAGAAATGAATGACGATCTTTTCCTTTTTCCCAAAAAGTAAAGCGTCTTTTTTGAGGGCGGCTATCTCATAGGTTTTGCGCCGCCGAACCGCCCAATAAGAATTTAAAGCCGCGCTTGATTCATTGATCCTGATTCGCAAAATCAATATATCAGGCGCGGCTTTAAATATAAAATTTCGCCGCCGCAGGCGGGGTATGCCTTCTCAGACAGCCTTTTTCCGATTCATTCCCAATACCACAATCACCACCATGCAGAAAATCATTACTTTCCTTGCTGTATATTTTTTGGCCGGCGCCCTCTTGGCCCAGCCCAAAATTGAAAACCTTTTTGGAAACCTCCGTGCGCGGCAAATCGGCCCGGCGACTACCAGCGGACGTTTCAGCTCGCTCGATGCCGTATGGCACAGCCCGGAAATCATTTATGCCGGCAGCGCCGGCGGCGGGGTTTGGAAAACCCTCAACGGCGGGGCTTCCTTCTTTCCTGTATTCGACGACCACTGCATGTCTATCGGCAAAATATGTATTGACCAACAACGCCCGGACACCGTATGGGTCGGCACCGGGGAACCCTGGGTGCGGAACAGCGTCTCCGTTGGGGACGGGATCTATAAAACCGTCAATGGCGGTAAATCCTGGCAGCACCTCGGCCTCGAAAATACCGAGCGCATCGGGGATATCCTCATCCATCCTGAAAACCCGGACGTTGTCTATGTCGCAGCCCTCGGCCACCTCTGGAACCCCAACCCCGAGCGTGGGGTCTATCAAACGACCGACGGCGGTAAATCCTGGAAAAAAATCCTATTCATTGACGAAAATACCGGTGCGACTGATTTAGCGATGGACCCCCGGGATCCCTCCATCCTGTACGCCGCCGTATGGAGCCACCGCAGGTATCCGGACTTTTTCGACTCCGGCCTCAATGGCAAGAGCGGGCTCTATAAAAGCTCGGATGGCGGCCAGACCTGGCAGCCCATCCAGGAAGGGCTGCCCAAAGAGCCCCTCGGCAGGCTGGCAGTCGCCGTCGCCCCTTCCAATGGAAATACCCTTTACCTGAGCGTGGAATGTAAAAGTAAGGAAGGAAAAGGCCTCTATGTGTCCAACGACCAGGGGGCAAACTGGAGAAGGGCCAGCACAGAATTCAACACCACGGTACGTCCGTTCTATTTCTCGCAGCTCACCGTGGACCCCAAAAACGACAGTATCGTCATGAAGGCCGGGCTCGCCCTCATCGTCAGCGAGGATATGGGCAAGAGCTTCCGCTCGATGGATAATTCCGTCCACTCCGACGTACACGATATGTGGATAGACCCCAACAATACCAAACACGTACTCATTGCGACCGATGGCGGGATCTATGAATCCTTTGACAGGGCCCGCACGTTCAAAATGTTCATGAACCTGCCCGTCGCCCAGTTCTACCACGTCAGCGCCGACAACGAAACCCCTTACAACGTCTATGGTGGCCTTCAGGACAACGGCTCCTGGTTTGCCCCCTCTGCAAAAGCCGGAGGCATTGCAAACGCCGACTGGAAACCCACCCTCGGAGGCGATGGCTTCTGGTCTTTTCCCCATCCACGCGACCACAATCTCGTTTTTAGCGAATATCAGGGCGGAAACCTCGTGAAATACAACAAAATTACCGGGATGGCCAAGGACATCCGGCCCTTCCCCCTCAACGAACAGGAAAAGCTGCGGTTCAACTGGAACGCCCCGATCCATATCAGCCCCAACAACCCCAACCGGATGTATTTTGGCGCGCAGTTCCTTTTTATGAGCGAAGACATGGGCGATTCCTGGAAGCGCATCTCGCCGGACCTAAGTACCAACGACCCGCAAAAGCTGCGGCAGAAACAATCCGGCGGCCTGACAATTGATAATTCCGGCGCCGAAAACCACTGCACCCTCTATGCGATTGCCGAATCCCCCAAAAATGAAAAAATTATATGGGCAGGAACGGATGACGGCAACCTGCAGGTCAGCGCAAACGGCGGTGAAACCTGGACCAACGTCGCGCCCAACGTCACCGGCTTGCCAAAAGGCACTTGGGTGTCCGGTATCGAACCCGGCCACTTCGATGCCCAAACGGCGTTCGTAGCCTTCGACGGGCACCGTAGCGGCGACAAGGCCACCTATCTTTTCAAAACCACCGACCTCGGCAAAACCTGGGCGCCACTGTCAACTGCGGATGTAAAGGGGCACGCCATCTGTGTTAAGGAGGACCTCGTCAACCCCGACTTGTTGTTCCTCGGGACAGAATTTGGCCTGTATATCAGTATTGATAGCGGAAAATCCTGGGGCCGCTTTGCCAATGACCTCCCTAAAGTAGCCGTGCACAGTATCTTTCTTCATCCAAAAGAACCGGCAGCTATCCTGGCCACCCACGGGCGGGGCGTCGCAATCCTCGATGATATCTCGCCCCTGCGCCAACTCAA
This sequence comes from Saprospiraceae bacterium, assembly GCA_049315745.1. Lineage (GTDB taxonomy): Bacteria > Bacteroidota > Bacteroidia > Chitinophagales > Saprospiraceae > JADJPL01. Next base: position 1,030 of record JBMOJO010000251.1, on the reverse strand, counting down.
CGCAGAAGTCATCAACAAACCTTTCCATGCCTTTACCCCCCGGACCACCTATCTGCGCGACCCGGGCGCTGCGACAGGATGGTTTGGAGGTGCCGGCAACTTTGTCGGGCCTAATCCGGGGACGGCGGCAACCATTGTTTATTACATGAACAAGCGGCACACCTTCGGCAAAATGTTTGTCGAAGTCTGGAAAGACGGCAAGCTCGTCAAGTCCCTGCCCGCCGGTAAAAGTGCGGGGATCAATATCGTCGAGATGCCCGTCAATATGGAAAAACCCAAAAGTGCGCCCTCCAAAAACACCCAGGCACTGTTCGGCACGGCTGTTGGCCCGAACCTGGAAGCCGGGGAATACCAGGTGAAGGTCGTGAAAGATAAAAACACCTACGAAACGTCCTTCACCCTCGCCTACGACCCTAAGTCCCCGTATGCTGCCGAGGAAAGGGCCATCCAGCGCTCCACAACCATGCAACTGTACCGCTTATCCGAGGACCTCGCGTTCCACTATGCCCAGCTCGACAGCCTGGAAAAACAAACCCTTCGGTATTCGAAGCAGCTCGTGGACAAGAAAAATGCCAAATTGAAAGCCGCACTTGAGAAGTTCGCCCGCGAAACAGCTGCCGCCCGCGATGCCATCACCTCTACAGAAGGCGATGGGTATGTCAACGAAGATGAGCGCCTGCGCGAACGCATCAGCGATCTGTACCGCCAGGTGAGCGCCTACCCCGGCCGGCCTACCGATTCGCACCTCCAGCGCACAGAATCGCTCGCAAAAGCCGTAGCGGATGTCGCTACCAAAATACGCCAGTTTATGGACGTCCAGCTCGCCCCCATCAACCCCCAACTGGTGAAACTGGGGCTCTCCCCGGTATCGCTGCTCACGATGGAGGATTTCATGGCTGAAAAAGGGAAGGAGTAAAGGGAACATCAAGAATAGTGCTTTTGTCAGTATCTTGCGGCGCTTCGCGCCAAATAATAATTTGGGGTTGTGTAAAAAGGTTTTTGCCGCCTTCGGCGGCAGAATATTCTTTTG
>JBMOJO010000038.1:0-22913 GCA_049315745.1 Saprospiraceae bacterium | reverse complement strand
GAGACACGACATTTTCACGATTTCGCTTCGCGAAATCGTGAAAATGACGTGTCTGTCACAAGAATCTTTCGCCGCCGAAGGCGGCGTCTTACTTGCGACAGGACCCCAGTAACAGAAACTATTGAAACCATTTATCACTCAAATAAACCAATTAACATGAAAAATGCCGTTTTTTTTGCTTCAGGTGTTCTGCTTTGTCTCCTCCTGCTTCAAAACCATCTGACCGCTCAGGACACTACGCGATTACAGACATTGTTCGGAAATGGGTCACGGATAACCTTGCGGGACATTGGGATTTTCGTTGCTCCAACCGCAGGAGTAACCCAAATAGATGGAAATAATACCATTATCTTCAATTTTCGGAGCGGATTTAACTTTAAAGACAAATTTTCTATAGGAGGGTACTTCAGTAGCACGGACGAACTATATCCACGGAACGTTAATAACACGGGCACTTACATGGAATACTGGACTACCGGTGGGTTTATGGAATACACACTATCTCCCAAAAAGCTCGTCCATCTTACACTTCCTTTATTCTTTGGATACGGAGAAGTCGAAATGTACCCTGAAAGGCGAGATGACGAATATGATGAAAATAATTTTTTCCAAATAGAACCCTCTGCCCTTTTGGAAATCAACCTGCACAAGTTCGTCCGCTTTAATGTCGGAGCCGGTTACCGGTTTATTGGACAAATAAATAACCCAATTTTTGACCAGGCGGACTTTTCAGGGCCAACCGGCTACCTGGGCCTAAAAATGGGGCTTTTTCGATAAGGCGCTTCGCGCCAAATAATATTTTGAGCGACAACTCATTTTCGCAATTTCGCAAAGCGAAATTGCGAAAATGAGTTGTCGCTCAAGAGAAAATTCTGCCGCCGAAGGCGGCAAAAGACTTTTTGCACAGCCCCTGCAACAGCGGCCAAACGTCAACTTTCCGACCCAAAATCCCGGGCTCATCTTACGGGAACTGAACGACAGCGATACGGAGGTTTGCCTCCTGGAAAATCAACGCCGGCAGGCCTTAGAATCTGAGGAGATTCCAAATTTTCATTTTTTTTCATTTTAGTGACTTTTGTTAGTTGCAGATGTAAACAAAGCTATTATTTTCGCATTGTATTTATTAATTAGATTAAATCAAAATAAGCGCTTCGTGGAAGTTTCAGCAAAAGTCGAAAAGCAATTGGAGAAAGCGTGCATCGGTGCAGAGGGCTGCGTCTCCCATTTCACCGACGAGTGTATGGCCTGCAAGCTCATTGCCATGGGGATATTGCCGGGCACGACGATCAAACTGCTCCGGCGGGCACCATTTGGCGGAGGCTGTTATGTCAAGGCAGATAATATGCTCCTGGCCCTGCGAAAATCCGAGGCTTGCAGTATCGTACTACGCTAAATGCCGGGAAGTGTCGGGAGTGGATAAAAATTTACTCAAAGTCGCGGTAATCGGCAACCCTAACTGTGGGAAGTCGTCTATCTTTAATTTGCTCACCGGCCTACAGCAAAGGGTCGGAAATTTCCCTGGGGTCACCGTCGAACGAAAATCCGGAAAATTACAGCTTGCCGGCCTCAATGAAATAGAGCTGACCGACTTTCCGGGAGCCTATAGCCTCTATCCCAACGCAGCGGATGAAAAAACGGTCGTACAGACCTTGTGCAATCCATCCGACGAGAATTATCCCGATGCCATTCTATATATTGCGGATGTGACCCGCCTTGAAAAACACCTGCTCCTGCTGACACAGATCCGGGACCTGGGCTTTCCTGTCGTATTGGCGCTCAATATGATGGATTTGGCAAAGGAAGAAGGGACAGAGGTTGACATAGAAAAATTGTCCCGAAAGCTGGGCATACCAATATGCCCGGTGAGCGGAAGGAGCGGCGAAGGTATCCAAGGCCTCCGGCAGCTACTCGCTGCAATTCTCCGGGAGGCAAGCCTGGAGCCGGTTTCTGCGCAAATCTCCTATCGCCTTTCCCCGGAAGAGGGCAGGCTGGCGAACGACCTGCAGGAGTGGTTTCCGGGGTTTGGCCCCTACCAGCGCCTCCTGCTTGCCCATCACCGCAGTTGGTTGCCTTTCCTCAGCCCTTCCCAACGCAAGCATCTCGAAGAAGCAGTCAACCATACCGGGTTCAGGGAAATTGCACTGCAGGTGCGCGAAACCCTGCAGCGCTATCAAGTATTCACCCCGCTGGTAAGCCAGAGCGTGCGGCAAACCCGCGAGAAACCCGCCCGGCTTACCGAGCAACTGGATAACCTGCTGACCCACCAGATCGCAGGCCCCCTGATTTTTTTTGCACTGATGCTCCTGCTTTTCCAGGCAATATTTGCCTGGGCTTCCTATCCCATGGACCTCATCGAAGGCGGGTTTGGTACATTGGCCACCTGGCTCCGGTCCTGGCTCCCCACCGGGTACTTTGCCGACCTGCTCTGCGACGGACTGCTGGCAGGCCTGAGCGGTATCCTTGTTTTTGTGCCACAAATCGCCATCCTATTCTTCCTGATCGCAGTCCTGGAAGAAGTCGGGTATATGGCAAGGGCAGCGTTTATGTTCGACCGGATCATGCAGGTTTTCGGGTTAAATGGACGTAGCGTTGTCGCCCTGATTTCCGGTGGGGCCTGCGCCATCCCGGCAATCATGAGCACACGTACGATCTCCAACTGGAAAGAGCGCTTGATTACGATATTGGTCACGCCGTTCATCAGTTGCTCGGCGCGTATCCCGGTCTTTACGGTACTGATTGCTTTTGCGGTGCCCCAGCGCACGGTATGGGGTTTCTTCCAGTTGCAGGGGCTGGCTTTCATGGGACTGTACCTCCTGGGGATCGCTGCTGCCCTGATCTCCGCACTCCTGTTCAAATGGATACTGCGCTCCGGCGAGAACAGCTTTCTGATGCTGGAGCTGCCGCCCTACCGAACACCGGTGATGCGCAATGTCTGGATGACCGTTTGGGAAAAGGTAAGGACATTCTCTACGGAAGCCGGAAAAATCATCTTGCTCATTTCCCTGGTGCTCTGGGTATTGTCCACGTTTGGCCCGCCCGGCGCCATGGATGCTGCGGTCCGGGAATCCGAAAAAATCGCGGCTGCAAAAGGGATGGCTACAGCCGACGCCGAAGCTTTGAGGGCTTCGATGCAGATGGAAGCCTCCTTTGCCGGTCAGGCAGGCCATTTAATCGAACCACTCATCCGGCCCCTGGGCTTCGACTGGAAGATCGGGATTGCATTGATAACTTCTTTTGCCGCAAGGGAGGTATTCGTAGGGACGATGGCCACGCTGTACAGCATCGGCAGTGGAGAAGATACCGTACTGGTCAGGGACCGCATGGCCCGGGAACGCGATCCGATAAGTGGGGAAAAGGTTTATACGCCTGCCACCTCCTGGGCGCTGCTGCTTTTCTATGTGTTCGCTATGCAATGTATGAGTACGATGGCGGTAGTCCGGCGGGAGACGCTGAGCTGGAAATGGCCGCTCGTGCAGTTTGTTTTCATGACCGGACTCGCATACCTGAGCGCCTGGGGCGTTACCCTGCTGTTCTGAACCCGGGTTCTCCACCAGGCCCGAATGGCGCGTCATTCCACTTGCTATCCTTTTTCCCGCAGCCAGCCGTGCTATGTGCACCTTGGGATTGTGTGAAAAGTCTTTTAGTGGCGCTTCGCACCAAATCATATTTTTCGAGGGGTCGTGTGAAAAGTCTTATCCCGGCACTTCGATCCAAATTCTCTTTCGAGAGACACATCATTTTCGAAATTTCGCGAAGCGAAATTTCGAAAATGATGTGTCTCAAAAGAGAATCTTGGGGTTGTGTAAAAAGGTTTTTTACGGCGCTTCGCGCCGAATTATATTTTGAGATACGCGTCATTTTCACGATTTCGCTTCGCGAAATCGTGAAAATGACGCGTCTCTCAGAAGAATATTCTGCCGCCGAAGGCGGCAAAAGACTTTTTACAAAACCCCTATCCAAAGCGAAAAAATCGCAGAACGGATATTAAAGTCGGGTATTTACGATATTGTTGTACAGCGCACCGAATGTATAACGCAACCCGAAATTGACTTCGCTCTGAAAGTTGGTGGCAAGCTGCCGCTGACCGAGCAATATTTCTTCGAGGGTGGCATCGCCGCGCGGCAGGGAGATTTGATCATTTACCAGCCTGTAATCCGCACCGAGGTTGAAAGAAAGCCCTTTGAGCACGCGCACGTTGAAATTGGTCTCTACAGTAAGCCGGTTTTTTTGAAAATCCTGAAAAAAATTTGCCCCGGACAGCGCAACATTCACATTGCCCCAAGGCTCCCGTAGATTGAGGCGAAGCTCGAGGGACTGACGGAGCAGGCGCTCGGCCATCTTGAGGAATATGGTCTCTTCATAGTAAGCCTGATCGGCAAAACCCAGGCGATATGCAATGGTGAACTCCTTCGTCACGGCATCTTCATAGGGGAAGATACTGTATTCCAGGGCCGGCGTCAGCCAATGGCTGTAACGGATATTGCTGTATGTGTTTTGATTCCAGTTGTAAAACACCCCCGCCGACCAATGGTCGGATATACTCCTGATGAATGCACTGGAAACGGTGTTGTTGCGGCGTGTGAAGGTGATCTCGCTATCCCCGTTCTGCACATAGCGCTCCTGATAAAAAAAGTTGGGATTAAACCGGATGCGCCACTGCTCGGTAACAAAATTCATCCCAAGGCCGTAGCGGAAGTCCAATGTACTGCGAAAGGACTCGTTGTTCCAGTTGAGGCTGCTGAAAACTTCGTAAATCCAGCGGTCCCAGAACCCCCCGCTCTTGTCTGTTACACCTGCGGAAGAATCGCGACCGTCCCCACCCTGCGGCAGCTGCCTGTAAGTAAGTGCAAAGACATCCGCCTGGCCGTTTTGTGCCAAAAAAACAACCAAGCCGACCTGCAGGGTCCGGTTGATGATTTCCTGTGCCTCCAGCTGGGTATTTTGTGGGGCAACCAGGGCATCAATCGTAAAACGGTCGCCCTCAAATGTTTGCTTCCCGATAAAATCAAAAATATACATCGTACCCCCGGAATCGAGGCGACGGGTAGAGACCAACACATGTACCTGCGCCCGCAGGGGGTCAATGGTATAGTTGACTTCCCGGGTATTTTGCTTGATATAGTTAAGGTCGCAGGATCCACAATCCAGAAAAATCGTTAAACCCCCAAGCGCCGGCGTCTGCGCGCCGCACTGGAACCAACCCAAAAATATATATACTGCACACCACGAAATAAAGCGCATTTTTTTGACGCCAAAATAGTCTTTCCGGTCATACCTTTGCAGGCAAATAGACAAACAACGCAAAAACATACCGTTATGGCAGCAAGTACAGAGATGCCTTATTTCGCAAGACCTTCCGTCAATATGACGCGGGAGGAAAAAATTGCCGCGTACGAAGCAGCCGCACAGGCCATAGCGGCCAACCTCGCCGGCGAACGCGACCCGATACTCAAAATGGCTACGATCAATTGCCTGCTCAAAACTTTCCTCACCTATTACTACTGGGTGGGCTTTTATCTGTTCCGCGACGGGAAGCTCTCCGTCGGCCCTTATCAGGGCACCCTGGGCTGCCTGCATATCGAGCCGGGACGTGGGGTTTGCGGCGCCGCGGCCCTGGAGCGACGGACGCAGGTCGTTCAAAACGTCCATGCCCTGGAGCAGGGAACACAGCACATCGCCTGCGACCCCCACTCACAATCGGAAATCGTCGTGCCGGTAATCACCGCAGCCGGCGAACTGCTCGCCGTCTTCGATGTGGATTCCACCCTGCCTGCATCCTTCGACGAGGTGGATCAGCAATTCCTGGAGGCCATCCTCGGGAAATATTTTTAACGCATAAAAGAATCGGTATGCCCCTGCGGCAAAGGGATCAAAAATTCCGGGTGAAGCCAAAGCGGAAAACAAAGGGCGAGGTACGCTGAAAACCAGAGACCGTATTCAGGTTGTACAGGATGAGCAACTCCCCCCCGTTGCTGTTATACCCGGCCCCGATATAGTAATTGTTGAAATTATTGCGATTGACAACGAGACCGCCAATATCTTGTACGACAAAAGCACGGTTCTCAAATTCGTATTCCAAATGTGCGAAAAGCTGTCCGGGCAGCTTGTAGCGCGAAAAAATACCCCCTGCCCAGGTAGGCGCAAATTTATTGTCGCGGGGGCCGGTAAAGGTCCTCGCGCTGAAATACGACATCAACGCACTGACCCTGGGGCCGGCAGAAAAACGCTCGGTGAATTTATATCCCACCATCGGGCTCAGGCCAAGCTGAACCGTGGTAATGTTGTTGATAGTTGAAAAACCAAGTGCAAAACCACCGCCCCACCAAATCCGGTCCTTAAATTCCGGGGATTCCTGTCCATAAGCGGACGGACGGAAGGCGAAAAGGGCAAAAATCGTCGTTATTATAAAGAAAACCTGTTTGTTGCGCATGCTTTTTTTATGCAAATATTAAAAAAAGACGTTGATTTCATTGTTATATTACATCGGAAAAGACGGAAACGATCTTACCAACAGGCGGTATATTTGAAAAACCAAGCGTTTAACATCCCAAGAACATGAAATCTGCTCCATCGAGAGGATTTTTTTGTATAATGCTCCTGATTCTGCTTCCATCTTGCCTGCTTTGGAGCCAGGAATGCCGTTTCGGGGGCTCTGTTCCCCTCCGGCATAACGATTCACTGGTAGTAGAGCTGGGCGTTTTCGGCGCTGTCCTCAACGATCTCGCAGACCCCCGGCAGGGCGTATGCGAAGTGCGCTTGAAATTTATCCACAACGCAATCCTCGATTTCGAAGTTTCCCTGGTCTCCCCGGCAGGCCAGGAAGTCCGGCTGATCGGGCCGAACAGCAGCATTAATACTAGTACGCTATTCGGACTGTGGAATATCGGTTTCGTACCCTGCGCCCTTCCAGCCAGTCCGGACGGCAGTTTTCAATCCAGGTGGGACAACCAGGTCAATTTGTTTCCCGCCTCCAATTACAAAGGCACTTATTATCCTTTCGAGGGATGCCTGGAAGATTTTGACCGGGGGCCGGTCAACGGTACCTGGAAGCTAAAGCTGAAAACCTTTCCGACAGCAACCAGGAGTGACAATAGTTTAGAAATTTTCCAAATTACGTTTTGCGACGAACTCGGCAGAAACTGTTGTTTCGCCAATGCCGGAAAAATAGCAGGGCCAACAGCGCTCACCGGATGCCAGGGCGGGGATACCCTGCTCATCAGGCCCCGGGCCCAGGGGCAGCAGACGGAATCCATGGAATATGGCTATACCTGGCTGCTGGCCAAAAATCAAATCCTTCTGGAGCGGGCGCAGCAGTTCGACCTGCGTTCGATGCCCGTCGGGGCGTATGAAGTGTGCGGGCTTTCCTATGACTTTACTTCAACTTCGGCCCTTCCCCTACCCGATGGCACGGTGCGCCTCGACAGCCTTCGGGCAGCGCTGAAACGCGTCACCCCGCCCTTCTGCGGAAAAATCATGGACACCTGCCTGCTGGTGACTGTGCTGCCACCACCCGATACCGGCTTTCTGCCCCTGGTGATTTGCGCGGGCGATACGCTGAGGCTCGAAGGAAACGCTTTTTCCGCAGCAGGCAATTTTCTGTTCAAACAGCGTTCTGTCGCCGGATGCGACAGTATCGTGCGCCTCGACCTCCGGGTCCTGCCGCCCGTAAGGACCAGCCTGGATACCGGTATCTGTGCCGGAAAAGCCTTCCGGGTCGGCAATTCGGAATACCGCCTTGCGGGTAGCTACCGCGACACCCTTACCGCGGCCAGCGGCTGTGACAGTATCGTATCCCTCAACCTTTCCCTGATCGCCCTGCCGGAGAAGTTCGATACGGTGTATATCTGCCAGGGCAGCGCTTACCTGGCAGGGGGGAATGTACTCTCTAAAGACGGGGATTACCTGGTACAGCTCCCTGCGACCGGCGGCGGGTGCGATACCCTGTTGCACCTGACCCTGTTCACGCTTTCCCCGCGGATCGTCCTCGGCGGGCTTCGGGACATTACCTGTGCCCAGCCCTCAATCATTCTGGACGCAGCGGCCTCAAAGCCGGAGGGCCGGTTGCGGTTCAGATGGGAAGGCGCCGGCGGAATCATTCTGGGCAATCAACCCGCCCTGGAGGTTTCCAGTCCCGGTCGTTATGTCCTGCAGATTGTCCAGGAAGCCCCCGGCACCCTGTGTGCGGCGCAGATTCCCCTCACGATCAAGGAGAATTATACCAAACCACAGGCGCGGATAGCGGGTATAGATACCATCACCTGCAAAAATCCGGTACCGGAGCTAAGCGGTATTAACGATAATCCATCCTCAAATGCCCACTTTCAATGGATTCCCCCCAGTCGTTCCCTGTTTCCACAGGATACCGCCAGGCAATTCAGCGTCAGAACACCCGGGGAATATACGCTGGTGATGGAGGATCGGGGGAGTGGATGCAGAGATACGGCAAAAATTGATATTGCCCTGGATACGGTTGCGCCGACGGCGCAGGCAGGAGCAGATACCCTACTAAACTGCCGGACGCCGGACTTGCTGCTCAGCGCGGGAGGGGCAGTCCTGCCAGGGGTGCGTATTGCCTATCAGTGGGTGCATTTATCGGGAGACACCCTCGGCAAGGGGCCAAGCGTCCTGATCGAGCAGCCCGGAACGTATTTTCTCGAGGCACTCAATGAAGTAAATGGTTGTAAATCTACCGATGTAATCATTATCGGAGCAGATTTCCAACGGCCACAGGTTTCTGTCCGGGCACCCAATTTTGCCTGTGGGCAGGATTCCCTGCTCGCACAGGCCATTGTCCTGCCTTCCACCTCCGCTTACCGGCTGGAATGGCAAGGCAGCGGGGTCAAAGTATCCAGTGGTCAGTTGCGGCAAATGGTTTATGCGCCGGGCGTACTGACCCTTGTCGCCGAAAACCTTCGAAATGGATGTACCGAGCAGGGGCGTATTATCATCGGGCAGGCCCCCTGCCCCCCTTGCCTGGTCAGCGAAATACAGGATACCCTGACCTGTAGCCGCAGGGAACTGCGCCTGAAGGTGCGTTTATGCAAACCTTGCAGCACCTGCCAGTTTAGCTGGACGGCCACCGGAGGGGGCACCGTAGTGCGCGATGCGGCCACCCTGAACCCGGTCGTTTCGGGAGGCGGTACGTTCAGGGTAGTTGCCCGGGACAGCACCGGCCTGGAGACAAGCCTCACCGTCACGGTACCAACGGATACGCTGCCACCGCGTGCAGACGCGGGTACAGACAAAACCCTCACCTGTATTCGAAAAACTGTCGAACTGGGAACAAAAGACAGTATCCCGGATAACCGATTTGTTTATGAATGGCGCGACGGGGCGGGAATGCGCCTTCCGGAAGGCGACCTGCCTTTTATTCAGGCGGGATTCCCCGGGCAGTATGTCCTGGCGAAGCGCTCGATAAAAAACGGATGTACCGGGCTGGATAGCGTAGCTGTTGCGCTGGACACCCTACGGCCCCGTGCAAATGCAGGCCCTGCTTTTTTACTCACCTGTAATGCCCCGCGGGTATCGCTCGACGGCAGGAATTCTTCCGCCGGCTTCTCAGTGCGTTATCGCTGGGAGGCCTCCCGGGGGGGCAATATTATCGCAGGCGAAAACAGTGTTGCGCCCCTGGTAAATGCTGCCGGCTGGTACAAGCTCAGCGTAACCGATACCTTGAACGGCTGTACCGCATCCGATTCCGTCCAGGTCAGCACGGCCTTTGATGGCCCCTTTCTGGCGGCCATCTCCGACCGGGTTATCAATTGCAGGGATTCCGTAGTGCGCCTGGAAGCAAAACTCCCGGACAATAAACCCTATTCCTTTTGCTGGAGACCGTCCGGCGCAGCTTCCGACACCTCCTGCCGGCCTGGTTTGGTCCTCGACGTACGAACTGCCGGCAACTGGATATTCGAACTGACCGACCAGGCGACCGGCTGTAAAAGTGCGAGGAGCGTACGTGTAGGCATAGATACCGTCCCCCCTGATTTTGATGCCGGGCTACCGGACACCCTGCGCTGTAACCGCCCACAGATTGTACTCTCCGGCCGGGCCGCGCTACCCGCCGGTCAATACACCATCGCATGGACGACAACGGGCGGCAGTATCCTCGATGGCCGGAATACCCTTTCTCCCCGAATTGGATCACCCGCTGTTTACTCGGCAAGTTTGCAAAGCCTGCTGAACTTTTGTGTTGCCTCCGACAGCGTCCGGATTGTAGCAGATACCGTACGCCCGATACCAGACGCCGGCCGGGACACGGCCCTGACCTGCGCAAACAAGACCATTCGCCTGAGAGGATTGCCGGGAATGCCCGTCACAAGCCTCAAATGGTCCTGGACCACCACTGATGGCGCAATACTGGACGACGCCGGCGGCTTAACCCCACTCATCGCAGCGAAAGGCAGATATGTTTTTTCGGTTACCAACAGCAGAAATGGATGTACTGCCGAAGATACCGTAGAAGTTTTGGAAAAGATATTACCCCCCACCCTCCTGCTGAATACCCCGGGCCCGTATATCCTGACCTGCAAAAAAGATACCCTCAACCTCGACGGCAACGGATCTGTTTCGCCTTTTGGCGGGCCGTTACAAATATCCTGGCAGGCATTCGGAGGGGGCGGTTTTAACCAACAGATACCCGGAAGCATTACCCTACGGACGTCCGGACGCTATCGTATGGTCGCCCGGGACGTAGCCACAGGATGTGCCGACTCCCTGGAAATCCAGGTGACCTCTGATTTTGTAAAGCCTTTGATCAGTATTTTGCCTTATCCCGATTTAACTTGTGTGCGCAAGACGATAGTGCTGCAGATCGCTATCGGCGGTACCGGGATCCGCCATGTGCTCAACTGGACGGATCCTGGAGGAAAGCAGGTTGAAACCGATTCGACAACTTACCTCGCATCGGCAGCAGGACAATACACCCTCATCGTCACCAATGAAAATACCGGTTGTGCCTCGACGCAAAAAATCAACATTGGCGAAGACCGACTTCCCCCGCTTATCCGCACCGGAAGCATCGAGTCCTTGGATTGCAATACCCGGGAAGTAACTATAGACGCCGGCCCCACCCTCGGCAGAAGGCTCTCTTTTCTTTGGAGCGCACTGGAAGGCAGCCTGGAAAGCCCGGCAAATGGACCTTTAGCCCGGACGACTTCGGCGGGAAGGTATGTCGTATCGGCCACAGACGGGGTCAATGGCTGTACGGCCCGGGATACTTTTTCCATCACAGAAGCCGGAAATTATATTGACAGCGTTTTATTCTCTATTACCGCCCCCGGATGTGACCGGGGCGGCATGCTTTCCGTAACTAAAGTGGCAGGTGGCACCGCACCATTTCGCTTTAGGCTGGACAGCCGCTTGTCTGACCCTGCAGGTAATTTTGTCAATATCCCACCGGGCACCTATCAGCTCGAGGTGAGCGATATTGAAGGATGCTCCTGGGCTGCCGCCGTTGAAATGGCTATCCCTCAACGCATATCGGTAGATTTAGGGCCGGATCGGGAGCTTTTCCGGGGGGATTCGGCCATATTGAACGCTGTTGCCCGCCCCCTCCTGAGCGGTATCATCTATCAGTGGACGGGCGGCACGGAGATTGCTCCTGTAGATCCTGCGAAATCGTTCCATACCGTCCGGCCATTACAGACAACGACCTACCAGGTGCTGGCCAAAGCGCCGAACGGGTGTACGGCCACCGACAACGTTGTGCTGAAAGTGATCAGCGACTTACCGGTTTATCTCCCCAACGCATTTTCGCCCAATGGCGATGGGCAAAACGATATTTTTTTCGTTCAGACAGGCCCCCGGGTTGCGCAAGTCATGGCTTTTCGTATATTTAACCGATGGGGCAGCCTGCTTTTTGAAAAAACTCAGTTCCTGCCCAATGATCCCGCCTTCGGTTGGGACGGTATGCACCTGGGCAAGGAATCGCCTGCCGGGGTGTATATCTTCCATGCCGTACTCCGGATGACCGACGACCGGGAAGAAAATATCAACGGCGAAGTAATTCTGCTAAAATAGTATGCTATGAAGGGCTTTTTCATTTTCTTATCCATGTTTATCGGGCTGATATCCCAGGCCCAGATGCCGGCCATTCTGGATCTGCGCCGGCAATCCCAGGTACAGGATGCCTGGTTAAAAGAGCGTTTTCAGACAATCCTTCCGGAGATTATGCGGCGGGAAGGCATAGATATGTGGCTGTTGATCGCCAGGGAATATAATGAAGACCCCGTCATGCGTACCATGCTCCCCTCCACCTGGCTTTCTGCGCGCCGTACGACCATGCTGGTGATTTATGAAAAAGAAGGCAAGCTCGAAACCCTCGCCTGTGCCCGCTATGATATCGGGGAAATTTTCAAAAAAGCCTGGGACCCCGAGACCGAACCCGATCAGTTCAAACGCCTGGCCCAACTCATCCAGGAGCGCCAGCCTAAAAAGATCGCTATCAACCGCTCCGTAAACTATGGCCATGCCGACGGTTTATCTGCTTACCATTATGAAAAGTTGCTCGAGGCCCTACCCGACCCCACGGAAAAACGCCTGGTTTCCGGTGAGCGCCTCTGTGTCGGGTGGCTCGAGACCCGGCTTCCTGCCGAACTTGCCGTCTATGACCAAATCTGCCGTATCGCACACGAAATTATCGCCGAAGGCTTTTCCGAAACCGTCATTCAACCAGGGATTACCACTACTGATGATGTCGTCTGGTTTTACCGCGAGCGCATCAGGGCACTAGGCCTGGAGGCATGGTTCCACCCTACCGTGGACGTACAGCGTGCCGATCCCGGAGCCACCGAACAAAACCGCAATTTTTCAAGTCGCCCGGGCGCCGCAGTCATACAACCGGGCGATCTGCTCCATGTAGATTTCGGTATCACCTACCTCGGACTAAATACCGACACGCAGCAAAATGCATATATACTCAAAGCCGGAGAAAAAGCCGCGCCACCCTACCTCGTGGAAGCCTTCAATAAATGTCTGCGCCTCATGGATATCCTCACCGCAGCCTTCGCTACCGGACGAAGCGGAAATGCCATCCTCGCCGAGGCCCTCGCCAAAGCTAAAGCCGAAGGCCTCAACCCAAGTATCTATTCCCATCCCATTGGTTACCATGGGCATGGAGCGGGGCCGGCTATCGGTATGTGGGATATGCAAAATGGGGTGCCGGGTACGGGCGACTACCCGCTCTATCCCAATACGGCTTATGCAATCGAACTGAACAACCGGGTGTTTGTACCGGAATGGAACAAGGAATTGCGCATCATGAACGAACAAAATGCAGTTTTCGATGGGAAAAAGGTCTATTACCTGGATGGAAGGCAAAAGTCCCTGCTCCTCATCCCAAGGCCCAAGCCCCACTTGGGGCAGTAGCCCCTGCCGCCTGTACCCGCTTTTACAAGCTATCCGAATACATCAACATTCTAACCGATCAATATGCTACGCTTTCTGAAAACGCTCCTCTCCGGCAGCAAAGAACCCGCCGCCGATATCCGCAATTTGCTCAAGGAGCAACATGCCGTCATCGTGGACGTGCGCACACCATTCGAATTCCAGCAGGGACACGGCGAAAAGGTGCGCAATATCCCTTTGCATGAAATTAAAAAAAATCTTTCCGAACTAAAAAAACTGAATAAGCCGATTGTCACCTGTTGCCGCAGCGGCAACCGCAGCAAAACTGCCGCAAGTATCCTCCGCGAAGCCGGAATCGAAGCCTATAATGGCGGCAGCTGGCAGAACGTACAGGAAAAACTCAAGTCCTGAACCGCCGCAGCTCCATTGTAAACAGTGTAAAGACAGGCAGGTACTCGAGCATTAGCAGTCCGTAATGCGGCCTGAAAGGGACGGACACATAGTGGCTGTACGACAGCACGACCAGACCTGTCCACAGCAAAGGGTAACGGAAAGTCGTAAAGGTGCTGAAAGCGAGTAGTGGTACCAGGTACCAGGGGTGCACTGTTGTGGAAAGAAATAGATAGAGGCTGAGGGCAAACATCATATTGCGAAATAGTCCCTGAATACCTAAGTCGCGCTGCACCCATGCACCGATCAGAATACCGGCAAAGATTTGCAGTGCAAAAAAAGGGCCCACGCTCCTTATCGGGTTGTAGCCCGTAATCCCGATTCCCGCCCATTTAAACAGGTTGAAAATCCCCGCATTAAACTCAAAGTTCCGAAAAAACAGCAGCAGGCTGCCGACAGGATGGGCGAACTGTACACTCGTGAGCGCCGGTACAAACAATAGCAGCAGGATTGCCCCGATAATGCCATAAAAACGTAAAAGTTTTTCAGTACCTGCCCTCCGAAACCAAAAGGGTAAAAGCATGAGGGGAAGAAGTTTGGCCGCAACCGCCAGGGCCATAAATAAACCCGATAACAAATGACGGTTCCGATACCAGCAAGATACCCCCAAAAGCACAAAAGCGACCACTACAACCTCATAATGCAGATTCCCCACACCCTCCAGGATGACCAGTGGATTCAGGGCATACAATAACACATTTTTAGGGGGGGAACCCGTGGCGATAAGTAACCGGGGCATCAGGCGCAGGTTCAGCAGCTCGAAGGCCAGGAAGATCAGCTTCAGCATAAAGGCAGACCAGTACCAGGATTTCCCCGCGACAGCAACGGCCAGTGCAAAGGACAATTGGGCAAATGGGGGATAAACCGTCGCATAATACCTGGAATTTAACTGGTCGTAAAGCGCGATGCCAAGCCCTTCAGGCTTCCCCTCTGCCCAAAGCCACTGGGACGGCAGCATCCCGTAAGGGCTGTTGCCCGAAGAGAGCAGATAGCCATCCCACAGGAAACGATAAATATCATCGGAAAGCTGTGGGAAAGCAAAGAGCAGGATAAAGCGCAGCAGAACCGAAACCCGCACCCAGCAACGAATGTCCGCCGTTGATTTAGCAGTGCGAAAAACCCACAGGAATACGATGAAAAAGGTCCCATAACCAAACAACAGCGGCCTGAAGGTATCCTGACTGGCGAAAAAGCCAAGAAATACCGTCAGGCCGCAGAACAAAGAGGCCGGAACCCACCAGAACCTCCGCAAAAGGGCCTCCGCCATGGAGGAAAATTTTATTGGACTTTAGCGTCCTTCCAGGTTTGGTAAAATACCATCCCGTAACCCATCGTCAGCATGAAGTGATACACCAGAAAGGTCGTTTCGCCCCAATAGATAGACCAAATCAAAGCGATACCAAAATAAAGGGTAAGCACACCTTCCATGATTGTCGTCCAGGACAACTCGCGGTGGATATATTTATTGCTATTAACCTGGCTATCCTTTTTTGTATGGATATTGAACTTGGGCGTCCGGACGAAAGGTGATTTTTTACCCCGCCAGCCTTCGATAACTGCGATCATATTATGCAGCGACAAGCCCATAGATAAGGCCAGGAACATTGGAAACAGAAGTGCGTATTTCAGGATGGCTTTCGGTGTGGATTCCTTCCGCGCCGGCGATTGTACGTTCGCCATGTAGAACATCGCGGCCACAACCAGGAAACCGACCAGGAAAGCAGTGAAAGAATCCTTGCTCACATGATGTTCCAGGGCAAGGTGGTTAATGGTATAGACCAGCGGCACACTGGAGAAGCCCAGCACGAAGACGACCATGAAGATAGAGCTGCCCAGTAAGTGCATAGAGGAATAAATCTTCTCCCAGAATGACAAGTCAGACTTCCAGATGAACGGCAGCATTTTCTTTGCCGTTTCCGCCCCGCCCTTCATCCAGCGGAACTGTTGGGAGCGATAGCTGTTCATTTCTGCGGGAAGCTCTGCAGGAGCGCTGACGTCCTCCAGGAATTTGATTTTGTACCCCTTCATCTGCGCACGGATGCTGAGGTCGAGGTCTTCGGTAAGCGTATCCGCCTCCCAGCCGCCCGCGGCTTCGATGGTTTCCCTGCGCCAGACCCCTGCCGTTCCGTTGAATTGCAGAAAATGGTTGCCCTGCATACGACCCACCTGCTCTACGGTAAAGTGTACATTGAGCTGGAAAGCCTGCAGGCGGGTGAGCAGGGAATAATCTTCATTGAGGTGTTCCCAGCGCGTCTGGACGACCCCGACGCGCTTGTCTTCGAAGAACGGTATCGTTTTGCGCAGGAAGTCGGGCCGCGGAAGGAAGTCCGCATCAAAAATTGCGAGGAATTCTCCCCTGGCGTGTTCCATCCCGTCCTTCAGCGCACCCGCTTTATACCCTTTGCGCTCTTTTCGCCTGACCTGCTCGATATTGAACCCAAGGGCTTTGTAATAGTTGACCTTCTCGCGCACCAGGTCCTGGGTCTCGTCGGTAGAGTCGTCCAGCACATGGATTTCGAACCGGTCTTTGGGGTAGTCGAACTGTACGATGTTGTCAATCAGGCGATCAACAACATAACGCTCGTTGTAAAGCGGCAGCTGGACCGTTACAAAGGGCCATTCAGCTTCCTGTTCAATCAAATCCTGGCCATCTAACGGCAATGGTGGCGTAGCGTACAAGACGCTTCCCTCCTGCCCCTGCGCAGCCATCGCCGCAACAGCCACTTTTTGGCGGGATAGCGGCAGGGCGGCCTGCTGCTGTGGCCTGCTGCGCCGGTAGCGCAGATAATTATACAATAGAATAACGTGGGAAACCCCGAATACGGTCACATAGGTCAGCGCCGCAACATAAATACCCAGGGAAAGAAATCCAATAAATGACATAGGTGTAGAATATGTGGTTTGTACGATCTATAATAACACCTGCTTACTGATTGGCCGGACTTACACCGGCAGCATAATGCGCAGGCAGCAAATAGTCGCCTTTTCGTACCGCCAAACTATCGCTGCAAGGCCTTTATTTAGCTATTGACTAAAAACGCGCACAAATTACGGGTTTGTTTACAATACCAGGCATAACAATCGTTATTTTAAAAAAATTCCTTATTTAGAATAATTCTAAAAAAATATCTCCTGCCCAACCTGAAAAACCAGACCGGATTTTCGTGCAGAGAACGCCCGGGCGCATCCTGCCCAAAACACTGTGCCGGGGTTTATAAAGCGAAGATGCTGTTCCCCGGCGGAAAACACCAGGCTTGTTGCGGGGGGAAATCATCTGAGGGCAGGCTTTTCCCTCCCCTGCGCCGGCGAGCCAACTGACACTACCTTTTGATCCCGAAGGCATAACGAAAGATTGTCCACAAAATTTTATGCCCGGCCAAGACAGAGCCCCTGAGCGTGCCGGAGACCTTGGATTTGCCGATCCTGGGGCGATAGCTGACCGGCACCTCTATGCAACGTATTCGTTTGGAAGCCGCTTTCACCTGCATTTCCACGGTCCATCCGTAGTTGGGGTCGCCCATATCCAGAGCAGTCAACTGCGTCCAGGAAATGGCCCGGAAAGGACCGAGATCGGTAAAGTGATAGCCCCAGATCAGGCGGATGAGCGAAGTCGCCAGCCAGTTGCCGAAACGCTGTTGGGGTTGTAACGCCCCTTTCAGTGCTTTCCCGAGGGCCCGCGAACCAATCACCAGATCGGCGCTGCCTTCAATGATCGGTGCAGTCAGTTGAAGCATTTCTTCCGGATAGTCAGAATAGTCCCCATCCAAAAACACCACGATATCCGGCTGATCGGACGGCCCCCTTGACTTCAGGTAGGCGATACCGCAAAGACAAGCGCTCCCGTATCCGGGCTCGGGTGCATATACCACTGTTGCGCCTGCTTCCCTTGCGCACTGCGCTGTAGCATCGGTACTCTTGTTGTCGCAAACGATGATTTCGCTTACGAGCCCCCGGGGGACGGCGCGGACCACTTTTCCAATCGCCCCAGCTTCATTGAATGCGGGGATGATGACATAAACGTTGGGCATAAACCGTATTGAACGCTTCGTTTGCATCCTGCAGGGCACCTTATTTTACAACATACTGAGCCATGCCGCTGCATATTCCCGACTAACAACATTGTGATTTATAAAAAGTTGAATTACACCTGTGAATAAAAGAATACCCGGATCATTCCAGGTGCAACAACATCAGCGGTTTGATTGCGTGGAGCGCCATCCTGCGGGTTTGGCTGCGGTGGAAAAGCCCGTCCCAGAAAGCACGCTTTTTAGCGACCATAACAACAAGATCAATATCTGTTTTTGCCGTATAGGCGTTAATGGCCGCCATGACATCTTCGCCCTCGATCTCTTCGATTTCAAATGCAAAACCGGGTTCTCCCTTTTCCATCAGCGCGTTAAAAATAAATTCCCGGGATTTTTCAAATCCATTGTCCCCCGGTTCGGTGCGAACATGTACAAAGTGGAGCTTGGCCCCAAACAATGTATTGATTTCGAGCATCTCGCTGATCATCCCCAAATCCACGGATTCAAAGTTGCTGGCGTAGAAGATTTGTTCGATTGGCTGGAACGTCGTGCCTTTCGGTACGAGGATTACCGGACATTTGCTCTTTCTTGCCACATGGCTGGAAACGCTGCCAAACATATTGTCCAGCAGGTCGGCTTCGCCCGTAGCGCCGAGCACGACAAGGTCGTAATCAGCAGAAAGCCGTACGATCTCATCGGCAGGGAACCCGATAATCAGCTCGGTTTTCACAGGGGCAGCGACCCGCCCCGCACCTGGATGCCTTTTTCGGGCTGCCGCTCCGAATTCGGCGAGCATTTTTTCCCGTGCCTCCAGTAATTCAGCAACCGGTGGAACGATATTCGGGTATTCTGCCGCCGTTGCAGGTAAATACATGTGGACCACATCAATAGTTGCCCCCTCCATTTTTTCGGAAAGGTCCAGGGCATATGCCATGGCACACTGCGCGGTCACAGAGAAATCGGTAGGAACAAGGATCTTTTTCATACTGCAGGTGGTTTTGCTTAAGGAATAGGTTCGTTTCGGCAGGTCAGCGCGGACGAACAAGGGCTTTTCGACCTCTATGCGATTCCCCGCGCAACAAGTCTGTTATACAGCCCCCAGTACCGTAAAGGTAGATCGTTTGTTGGGATCCTGTCATTGATGAAAATCACCCCGGCACCGGATTTTTGGCTGATGGTTTGCGGGGCATTTTGGTAAAAGTACGCATATTTGCACAAACACAAAAACGTATGTTCCCACGCAATGACCCGACCCGCACCAACGCATGGAAATCCCTCGAGGCACATGCCCAAAGCATGAAAAACGTCCACTTACGGGACCTTTTCGCCCGAGAACCCCGGCGCTTTGAAGCTTTCGCCCTTTGCTTCGAGGATTTGCTGTTTGATTTTTCCAAAAATATCCTTCAAAAGGAAACTCTGGGGCTGCTCCTGGAGCTTGCCCGCGAGTGCCAACTTCAGGAAGCCATCGAAGCGATGTTTTCCGGTGAAAAAATCAATGAAACGGAAGGGCGTTCCGTGCTGCATATTGCCCTGCGCAACAGGTCTGATCAGCCGGTTTACGTGGACGGGCAGGACGTGATGCCAGGCGTGAGGGAGGTTCTCCAAAAGATGGAAAGGCTTTGCGATCGCATCCATAGTGGGGCCTGGACGGGTTTTACCGGCAAAAAGATCGAACATATCGTCAATATCGGGATCGGTGGCTCTGACCTTGGCCCGGTGATGGTCACCGAGGCCCTGAGGCCTTACTGGCACCCGGGGATCCAGGCCTATTTCGTCTCGAATGTAGATGCGACACACATCGCAGAAGTACTCAAAAGCGTAAACCCCGAGACTACCCTATTCCTGATCGCTTCCAAAACTTTCACCACCCAGGAAACGATGGCCAATGCACAGACGGCGAGGGACTGGTTCCTGCGTGCTGCGGGAGACCCCGCCCATATCAGCCGGCACTTCGTGGCCTTGTCCACCAATGCCAAGGCCGTTCAAGCCTTCGGGATAGACCCCGAAAATATGTTCGTTTTCTGGGACTGGGTAGGTGGGCGATATTCCCTTACTTCCGCCATCGGCCTCTCGATCGCCTGCACCATTGGCTTTGACCGCTTCACGGAACTCCTGGGGGGCTTCCACGCGATGGACGAACACTTCCGCCATACGGATTTCGAGGAAAATATGCCCGTTCTGATGGCTTTAATCGGCATTTGGTACGTTAATTTCTTCGGGGCAGAAACGGAGGCAATCCTGCCCTATGACCAGTACATGCACCGTTTCGCCGCCTATTTCCAGCAGGGCAATATGGAGAGCAACGGTAAGTCGGTGGACCGTAGCGGCCGGCCCGTCAGCTATTCCACCGGCCCTATCGTATGGGGAGAACCCGGCACCAACGGGCAGCATGCCTTCTATCAGCTCATCCACCAGGGCACACGGCTCATCCCTTGCGATTTTCTTGCTCCTGCGAAAAGCCATAACCCCATCGGCGACCATCATGAGAAGCTGCTCTCTAATTTTTTTGCGCAGACCGAAGCATTGATGATGGGCAAGACAGCCGGCGAAGTTCGTGCAGAATTGGAGGCAGAGGGAAAAACTGAAGCGGCCATCCGTCAATTACTGCCTTTTAAAGTGTTTACGGGCAATAAACCGACCAACTCGCTGCTGTTCCGCCAGCTTACGCCGCGAATGCTGGGTATCCTTACCGCCCTTTACGAACACAAAATCTTTGTCCAGGGCGTAATCTGGAATATTTTCAGCTTCGACCAGTTTGGCGTAGAGCTCGGCAAGCAGTTGGCCAATCGCATTCTCCCTGAATTACAGGGCGATGACCCAGTAGCCGGCCACGACAGCTCCACCAATGGGTTGATCAATGCGTACAAGCAGATGCGTTGATACCGGGAGTCCGGCTTGGACGGCTTACAGGATATGCGAGGCCAGTTGTACTTGTTGCGATGGGTAACGGCAAGTGTCCATTTCTTTGCCCCATTACGGGCCGTTTTAATTACAAAGAATGGTAATTTTCTCTGTACGGATCTTATTGGAAATATTCCCTGCGCGGTCGCGGATAAATATCTGGTAGGAAAGCGTATCCGAAGGATGCTGTTTACTGGGCAGGCAGGTAAGGAAGGTATTGGGAAACGTGCAGCAAAAATAACCGGTGACCGCGCTGTTGGTCATCAGGATTTTAATTTCGCCCCGCAGCCCGTTGCCGGCGCCCAGTTTTGGAATTGGATTGACTTTAAACAACTGTATGGAGCCGTCCCTGCTGTCCTGAAGAAAAATATTCACGCTATCTTCGCTTCCAATGTCGCCATCGCCATCGGTGAAAGAAAACCTGATCTCGATGGTATCCAGGGCAATGCCACCGCCCCGGCTCTGCTCGATCCTATTTTGGCTGATCCCCTTGTATTCGATCACCGGCTCCACCGGAAATTCAGGGATGCGGGCACACGTTGCGGCTACGGCAGCACAACCTGCGAGCAACAATAAGTGGAGCTTGTGGTGTTTCAACATAGCCTCGAATGTATTTAAGTTACAATAAAACGAAAAAAAGCAGGATTTTGATCACTTCGGAAGAAAAACTTCTAAAACAGCGGGCGGAGTTGATGGTGCGTATCACAAATGTAACAGATGCGGGCTTTGATGCCCTGGCATTAGCGGTATTCGCTTTCCAGGCGGCGAACAACCCGGTCTATGGCGCCTACCTCCGGGACCTTGGAGTAAACCCGCAGTCCGTGAAGCGTTTGGAAGAAATCCCGTTCCTGCCCATATCGGCATTCAGGCACCATGATGTACAGACCCTCTCCTGGGCGCCGGAGCTGGTCTTTACCAGCAGCGGTACAACCGGTGCGCAGAGCAGCAGGCATTTACTGCGGCAGACTTCCTGGTACCGGGACAATGCCCGCAGGTGTTTTTCCCACTTTTACGGGAAGACAGGACAATATGCATTACTCGCATTATTGCCGGCCTATCTGGAGCGCACAGGGTCATCTTTAGTATATATGGTGCAAGACTTTATCACATGCTCGCCGTTTGGGCAGAGCGGTTTTTTTCTCCACGACACACAGGCCCTTCGGAGGGCCCTCGAAGAATGCCGTGGCCTGGGTATTCCGACCATACTCCTTGGCGTAAGCTTTGCGCTGTGGGATTTTGTCGAAGCAGGCCGCCTGGACTTTCCCGGCCTCGTCGTCATGGAAACCGGGGGGATGAAAGGCCGCAGGGAAGAAATCACCCGGGAATCGCTGCACGATATTTTGAGACGGGGATTTGGGACCACCGCCATACACTCCGAATATGGCATGACGGAGTTGCTTTCCCAGGCATATTCGAAGGGCGAAGGGCGGTTTCATTGCCCCCCAACCATGCGGGTTTCCATACGCGACATCTATGACCCATTCGAACAAGTGCCCCGAGGGCGCACGGGCCTGTTAAACATCACCGATCTGGCCAACCTCGACACCATCGGCTTTATTGCGACCGACGACCTTGGGCGTTCAATGCCGGATGGCGGCTTCGAGGTGATTGGCAGATTAGACCATAGCGAAATAAGGGGATGTAATTTGTTGGTGAATGTTCGTTAAAGGATTGGAGCCTGCATCAGTCCTAGGGAATAATTTGGCGGGGACGCTGGCTTCTCCGGGTCCCCGCCCTTCATTGCGTGCAAATGCGCCTTCGCTGCAGAGCGTTTATTTACAAGGCCCTTTGACATAATCGCTGATCCCTGCGCAGGCTGCCTCACAGGCGTTGCCGTATGTCACGTCGTTGCAGCCACAGACAGGGTCATAAAGGGCGATACATGCACAATCCTCTTTTTTCTTCTCCACACAGGTTTTCTCGCAGCCTGAAAACAGCACTACGATGGGCAAAAAGAACAGGCACAAGATTTTCATAGGAATATTTTTTGCAAAGATACGCCAAAAATAGGTTCCACGCCACGGTTTCGACTGCCGGCGCAACACCCCACCATTCGATGTATTACAAAAAAGGTATCTATTTAGCAGGTCATTGCCCCGGGAAATAATATTTGATTTTCGGGGTTGTGTAAAAAGGTTGAGGTTGTGTAAAAAGGTTTTTTACGGCGCTTCGCGCCAAATTATGTTTTGAGAG
>JBMOJO010000250.1:0-5280 GCA_049315745.1 Saprospiraceae bacterium | reverse complement strand
TCCCCTTTCCGGTTCACCGGAGCGCTGAGCCCCTTCGCGGAGGGGCAGTTCACCTTCGGGCTGCAGGAGGGCAAATAAATTTTAACGAATAATAATAAAATAATGATTTTCAGCGTTTTGCGCATAATTGTAATTTTTTTATTATTTTTTCACATTGTTTAAAACACCACGAACAACAAAAACAATCCAGCTTCGCCTTAAAAATCAAGCGATTTAAGCGTTTTTTACCGGGTAAAACTTGTAAATACAAAAGAATGCCCATAAATTTACCATCAGTACTTCATTAAAACCCTTTAAAATGAATAAAGGAGATTTAATCAGCAAGATTTCAGAAAGTGCCAAGATTACCAAGGCACAAGCTACAGACGCTTTGAACGCCGTACTCGACGGTATCGGCGAAGAATTGAAAACAGGTGGAAAGGTGACCCTGATCGGGTTTGGGACTTTCTCCATCTCCGAGCGCGAAGCCCGCACCGGCCGCAACCCGCAAACCG
The DNA here is from genome assembly GCA_049315745.1 of Saprospiraceae bacterium. Taxonomy (GTDB): domain Bacteria; phylum Bacteroidota; class Bacteroidia; order Chitinophagales; family Saprospiraceae; genus JADJPL01. The sequence continues at coordinate 4,786 of JBMOJO010000250.1, read as the reverse complement.
GGGCGTCTATTAAGATCGGTGCAAAGAAAGTCGTGAAGTTTAAGCCTGGCAAAGAGCTTTCCGACGCTGTGAACTGACCCCACCGGCAGTTTGCTTTTCCTTTCGCCTGTAAATGCTTCCAGGCGATAAAGGGCAATCTGAACGCACTCAGATTGCCCTTTTGAATTTTATCCCATCTAACCTTACCCAAACATGAAAACGGATATTGAAACCTTAAGACAAATTGCCAGCCAGGTAAGACGGGATATTATCCGCCAGACGTCCCTTGCCCAGAGCGGGCATCCCGGGGGTTCGCTCGGCTGCACGGAATTCCTCACTGCGTTGTACTTTGCTATGCTGGACCACGACCCGTCGTTCAAGATGGAAGGGAAGGGCGAGGACCTCTTTTTTCTTTCCAACGGCCATATTTCCCCACTTTGGTACAGTATCCTGGCACGCAGCGGATACTTCCCGCTCGCCGAGCTGGCCACTTTCCGAAAAATCAATTCAAGGCTTCAAGGCCACCCGGCCACACATGAAAAGCTTCCAGGCGTCCGCGTAGCTTCAGGGTCGCTGGGCCAGGGCTTATCGGTAGCGATCGGCGCAGCCCTGGGCAAACGCATGGATGGCGACACCAAGCGGGTCTTTGTCCTCACCGGCGATGGGGAACTCCAGGAGGGTCAAATCTGGGAAGCCGCCCTGTTTGCTGCACATCATAAAGTGGATAACCTCATCCTCACCGTAGATTGGAACGGGCAGCAAATTGACGGGCCTACCGATGAGGTGATCTCCCTGGGCGATCTTCCTGCCAAATGGGCAGCTTTCGGATGGCATGTGCTTATCATTGAAGACGGGAACGATATCGCGCAGGTTTTATCCGGCCTCACAGCAGCAATCGGCGCAACCGGAAAAAACAAGCCGGTCGCGATCCTGATGCGGACGGAGATGGGCTTTGGTGTGGATTTCATGCAAGGCTCCCATCACTGGCACGGCGTCGCACCGAATGCCGAACAAACTGCCCGCGCGCTCGCCCAGCTCCCGGAAACACTCGGCGATTTTCCAGTCGAAACGAATTAATGCCCTGTTCTGTCCAGGACAAAATATCTACACATAAAATTTCAGTTCAATGCTCGATCAAATTGTCAGCAGCGGTAAGAAAGCGACCCGGGACGGCTTCGGGGAAGGCTTGCTGGAAGTTGGAAACCAATATCCGCAAGCCGTTGCGCTGACGGCCGACTTGCTGGGCTCACTCAAGATGAACGCATTTGTAAAAGCTTTTCCCGAGCGTTTCATTCAGGCGGGTATTTCAGAAGCCAATATGATGGGAGTGGCGGCAGGGCTTGCCACGACGGGAAAAATACCGTTCACCGGCACCTTCGCCAATTTTTCCACGGGAAGGGTGTATGACCAGATCCGTCAATCTATTGCTTATTCGGAAAAAAACGTCAAAATATGTGCCTCCCATGCCGGGTTGACCCTCGGTGAAGACGGGGCCACGCACCAAATCCTCGAAGATATCGGAATGATGCGGATGCTGCCGGGGATGACGGTGATCTGCCCATGTGATGCTAATCAGACCAAAGCCGCGACAATGGCTATCGCCGCGCATCACGGGCCTGTTTATCTCCGCTTTGGCCGTCCGAGCTGGCCGATGTTTACCCCGGAGAACCAGGTTTTTGAAATTGGGAAAATCCAGATCCTTTCCCCGGGTACAGATGTCAGTATTTTTGCGACCGGGCACCTCGTGTGGAATGCCGTTGAGGCCGCCCGACAGCTCGCCACGGAGGGTATTTCCTGTGAGGTAATCAATGTCCATACCATAAAACCTCTCGACGAGCAGGGGATCGCCGCCTCCGTCCGCAAAACCCGCTGTGCCATAAGTGCCGAAGAGCACCAGCGCAACGGCGGATTGGGGGATGCCATTGCACAGGTACTCGCCAGGCATTGCCCTGTGCCCCTGGAGGTTGTTGCCGTAAATGATACCTTCGGGGAGAGCGGGCTGCCGGAGGCACTGCTCGAAAAGTATGGCCTGGGCATCCAGCATGTCGCAGCCGCCGCACGTATAGCCATTCAGAGAAAAAAAGCTAAATTATGAAGTTCGGCACTAAAGCAATCCATGCGGGCATTACCCCTGATCCTGGTACCGGAGCGGTAATGACCCCCATTTTTCAGACCTCCACCTATGCGCAGGAAGCGCCCGGAAAACATAAGGGCTATGAATACGCGCGCACCCAGAACCCCACCAGGACAGCCCTCGAAACCAACCTTGCAGCGCTCGAAAACGGTCGCCATGCCATCTGCTTTGCAAGCGGCCTCGCCGCGATGGATGCCGTGGTCAGGCTACTCGACCCAGGCGACGAAATCCTGTCGACCAACGACCTCTACGGCGGATCTTATCGCCAGATGGTCAGGGTGCACGGACGGTATGGGATCCTGAGCAGGTTCAGCGATATGCAGCATGCCGCATCCGTCGCCGTACAAATCCGGCCGGAGACAAAAATGCTGTGGATCGAAACCCCTACCAACCCTATGCTCAACATCGTAGATATCCGGGCCCTTTGTACCACAGCGCGGGAAAAAGGCATCCTTTCCTGCGTGGACAATACCTTTGCTTCCCCTTACCTCCAAAACCCGCTCGACCTTGGCGCAGATATCGTCGTACATTCTGCAACAAAATATATCGGCGGGCATTCCGACGTCGTGCATGGCGCCATCATCGTGAATGATCACGCGATTGCCGAAAAGCTCCGATTCCTGCAAAACGCCGTCGGTGCGGTGCCCGGGCCACAAGATTGCTTCCTTGTACTCCGTGGTATCAAAACCCTGCACCTCAGGGTAGAGCGGGCGTGCCAGAATGCCGCCCGGATCGCTGACTTCCTGATCGGCCATCCCAAAGTCAAATCGGTCAATTATCCCGGGCTGCCCAGTCATCCGGGCCATGAAACAGCAAAAAGCCAGATGCGGGATTTTGGGGCAATGCTCTCCTTCGACTTGCACGACGACCGGTTCGACAACGCCGTCGCACTCATGACCCGCTTACAGCTCTTTACCCTTGCCGAATCGCTCGGTGGCGTGGAATCCCTGATCGGACATCCCGCAACGATGACGCATGCTTCCATACCAAGGGAAGAACGGCTCAAGGTCGGGCTTACAGATTCGCTCATCCGCCTCAGTGTCGGTATAGAAGATGTGGACGACCTCATCGAAGACCTCCGGCAGGCCCTCGTTTCAATCGGTTGAAACAGCGATAATACCAATGGCAGGCTGTCATCCCTTTACACGACCGGTTTGGCCGATGTGAAAAGCCTTTCGCCTTATTTTACACAAAATATCAGGCTGCACCCGCATCATTGCAGTTGTCGAACAGTTTATTTGCCACCCTCGGCAGCAGCATATTCTCTTGAAAGCACCGCATTTGCGTCGATTTTGCCAAGCGAAATACACGCAAATGCAGCGCTTTCCAATATAGTTTTGTGCGTAGCGCCGAAAAGCAGCTCATAAGACTGCCACGCCCAGCAGAAATTTCGATCCGTTAATAAAATTCCCTAACGGAGGCCCGGGGAATCTTCTTATTTATGAATAGGCTTACAGCAACCCTGGAAATAGAAATATTTTTTAAACAAAATGTTTTTTAAAAATAAAATTATTTGTATTTTTGTTCTCATGATGAAATAGCAGACAAATGGGAAAGCTGGCAGCGTTTTTTCAAAGAAATTGGTTCAAGATTGCTCTGGCGGTGTTGTTGGTTTATATCACTTTTAAGAAGGAAATCCGATTGCAAATGAACCTTCAACGTCCGATGGAGCAGCCTGCGGAGGTGCCCCGTGAAGTGAGGAAGCCGCGCGAAAAGTTCACGGATTTTTTATTCGGGCAAAAGGCCGGCGATGCTTTGCCCGGGGCCGAGCAATTAGAAATACAACCTTTTCGGAAGGAAACCGCCCATGCCGAGCTGAACGCCCTTGCGGCTATTCCCGATCCGATGCGGGAGGTATTCATCGAGCGGTTTGGCCGGGTCGCGAAGGCCGAGCAGGAAAAATTTGGTATTCCGGCCTCTATCGTACTTGGCAACGCCCTGTTGATCGGCAAAGCCGGCGAAGCAATGTCCGTGAAGCTGGGGCTCAACTTTTTCGGGCTGCTCTGTACGGATGACTGGCTGGGAGAAAAGGGCGAAATCGAAGGACGCTGCTTCCGATACTACGAATCGGCATGGATGAGCTTTCGCGACCACAGCCTGTTCATCACGACGGGGAAATTCTCAAGCCTGCGCAGCTTGAAAGGGCAGTCTTATGCCGCATGGGCAGAGGCCCTGGAAAAAGCAGGCTTCGAGCCCGTTCCTGATTATGCCGGGCAGATAAAAGCGGTCATCCGGCAATATGGCCTGGCGCAGTGGGACGCAAAGTAGGCGCTATTCTGCAGCGGGATGCTTTCGTTTATAATAATGCACCCCTGCCCCATAGACCCAACCCGAACGCCCCTCCCTCGTCTGGACCCTTACCCACGGCTCGTTGACGACCGCCTTGCCCATATTGATTTCCTGGGTAAAATCGGTAGTTTCGCCCAGGAAATACAATTCGTCAAAGAGCTTCAACTCGGCGATTACCCGGGCATTCAGGGCCGGTTCCCTGCGCACCTTCAACCCATTGACCGAAACGTAAAGCCTGGAAGTTGCCAAAGCCTGTTCACCGGAAGCAGAGGCAAGCGGAGCAGGTAATTTCGCGATGCTATCCTGGCGGCGTTTTTCCGAGAGCAGGCGCCTGATACTGTCTTCTTCCATTTGCAGCATTAACCTGCGCTCCTCCTTTTGTTT
>JBMOJO010000249.1:0-5296 GCA_049315745.1 Saprospiraceae bacterium | reverse complement strand
CTTTTCCGGATTTTGCGAAGCAAAATCCGGACAAGGACGTCTCCATCCAAAGAATCTTTTGCTGCCGCAGGTGGCAAAAGTCTTTTTACACAACCCGGAAGAAAAATCCACCGCGGCGAAGCTGCGTATGCCATGTCAATTAGATAAAAATAAACCATTAATATGATTCCTACCGCCAATAGAATTGGGTTCGGGCATTCTGCTCTGGGCACGACCTTCCTGCAATCGGTCAATCCCGCTACCCGGCAGCCGCTCCCGGAGCAGTTTCCGATAGCTACCCTGGAAGAAACAAGCCTTGCTGCAGAAAAGGCCGCCTCGGCCGCAGGGGCCTTCGGACAGACGAGCAATGCCTCCAGAGCTGCCTTCCTGCGCACCATCGCTGAAGAAATCGAAGCCCTGGGAAGTGCCCTCATCGAACGGGCCATGCAGGAAAGCGGTCTGCCGGAGGCACGCCTGATCGGCGAGCGCGGGCGCACCTGCGGACAACTCCGGCTCTTTGCCGATTTTATCGAAGAAGGTAGCTGGGTACATGCCATCATTGAAACGGCGCTCCCGGAGCGCCAACCGCTGCCGAGGCCAGATATCCGGAGCATGCTGCACCCGGTGGGGCCGGTGGCAGTTTTCACTGCGAGCAATTTTCCCCTGGCCTTCTCCACGGCAGGTGGAGATACTGCATCTGCACTTGCGGCCGGTTGTCCGGTCATCGTCAAGGCGCACCCTTCGCATTTGGGCACCAATGCCTTGGTCGCCCAAGCGATTCTCCGCGCTGCTGAAAGGTGCGATTTGCCCGATGGCGTTTTTTCTTCGCTCAACGATGCAGGAGGGGAAGCCGCCCGGGCACTGGTTCAGCATCCTGCAATCCAGTCGGTTGCTTTCACCGGCTCGCAAAGGGGCGGAATGGCCCTGTTCCAAGCGGCCCAAAGCCGCAAGAATCCCATTCCGGTTTTTGCGGAAATGGGGAGCATCAATCCCGTTTTTGTATTGCCTGAATCAGCCCGGGCGAAGGGGCGGGAACTGGCAGCCTCCCTGGCGGCTTCGGTTACCATGGGCGTCGGGCAATTTTGTACGAATCCGGGGGTCATTGTGCTGCTTAACGATGCTTCTGCTGCGGGTTTTGTCAAAAGCCTGGCAGAGGCTATGGCACAGGTTGCCCCGGCTACCATGCTCAACGAAGGGATTTATATGCATTTTGAGCAGCGCAAACAGGCGCTTTTTGCCGCCGGGGGCGTGGTAAAGGAAATTGCTGTCCTGGCCTCGGAGGATACCTGGACGGGCGCTCCGGCATTGGCATCGGTTGCTGCCGGGCATTTCCTCGCAAACCCCCACCTGCAGGAAGAGGTGTTTGGCCCTTCTACGCTGGTAGTGCTTTGCGCAGATGCTGCTGAGATGGAAGCAGTGGCCAGGAATATCGAAGGACAGCTTACCGCGACGATCATGGGCGAAAGTGCAGAGATGACGCAATGGACCAACCTCATCGCCCTGCTCCGGGACAAAGTGGGCCGACTGCTCTTCAACGGGGTTCCGACCGGGGTGGAAGTAGGCCATGCCATGCAGCACGGCGGCCCGTTTCCGGCCACGACAGATGCGCGCTTTACCTCGGTAGGCACCCAGGCGATCAGGCGCTTCGTCCGGCCGATAGCGTACCAGAATTGTCCGCCGGAGCTCCTTCCGGAAGCACTTCGGGAGGGTAATCCCTGCGGCATTCACCGATTTTATAATGGAAAATGGGGAAGAGAATGAAAAAATCGTTTTTCTGTATTGACGCCCACACTTGCGGCAACCCAGTGCGGCTGGTCGCAGGAGGGGGCCCCCTGCTCCAGGGGAACAGTATGATGGAGCGGCGCCTGTATTTTCTGGAGCACTACGACTGGATCCGCAAGGGGCTGATGTTTGAGCCACGGGGGCACGATATGATGTCGGGCAGCATCCTGTACCCGCCGGTGGACCCGGAGAACGACATCGGCGTCCTGTTCATCGAAACGAGCGGCTGCCTCCCCATGTGCGGGCACGGCACCATCGGCACTGTAACGATTGCGCTGGAGGAAGGCCTGGTGATTCCCAAAGTACCCGGCAAACTGCGCCTCGAAACCCCGGCAGGACTCGTGCGGGTAGAATACGCTATGGAAAACGGCAAAGTGCAGTGGGTGCGGCTGACGAATATCCCCTCTTTCCTCTACAAAACCGACCTGGAAGTGGACTGCCCCGATCTCGGCCCCCTTACCCTCGACGTAGCCTACGGCGGCAATTTTTATGCCATCGTGGACCCGCAGCCCAATTTTCCCGGCATCGAACATTTCACCGCAGCCGATTTGATTCGCTGGAGCCCGGTCATCCGGCAGCGGCTCAATGAAAAATATGCGTTCCAGCATCCCGAGAACCCTGCCATCCGGGGCCTCAGCCACCTCCTTTGGACAGGTAAGCCCATCGCGCCCGAAGCGCATGCGCGCAATGCCGTGTTTTACGGAGACAAAGCCATTGACCGCTCCCCCTGCGGGACCGGCACTTCTGCCCGGATGGCGCAATGGGCGGCAAAAGGCAAACTCGATACCGGGGATACCTTCGTCCATGAAAGTTATATCGGCAGCCAGTTTATCGGCAGGGTAGAGGGAAAGACCCGTTGCGGCGACTACGAGGCGATTATTCCCTCTATTCAGGGATGGGCAAAAATCACAGGTTACAACACCATCTTCATTGATCCGGAAGACGATCCCTACGCTTACGGCTTTCAGGTCATCTGACCTGGCCCTGGCCAGAGGAGAACCGTTCCCCCCAGCCCCTGGGGTCGAGCCGCCAATCGGTGAGGAGGGCGTTTTCCGTTTCGGAAATATACCCCATATCCACGGCCTTCTGCAATAAGGCGTGGTAATTGCTGAGTGTGTGAATCGGGCATGCTGCCTCCTGGAACGCCTGGGCCGCTTCCGGAAATCCGTAATTGAAAATTGCCAGGACACCGGTAACCTTTGCCCCTGCCTCCCTAAGCGCATCCACCGCTTTCAGGCTGCTGCCCCCGGTGGAGATCAGATCTTCCACTACCAGCACGGTGGCCCCGGGTTCGAGTTCCCCTTCGATCACGTTTTGGCGACCGTGGGATTTGGGCTTGTCGCGCACATAGACAAAAGGCAGGCGTAGGCGGTCGGCCAGCAGGACCCCGTGCGGGATTCCGGCCGTAGCCACGCCGGCAATCGCTGTAAAAGAAGCGAAATCAGCAGATTTGCGCACCAGCGCCTCCACTACGTTGTCCCTGGAAACCGGATGGGAGAGGATGGTTCTATTATCGCAGTAAATCGGGGAAAGCATCCCCGATGCCCAGGTAAAAGGCTTTTGCGGGCTCAGTTTAATTGCTTTAATTTGCAGCAAGATACCCGCTATTTCAACGGCAATGTCCATGATGTTTTTCGCAAATGTATAAAATCTATATCAACGAAACGCCGCTTTATCTGCTCAAGACCGGCGATCCGCTTATGGAGAGGCTCCAGGCAGCAGGCAATTTCCTGGCAGGCCGTTATACCGGAAAGATCAAATCCCTGCCGAACTATTTCGACATGCTCGAAAAATCCCGCCGCTACGCCGCTGTGGCCTTGTATGCCGATGACCTGGAAACCCTGGCAAGAGATTTTTTCAAGTGTTTTCAAAAAGTAGAAGCCGGCGGAGGCGTGGTCGTCACTCCTGAGGGCAAGGTCCTCTTCATCCACCGTCTCGGCCATTGGGACCTCCCCAAAGGCAAAATAGACCCGGGCGAAGACCCACCCACCGCCGCCGTTCGGGAGGTCCGGGAAGAAACAGGCATCAAAAAGCTGCAGCTCGGTACCCCGCTCCCGACTACATACCACACCTACAAAACTTCTTCCGGCAAGCGCATGCTCAAAGTCACCTACTGGTTTAATATGCACGCCGAAGAGCAGCCCCTCCACCCCCAATTTGAGGAAGATATCGCTGCCGCCATCTGGGAATTCCCCTCCACCATCCTCACCCAGACGGAGATTCCCGTATATCGCAATATCCGGGATTTGTTGATGTTGTTGTAAGGGCGTTAACTGCTGATGGAGATAATTAAGCTGATGAAGCTGATGGATGATGGGGAATGATGGGGAATGATGGGGAATGATGGGGAATGATGGGGTATGATGGGATTATGGGCTATGATGGATTGGGTGTAGAAGCATTATCATCATCAGCTCCATCACTCCATCAGCTTCATCAGCGGTTCTAGCGTTTGATTTCCCCCCAATACCACATATACCACCCAGATTTATTATATTTGCCAAAGACAAAACTAAAGCTGCGCCTTGTACAGCGATACCCCGGAACAATCTACCGCTTTCGCTGCCCAGGTGGCCATGCCTGATGTTTTTTCCACTCAACTTACGCCCACTATTGTTCCTCATACCGGCCGCCGGAACGGCAACCTTGGGCTTCCGCGCTGGGTTCGTCCTATAGTCTGGCGGTTAGCCAGGGGGCCATTCCGGGGTATGAGCGAGTGTTTTCCGGATGCTGTGCGCGGGGGTTGTAGTTTTTTTACGATACTCGACCTGGTTGCACCTTTGCCGAAGATTTTAGCAAGGTCGGTAGTGGTAATTGTCTAAACCTTTTATGAACCCTATAAGATGTTGAGTATGATTAAAGAGGAATACAAGTATTCTGAACTCACAGGAAAGATTATTGGCTGTGCCATGGAGGTTCACAAGTACCTCGGCAATGGTTTTCAGGAAGTGATCTATCAGAAGGCGTTGGCAATAGAAATGAACCTGGGAGGGATTGAGTTTTACCGGGAATTTATAATGCCCATTTTTTATCGCGGTGAACGGATTGGGACGCGAAGAGTTGACTTCCTGGTGGCGGGCGTCGTGAGTGTTGAAATGAAAGCAGTGACCAAACTGGAGGATGTGCATCTGGCCCAGGCAATCAACTACCTGGAAGCGTATAATCTTGAAATAGGTTTACTCCTCAACTTTGGCACTAAGCGTCTGGAATACAAGCGGCTTATTAATCCAAAGTTTAATCAGCAAAATCAATTACATCCACCGCGTCAAAAGTGAGGGGAATGGGCAAAAGAGGTTAACCGCTGATGGAGATGATTAAGCTGATGAAGCTGATGGTATGATGGGGTAGAGCGGGTATCATCAGGGGCATCATTTGATCGGCTGTGGCAAAAATTAGGGGGAATGCGCAAAAGAGGTTAACCGCTGATGGAGATGATTAAGCTGATGAAGCTGATGGTATGATGGGGTAGAGCGGGTATCATCAGGGGCATCATTTGATCGGCTGTGGCAAAAATTAGGGGGAATGCGCAAAAGGG
>JBMOJO010000248.1:0-5326 GCA_049315745.1 Saprospiraceae bacterium | reverse complement strand
ATGTCTGCACCACTTCTCGAGTGTATGTCGCACCCTTCGGGTGCTAAATAGTTACGAAAAAGATGTCTCCATCCAAAGAATATGGGGTTGTGTAAAAAGTATTTTCATAACGCTTCATGCCAAATAATATTTGGATTTAGACTTGTTTTTCATGGTTTCGCTTCGCGAAATCATGAAAAACAAGCCTACATCCAAAGAAAATTCTGCCGCCGAAGGCGGCAAAAACCTTTTTACACAACCCCATTGTGGGAGGCCATTTACTGCTTGAGGTAAGGCTATCGGTATAAAAGGTGGAGCGGATTGGCAGGCGTATTTAATGGATTTATTGTGGGTTAATAAAGATTATGTAATTTTGCCGCACAAAACAAAAACCGTTCATGCCGGGGAAACAATCAGCAACGGCAGCGCCTGTGGCCGAGAATGAGGGCCACGTGATCTTTATCAAAGGTGCCCGTTCGAACAACTTGAAGAATATAGACCTGGCCATTCCAAAGAACAGATTTGTGGTGGTAACCGGGGTATCGGGTTCCGGCAAATCTTCCCTGACCATGGACACCTTGTTTGCCGAGGGCCAGCGGCGCTATGTAGAAAGCCTTTCCTCCTACGCGCGTCAATTCCTGATGCGGATGAAGAAACCCGACCTCGACTACATCAAGGGGATCTGCCCGGCCATAGCCATTGAGCAAAAAGTTTCCAGCGCAAATGCGCGTTCTACCGTTGGCACGCTGACCGAAATCTACGACTATCTGCGCCTGCTTTTTGCCCGTATCGGCAGGACCTACTCCCCTGTATCCGGTGAATTGGTAAAAAAGCACGAGGTCGCCGATGTCGCCGACTACATTCATACGTTTGCTGAAGGCGCGCGGGTCGAATTGTTCATCCCCCTGCCTTATAAATATCGGCACCGTACCTTATCGCAGGAGCTGGGCTTGCTCCTCCAGAAGGGCTACACGCGCTTTTTCAAAAGCGGGGCCTTATCCGATATTCAAGATTTCCTGGAGAGCGGAGATCCGCTTCTGGGTATATCCCTGGAGATGCTGGCAGAACAACAGGCCGAAATTTTAGTATTGATAGACCGCTTTGCGGTAAGGCACGGGGAAGAAGACAATAAGCGCCGGATCGCCGATTCAGTCCAGACGGCCTTTTACGAAAGCGAGGGGGAATGCCTGGTCGCTGTTGCCGGTCAGCCATTAAAGCCTTTTTCCAACCGTTTTGAGCTGGACGGGCTGGTATTTATCGAACCGACCCCGCAACTGTTTAACTTCAACAATCCCTATGGTGCCTGTCCGGCCTGTGAAGGGTTTAGCCAGGTCATGGGAATAGAAGAGGGAAAAGTCGTTCCCGACAAGTCCCTTTCTGTATATGACGGTGCGGTTGCGTGCTGGAAAGGGGAAAAACACGGGCTCTGGCTCGAGGCATTCCTGGAGCAGGCGCACCGTTTCGGCTTTCCCGTACATACCCCCTACCAGGACTTGACCAAAGCCCAACGTACCCTGCTGTGGAACGGCAACGAATATGTGGCTGGGATTTCCGCTTTTTTCCGGGAATTGGAAGAAAAACTCTATAAAGTACAAAACCGTGTCATGTTGGCCAGGTACCGCGGCAGGACACCCTGCCCGGTCTGTGAAGGCGGCCGCCTGCGCAAAGAGGCCACTTATGTGAAAATTGGGGGAAAGGATATCACCGCGCTGACCGATATTCCTGCCGGCGACCTTGCGCGCTTCTTCGATCATCTGGAGCTGGACCCCTTCGACGCGCAGGTTGGGAAACGCCTTTTACTGGAAATCCGGTCCCGCCTCCGCTTTATGTGCGAACTTGGCCTGGGCTATCTCGCACTGGACCGCATCTCGTCCACGCTGTCCGGGGGCGAAACCCAACGCATCAACCTTACGAGGATGCTGGGCAGCAACCTCACCTCTTCTATGTATATCCTCGACGAACCCAGCGTAGGCCTGCACCCGAGGGATACCGAACGCCTCGTCGGAGTGCTCAGGCGGCTCAGGGACCTCGGCAATACGGTCATTGTCGTCGAACATGAAGAAGACCTGATCAAGAATGCCGACTACCTTATTGATATCGGCCCCGCAGCAGGGATTTATGGCGGAGAAGTGATATTTGCCGGGCCGTATGAGAAAATCTACACCGAAGCAGGCGACAGCCTCACTGCCAAATATATGAGCGGCCGGATGACGATCCCCTTACCGGCAAAACGAAGGGATTTCGCCCATTCCATTTGGATCCGCGGCGCACGTCAAAATAACCTCAGGGATATCGACGTCCAAATTCCGTTAAAAGCCTTCTCCGTCATCAGTGGGGTATCGGGTTCGGGCAAAACGACGCTTATCCGCCAAATCCTCTACCCTGCCCTGAAAAAGCACCTGGGAGAGCCCCACCCCAAAGCCCCCGGTCTATTCACCTGCCTCGAAGGCGACCTCCGCCTGGTCCACCAAGTCGAAATGGTCAACCAAAATCCGATCGGAAAATCCTCCCGCTCCAATCCGGTCACCTACGTAAAAGCGTATGATGGCATACGGGAGCTGATGTCCAATCAGCAATTATCCAAAATCCGGGGCTTCAAACCGAAGCACTTTTCCTTCAATGTGGACGGGGGCCGCTGTGATGCATGTAAGGGGGAAGGCGAACAGGTCATTGAAATGCAGTTCCTCGCCGATGTGCGCCTGGTCTGCGAAGTCTGCAATGGCAAACGCTTCAAAGAAGAAGTCCTGGAAGTAGAATATAAACACCGGAATATTTACCAAATCCTACAACTGAGCATAGACGAAGCAATAGGTTTTTTTGCCGGGGAAGGGGATATCGCCCAGCGCCTCAAGCCCCTGCAGGACGTCGGGCTCGGGTATGTACAACTCGGCCAGTCCTCCAGCACCCTCTCCGGAGGCGAAGCCCAGCGGGTCAAGCTCGCCGCATTTTTAGGCCAGGAGCGCGTCAGTGCGCATTGTCTGTTTATCTTTGACGAGCCCACCACCGGGCTGCACTTCCACGACATCCGCAAACTGCTCGATGCCCTCAATGCGCTCGTGGAACAGGGGCACACGGTCGTGGTCGTGGAACACAACCAGGAAGTCATCAAGTCGGCTGATTGGGTCATTGACCTGGGGCCGGAAGGTGGGGAAAAAGGAGGCCAACTGCTGTTCCAGGGACGACCCGAGGGGCTCGCCAAAGTCGAAAGCTCTTTCACAGCCTTATTTTTAAAGGAAAAACTCGATAAAACATGAAGCTATTATCAGGAAAAACCGCCCTCATCACCGGCGGATCCCGTGGTATAGGTGCGGCCCTCGTCCGCCGCTTTGCCGAACAGGGGGCCGAGGTGGCGTTCACCTATCGCTCCTCCGCGGAACAAGCCATCGCGCTGGCAGATACCCTGGGCCAGCTGGGTACCCGAGTCATGGCCTATCCCTCGGATGCCTCCTCCTTCCAGGAAGCGGAAGCCCTCGTAGCAGCGGTGCTGCAGGACTTTGGCAAAATTGATACGCTCATCAATAATGCAGGGATTACCCAGGATACCCTTATGCTGCGCATGAGCGAAGAACAGTGGGACAAGGTCATCCACACCAACCTCAAATCGGTTTTCAACCTCACCAAGCATGCCCTTCGGCCAATGATGCGCAGCGGGGGATCCATTATCAACCTGAGTTCTATTGTTGGGATCACGGGCAATGCCGGACAGGCAAACTATGCTGCTTCCAAAGCCGGCATCATCGGGTTCACCAAATCTATCGCCAAAGAAATGGGCTCCCGCAACATCCGGTGCAACGCTGTTGCCCCAGGTTTCATCGCCACCGACATGACCGACCAGCTCAACGACCAGACCCGCGATGCCTACCTCGCCAACATCCCCATGAAACGTTTTGGCAAAGCCGAAGAGGTAGCAGACCTATGCGTCTTCCTGGCCTCTGACCTTTCCTCCTACGTTTCCGGCCAGACGATCAGCGTTTGCGGCGCTTTGCACACCTGATCATTGCCGGTTCGTGTCCATCAACGCATCAAAATCCTGATTGTCGGGGACCGGCGATAAGCTGTTTGCGCAGGGGTTTACCTACAACGTTGAAGACAACCCGGGGAACAGGTAGCTGCTTGTTAGGACACTGCCCCCGCAGTATTAGATTGGCCGCCTCAAGCTGGACAATGCTCAGGTCAGCTTCCCGGGCGAAACTATCTTATAGCGGTTTCCGACTCGGGCACTGACCTGGACGGCGCGGGGGCAAGCTTTTCCGCGATCCAAACGGATTCCTGTAGCCCATCCCCTGCCACTGAAAGGAATTTCGGGAAAAAAGCTTGCCCTCCAATCCCTCCGCCTCAGTTGCTTTGCCTTTCCGGGATCCCCCTGTGCCTCCAGTACATCGCAAGCGCAAAAGCAGAAACCAGGTGCCATACCCCCCACCAGGCAGCTATCAGTGCCATACCGCCCAGTCCGCCAAAAAAATTAAATGTAAGCAACAACGCCAGCCCCGAATTCTGGATGCCGGTTTCAATGGCAATGGTGCGGGCGTCGGGCTCATTACACCCAATCAGCCTCGCCCACGCATACCCCAATAACAGCGCAAGGGTATTATGGGCCAACACCAGAAAAAAAATCAGGTGCAGATAACGTGCGATATTTTGAAGGTTGCCGAACACCGCAACGACGACAAATCCGATGAAGATCAGCATGGATAAGCGTTGTACAGGCACAAGCAGTCGTTCTGCAAGGCCGGGCAAGAGCTGTCGAAAGATAAATCCCGCAACCAGCGGCAAAAGAATTAATCCTACGATTGCCTGTACCATTTCCAGGGCATCCACAGCCAAACGACTTTCTGCAGGATCCCGATAAGGTAACAGGGGAAGCAGCAGTTCGAACAAAAATGGAGTGCTCAACGCCGCGAGGAGGGTGGAAAGCGTCGTCAGCGTTACGGAAAGCGCGGTATTCGACCTGGAGAGGTGCGTCGCGTAATTCGAAACGTTGCCGCCCGGGCACACAGCTACAAGCAGCATACCTGTCGCCAAGCTCATGGGCGGCTGGAGCACGAGAATGAGCACCAGGGAAAACAAGGGCAGCAGAATCACTTGGGAAAACATACCGGCCAGCAATATGCCCGGTTTGCGAAAGATTTCAGCAAACTGTTCCAGCCGCAAATCCAGCGCAACGCCAAACATAATGAAGGCCAAACAGCCGTTGAGCATGCCAAGTTGCTCCGGGTTGAAATTAATCCTGATTGCATCAATATCCATGACATTGTATTTTTATGGTAAAGCAGTTGCCGCCTGCGGCGGCGAAATTTCATATTGAAGGCGCGCCCGATTCATTGATTTTGCTTCGCAAAATCAATGA
>JBMOJO010000247.1:0-5328 GCA_049315745.1 Saprospiraceae bacterium | reverse complement strand
GTATTTGCCTGGCATAAACTAACGCGCTTTAGACGCGATGAATCGCGTCTCTACGGTATTTGCCTGGCATAAACTAACGCGCTTTAGACGCGATGAATCGCGTCTCTACGACGGAACCCACGGTTGAAACCGGGGGCTATATTATTTTAATTGGCGTTTCGCCCCAAATTATGTCTTCCCCCCATCAGCTCAATCCTTTCATCAGCTTCATCAGCGGTCGTCCTTTCATCAGCTCCATCAGCTCCATCAGCGTTCATCAGTGGTCGTCAGCGTTCATCAGTGGTCGTCTGCTTCACCATGAAATTGAGGCCTTCCCGTATCCCGACAGCGGGCCGGTATCCCAGGGATTGACGGGCTTTGGAAATATCGGCCAGGCTGTGGCGGACGTCGCCGGGGCGGGCAGGCTCAAAAACCGGGGGGATGGAAGTGCCGCTGAGCTCCTGCAGGACGGCATACAGGTCGAGCAGGGTCATTTGGGCGCCACAGGCGATATTATAGGTTTGGTTCAGCGCATCCGGGTTATCGGTGAACAGTCCCAGGAGGTTGGCTTGGACGGCATTGTCCACATAGGTGAAATCGCGGCTTTGGAGGCCGTCGCCGTGTATGACCGGCGGATGGCCCAGGCGGATGGCCTGCATCAGCCGGGGGATGACGGCGGCATAAGGGCCCTCCGGGCTTTGGCGGGGGCCAAAGATATTGAAATAGCGGAGGCCGATGAGCTCGAGGCCGTAGAGGCTGCCGAACACCCCCGCATAGAACTCGTTGATGGTTTTGCTGACGGCATAGGGCGAAAGCGGCTTGCCGGTCAGCGCTTCGCGCTTGGGCAGGTCCGGGTGGTCGCCATAGACCGAAGAGGAGGAGGCATATACGATGCGCTTTATCCCCGAGCGGGCGGCGGCCCAGAAGACGTTGAGGGTACCGTCGGCATTGACGGCGTTAGTCGTCAGGGGGTCGGCAATCGAGCGGGGCACCGAGCCCAGGGCGGCCTGGTGGCAGATGCGGTCTATCCCTTTACAAGCCTCGAGTACCGTCGCATAGTCGCGGATGTCCCCTTCCACCAGCCCGAAGTGGGGGTGGCCCGACAGGTGGGCGAGGTTCTCGCGGCTCCCTGTGGAGAAGTTGTCAAGTACCCGCACGAAATCTACCCTGGGATCGGCGACCAGGGCATCCACGACGTGGGAGCCGATGAACCCGGCGCCGCCGGTGAGGAGGATGTGCATGGGAATGCTTTGTTAAAATATAAGCCTCAAAGCCTCCAGCACAATATCCCCCCGTCCAGATGTTTATACATGGACTTGATATCGAACAGGATAGGGGATTGCGGCATCAGGCCGTGAAAAAAAGCGGCATCGAGGTTTTTATAGGCATCGTGTGCGACGGCGACTACGACGGCATCGTAGGGGCCGCTGGGGGCATCTATGAGGGTCAGTTTGTATTCGTGGGCGACCTCGTTGGGGGAGGCATAGGGGTCAACGATATGGACGTTGATGGAGTAGTCCATGATTTCGTGGGCGAGGTCGGCAACTTTGGAGTTGCGGATATCCGCCACATTTTCTTTAAACGTGATCCCCATGATCAGGACTTTGCACTGGCTGGGGTTTTTGCCCTGCTGGATCAGCATCTGGGCAAGGCGCTTGGCGATATATCCCGGCATGGAATTATTGATCCGCCGCCCGCTGAGGATGACTTCCGGGGCAAAGCCGTATTGCTGGGCTTTATAGGTCAGGTAATAGGGGTCCACCCCGATGCAATGGCCGCCGACGAGGCCCGGGTGGAAGCGGAGGAAGTTCCACTTGGTAGCAGCCGCGGCGAGGACTTCGTCGGTATCAATACCCATTTTATCGAAGATGACCGCAAGCTCGTTCATCAGTGCGATGTTGATGTCGCGCTGGGTATTTTCAATGACCTTGGCCGCTTCTGCTACCTTAATACTCGAAGCTTTATAGATACCGGCCGTAATAATTTGCCCATATACCTGCGCGATCGTTTCGAGGGAAGCCGGATCCGAGCCGGCAACGATTTTTGTGATCCGGGTGAGGGTACGCTCTTTATCGCCGGGGTTGATGCGCTCCGGGGAATACCCCACGGCAAAGTCTTCGCCGAATTTCAGTCCGGAAAGCGCTTCGAGTACGGGCACGCAGTCTTCTTCGGTACAGCCCGGGTACACCGTAGATTCGTAAACGACGATATCTCCTTGTTTCAGTGCGCGGCCTACGGCGCGTGAAGCGCTCAGGACCGGCCGCAAGTCGGGGACGTTGTGCTCGTCCACCGGGGTCGGTACTGCGATGACGTAGAAATTTGCCGCTTGCAGGTCTGCTTCGTCACAGGAAAAAACGATGTCCGACCCCAGGAAAGCTTCGGGCTCGAGTTCAGCGGAAGGGTCTATCCCTTTGCGCATTAATTCTATCCGCCCGGCATTGATATCGTACCCCAGGACGCGGTAGTGGCGGCCAAATTCCAGGGCGATTGGCAGGCCTACATAGCCGAGACCGATAACGGCGAGCGTATTTTGTTTGGCAAGTAAATCGCTGTGCATGTTGTGTTTGCTGTTAGGTTGACCCGGCTTCTTCGGGCGGGACGATTTTGCGCGAAAAGCGCATTTTGAATTTTTTTTAAAAAGCTATTAAGATTCAAGGCCGGAATTGCTCCGAACCTATGCTTCTTTTCCCGAAAGCCTGTCTTTGAAGTAGTTGATGGCTTTACCGACGTTTTTATGCTTCAACGCCCCCCGTAAATTATCGGCATGGGCCTGGTGGTGGAGGTCGGTGCAGAAATAGTCAACCATTTCCTGGGCCAGGAGTTTCTCCGCGGTTTTCTGCACGGGCCGCCCGTAGAGTTCGGTCAGCGACAGGAGGTTGACCTGGAAGCGGCAGCCCATGTCGAGGAGGCGCTCGTACTGGTCGAAGTCATGATGGAGGAAGGCGTAGCGTTCAGGGTGCGCAAGGATGGGCGTATAGCCTTTCATGCGCATGGAAAAAAGGTATTCCTCCAGTTGCGGGTGGGGGGCGAGAAAGGAGGTCTCGACCAGCACACAGCGGTCGAAAACGCAGAGCAGCGGCTCTTTGGCGTTGAGCAGCGACTCGAAGTGTTCGTCCAGAAAATATTCCGCAGCTGCGCCCAGCTCGATCTCGATATGGTTTTCCCGGAGGGCAGCACGTACCTCGTCCAGTTTTTCCAGGATGCGGTCGCGGGTATTTGGATAGAGTTCGCGATAAATATGCGGCGTCGTAACGATCCGCGAGAAACCCATCTCCTGCATCTGGCGCACCAGCGAAAGCGTATCTTCTATGGTCTGTGCCCCGTCGTCCAGGCCCGGCAGCAGGTGGGAGTGGAAGTCCAGGCCTAATACCGCGTAGGAATCCGGAAGGATATTTTTTCTGAAAAAATTCAGCATTGTTTTGAAAAACGCGGTCTTGTAAAATACGCTTCGGCGCTGCGCGCCGAAGCGTATTTTGGGACTATGTCAAAGGTCTTTTGCCGCCTTCAGCGGCAGAATTTTATATTGAAGCTGTGCTTGATTCATTGATTTTGCTTCGCAAAATCAATGAATCAAGCACAGCTTCGAATAATTATTTGGCGCAAAGCGCCAAAAAAAAGACTTTTGATACAACCCCGAATAATGCGGAGTCGTGTCAAAAGTATTTTGCCGCCTGTGGCGGCAGAATATTCTTCTCAGAGACACGTCATTTTCACGGTTTCGCTTCGCGAAATCGTGAAAATGACGTGTCCCTCAAAATATTATTTGGCGCAAAGCGCCGAAAAAAAGACTTTTGATACAACCCCCATTATTCGGGGCCGGGGTTAAACCATTGTACGAACTTGCGGATTCCCGTGCGGATATCTGTTTCCGGTTTCCAGCCAAAGTCGCGTTCGAGGTCGGAGATGTCGGCAAAAGTTGTGAAGACGTCGCCGGGCTGCATTGGTTTGAAGTCGAGGATAGCTTTTTTGCCCAGGGCTTCCTCCAGTACCGCGATAAATTCCAGCAGCGGTATGGGCTGGTTGTTGCCGATATTGTACAGGCGGTACGGTGCGTGGGAAGAAGCGGGGTCGGGATGAGCGGCATCCCATCCGGGATTTGCGGTGGGCGCATGTCCGAGGACGCGGCAGATTCCCTCGACGATGTCGTCAATATAAGTAAAATCGCGTTGGAGCTGGCCGTGGTTGAATACCGGGATGGGCTTGCCTTCCAGGATGCTTTTCGCGAAAGTGAAATAGGCCATGTCCGGGCGGCCCCAGGGGCCATACACGGTGAAGAAGCGGAGTCCCGTTGTCGGAATGCCAAAGAGGTGGCTGTAGGTATGTGCCATCAGCTCGTTGCCTTTCTTCGTGGCGGCATAGAGGGAGACCGGATGGTCCACGCTGTCGCTTTCCGAAAAGGGGATTTTATCGCTGATACCATATACGCTGGAGCTGGAGGCATAGACCAGGTGGCGCAGCGCTTTGCTGTTCCTGCACCCTTCCAGGATATTGAGAAAGCCGGCGACATTGCTCTCGATATAGGCGTGGGGGTTGATCAGGCTATAGCGCACGCCCGGCTGTGCCGCCAGGTTGATTACCGCATCAAACGCATCTTCGTCAAACAATTGCGCCATTGCGGGGCGGTCTTCGAGCCCAAGGCGCACGAACTGGAAGTTCGGAGATATTGTACTTTGTACCCTGGTACCGTAGTGCGCGGCGGCCTCGTCAATCCCCAGCATACCGAGCCTGGCGTATTTCAGGCGGACATCGTAGTAATCGTTCAGGTTGTCGAGGCCGAGTACCTGGTGCCCGTCGCGGACCAGCCGTTGGGCAAGGTGGAAGCCGATGAAGCCGGCGCTGCCGGTGAGGAGAATATACATGGGTATTTCGGGAAGGAGGCCATATAAAAGCTGAATTTCCGGCCTCCCGCAAAAAATTTTCTTTTATACGGTCCAGATCAAAGAGACAGGGCCTCTTGTAGCCGGATTATACGGTTTTTAGCAAAAAAAATGGCTTCGCCGACGAAACGTCGCAGGGACTTTTCGGAAAAAAAGAATTTAAAATGTTGATTAACAAGCAAAAAAGTATGTAATAAAACTTAAAAACATTTTGTCTTTCCTGCCATCGGGGCGGAAGACGGGGTTGTGCAAAAAGTCTTTTGCCGCCTACGGCGGCAGAATATTCTTCTGGGAGACACGTCGTTTTCACAATTTCGCTTCGCGAAATCGTGAAAATGACGTGTCTCCCAAAACATAATTCGGCGCGAAGCGCCGGGGTTGTGCAAATAATATTTCGCCGCCTGCGGCGGCGAAATATTATTTGGATGGAGACGTCTTTTTTCTGATTTTGCTTCGCAAAATCAGAAAAAAG
>JBMOJO010000037.1:0-23183 GCA_049315745.1 Saprospiraceae bacterium | reverse complement strand
TTTCAAAAGAATATTCTGCCGCCGTAGGCGGCAAAAACCTTTTTACACAACCCCAGGATGCACGCAAAACGAATATTATTCCTCGAGGCAATGACCTGCTAAATAGATACGTTTTGCGAATAATTCGCTTACAATTATACCCTTTTAAACCATTGCCCGCCATTTCTGTTTAAGTTTTCGTCAAAAAGTTTAAACCCGTGAAAGAAATTTGTAATATTATTCAGGTATATGAATCCCTGGACCATTCCCGGGAAAAAGTTGCCCTCGCATCGGTGGTGAGCGTGGAGGAGTCCTCCTATCGCCGGATCGGTGCAAGGATGTTGGTACAAAGTTCAGGAGTATGGGTCGGCGGGATCAGCGGTGGTTGCCTGGAAGGGGATGCCTTGCGGCGTTCGCAGGCCGCTATTTACAAGAACCAGCCTTCGCTCGTAGTCTATGATACCATGGAAGACGACCGCAACCAGATTGGCGTAGGATTGGGCTGCAACGGGCGTATTGAGGTACTCCTGACGCCAATTGACCCTGAAGACCCAAATAACGAAATCGAACTGCTGAAAAAAATACAACATGACAATAAGCCCAATATTCTGCTCAAAGTAATTGATGCGCCGGCAAATGCCGGTATCCTGGGCCAGGTGCAACTGCACGAGATGGATGCGGCGACGCCTTCATTTGCAGGGATCGCAGCGGATGAACTTTCCGGCTACATCGAAGAGGTCAGCTCGAGAAAATCCCCTAAAACGTTTTCTTGCGACACTTCTGCGTATGGACGGGTGAAAATCCTGATCGAATTTATCCGCCCCGAAACTCGACTGGTCATCGCCGGCGATAACTACGATGTCAATGCGCTCGTCCATGTTGCGACGGCCCTCGGCTGGGATATCTTCGTCATCGGCAAAGCAAAAAAACTCTCCAGGCAAGTCTTTGAACAGGCAAAAAGGGTATTGGACTATAACCAGACGGACGAGCTCGACATCAATGAATATACGGCAGTGGTCCTGATGACCCATGATTATCAGAAAGACCTGGAGCTGCTCCCGCTTTTTTATGCCCGGCAACCGGCCTATCTCGGCCTCCTGGGCCCTAAAAAGCGTTTCCTGAAAATGAAAAATGAATTACCGGATATACCCTTCGACGAATCGGGCTTTCTCTTTACCCCTACCGGATTGGAAATCGGAGCCGAATCTCCTCAGGAAATTGCCCTTTCCATCGCCGCAGAAATTGTTGCGGCCATGCGCAGGAGGCAAGGGTCTTCACTCCGCCTTAAAGAAGGGACAATCCACGAACGTGGATGACCGCCTTTTATACGGGGGCTTTATGGGCTTGAAAAAGTGCTTCTCCTGACAAACCAGCCCCGTCATTAAAGCCCGATACAAACATATCAGATATGATTGAAGTCAATCAGGCCGTCAAAATCATCGCTGCCAGCGCCTCTGGCTTTGGAACCGAAACAATAGACCTTTCTGCCAGTCTGAACCGTACCCTCAAAGAAGACTGGATCGTTGATCGTGCCCTGCCTCCTTTCGACCGGGTAACGATGGATGGGATTGCTATCCGTTTTGCAGCTTTCGAGCAAGGACTCCGGACTTTTACCATAGAAGGGGTAGTCGCTGCAGGAACGCCGCAACAGGTATTACAGCACGATAGCGGTTGCCTGGAGGTAATGACCGGGGCGGTGATGCCGCGTGACGCCGATACGGTGATCCGTTACGAAGACCTGGACATCGGGGATGGGGAAGCACGTATTTTGGTCCCGGAGATCGTCAAAGGGCAAAATATCCATTTCAGGGGCAGTGACCGCAACGCAGGGGAGATTATTGTTGCGTCAAATACCCGGATTGGAGCGCCGGAAATCGGTATTGGATCGAGTATCGGGAAGGCAAGGGTCATCGTGGCCACGTTGCCAAAAGTAATGATTGTTTCAACAGGAGACGAACTAGTTGGGATCAACGAGGTGCCTGCACCCTACCAAATCAGGCGTTCCAACGAATACCGGATGCTTACCAGCCTGCAGGCGCAAGGCATACATGCAGATGCCGACCATCTGCCCGACGATCTCGAAATCCTTCGGGATAAGCTGGCATCTTATCTTGCCAATTATGACGTGCTTATCCTGAGCGGAGGGGTATCAAAGGGAAAATTCGATTTTTTGCCCGAAACGCTCGAGCTGCTCGGTGTCAGGAAATTATTCCACCAAATCCAGCAGCGGCCGGGCAAACCGTTTTGGTTTGGCCGCTATGCAAATCGCTGCACCATCTTTGCACTGCCGGGCAATCCTGTTTCCTCCTTTATGTGCCTCCAACGCTACTTCCTGGATTGGCTCAACTTATGCCTGGAAGCCCCCCCTATACCCCGTCCGTTGGCCGTACTCACCCACGACGTGCCCTTCAAACCGGACCTGACGTATTTCCCCGAAGTCCGTCTGAGCTATAGCGCACAAGGACAAATCCTGGCGACCCCGGTCATCGGAAACGGCTCGGGGGATTTCTCCAACCTCGCAGAAGCTGAAGCGTTCATCGAACTGCCAAGGGGAAAGAACCTCTATCGCGCCGGAGAGGTATATCCGGTCTATCTCTACCGATAAATGATGTTTTGAATAAGGCTTGCTCTTGTGGCAAAAGACTTTTTTCGGCGCGAAGCGTCAAGAAAATTCTTTTTACACAACCTCCCAGAAGGATATTCTTCCGCCAAAGGCGCCAAAAATCTTTTTTATAGCGCTTCGCGCCGAATTTTATTTTGAGCGACACGTCATTTTCACGATTTCGCTTCGCGAAATCGTGAAAATGACGTGTCGCTCAGAAGAATATTCTGCCGCCGCAGGCGGCAAAAACCTTTTACACAACCCCGAAAATTCTTTTTATACAACCTCCCAGAAGGATATTCTTCCGCCAAAGGCGCTAAAAATCTTTTTTATGGCGCTACGCGCCAAATTATATTTTGAGCGGCAGCTCAAGAGAAAATTCTGCCGCCGAAGGCGGCGAAATACGTTTTACACAACCTCGATGTGGCACTCAATAGCATATTTTGCCGCCTAAGGCGGCAAAATATGCTATTGAACAGTCCCGGCCATATACTTTTCAGGATTTTTCTCAAAACTCACTTTGCATCCGTCACAGCAGAAATAGACTTTTTCGTTGTTGTACATCAGCACGTGCTTGGCCGTACTTTTCTGGATAGGGATTTTGCAGACCGGGTTGAGGTAGTAGTCCTCATTGGGCAGCGCCTCGAGCGGGTTTTCGGGCCGCTGTTGTGCCAGTTCAGCCTGTTTTGCGCGAAAAACCGTAATAATCTGGGCTAAAATACTGATTGCGACTTCCTCGGGTAGTTTCGCGCCAATATCGAGGCCGGCAGGGGTATGAATACTCCGGAGCTGATCAAAGCTAACCCCTTTCAGACGGAGTTCCTGAAAAATACTGTTGGCTTTTTTTCGGCTGGAGACAAATGCCGTATAGGCAGCATTCAGGGACAGGGCCTGGAACAGCCCTTCGGTATCGCCTTTGCCCTGGGTACAAACTACCACATAGCTATTTTGGAAAGCTTCGCCCCCGGGAAAATCGTCATTGGAAAATACCTGATCGGCAGTGGGAAAAATACCGGTCTCTATTTCCGGTACGACGGCAACGACGCGGTAATCCATTGCCCGGGCAATACGGGCCAGCGCCATAGCGATATGGGATTTTCCAAAAACCACGATTTGGGGTTTCGGGATCACGGGCTCGATATATACTTCCACTTCGCCCCCACTTTGACAGGTCATCGTATAGCGTTTGGTTTGCCCGGATGCGCTTTCGAGCGCCTCAGGGCTGATATGAACAATTCTCGGTTTATGGTCGCGAAGGGATTCCAGGGCTTCCTTTAGTACAATTCCATAAGTACATCCCCCACCTATCCAGCCGTGTATTTTACCGTCCGGTGTGATAATCGCCCGATCCCCGGGTTTTCCGGAAGAAGGGATTTGCCGGCGCACAATTGTAGCTGTAACATAAGGTTCCCCACTGCGATTGAGGGTTAGGGCCTTTTCCAAAAATGAATCATGCATCGGTAAGGAGGTTTTCTAGTTGCATTAAACTTTCGAAATTATGGGCTGCGCCGAAATGGTGGACTGCAGGCAGGGCCGCCTGCATACCGCGCTGAATAGGTTCATAACCCTGCATACCTTTCAATGGATTTAGCCAGACGAGCTTCCGGGAGCGCAGCCGGATTTTCTGCACGGCCTCTTCCAGGATTTCGGGGGCGCCGGTATCCAGGCCATCGCTCAGGATAATGGTGAGTGTATTGCCGTTTAGATAACGCTTGGCATACTGCTCGTTGAATGTTTTGAGGCAGGTGCCGATTTGTGTGCCCCCCGACCAGTGATTTGCGGCAAGGGATACATTGCGGAGTGCTGCCGCCATATCCTTTTCAGTGAGCTCTTCGGTAATCCGCAGCAACAAGGTGCTGAATACGAAGGCTTCGATTTGCCTGAAATGCGATTTCAGCGTCCAGAGGAATTTCAGCAAATAAAAGGAGTACTTGTCCATTGATCCGCTGACGTCCAGCAACACCAGGAGGCGATAGCGCTGTTTTTTGCGTTTCAATCGGGCAAGGTGGATCAGGGTACCGCCGTTCTGGATATTTTTGCGGATAGAAGCCCCCATATTGATGGCACCTTTTTTAGCTTTTTTGCGCTTTCGCCGTATCCGCAGGCTCATTTCCCGAACCAATTTTTCAGCAAGCTCATCCAGCATAGAGGATTGGTCGGCAGTCAGGTGGGCAAAATCGGTCCGTTTGAGGGCTTCTTTGGCGTTGGCGCCGGAAGTATTTTTGGAGGCCTCCATATCTTCGCTTTCCGCCGTTTTTCCGGTGCCCACCATTACGGCGATGCGGTTTTGCTGCTGAAAGACCCGCTTCTGGTTTTTGTATTCCGTTTTCTGCCTGACCCTGGAGCCTTTTGGCTTCCAGAAGCGGTTGAAAACGGTTTGGAACCGCTCCCTTTCGTCTTTATCCGTACAAAACAAGGCGGCCAGGGCATATTCGAATTGCTGCAAGTCCCACCACAGGCCATGTAAAGCCGTGGCCACTGTATCGTGGCTGCATTGTATTCCAGCATTAAACCCATGGCGGCGGGCTTCCTGCACAAAGCCGATCAAAGCGCCTGAAAAAGAAGCATAGTCGGTATAATGATCCACCTAACAGGATAGTTTAGCGCGTAGCGACGGGCCAGCAGATTAATCGTGGTTAGGCAGGGCTTTCACCTTTTTCATTTCTTCCACATGCTTCCGGATTTCTTCGATATCCACTGAGAAAGTCCGGGTACCGGGCAGGTTGACGCTTTTGTAGTGATCTGCGGCTTCTTTGGCCACTTCCTGACGGTGTTCTTCCTGTTCTTTATAAGCTTTTAATAAGGATGCCATGACAAGATGTTTTTTCGTTTAAAAAATTTCTTCCATCACCCGTTTAATATCGTGGTCGGATTTGAGCAGACAGGCCAAGCTTTGTACCATTGCCTCCGCCGAGCCATTGAGCAGCGCGATACCACGGGCCCAATCAATCGTTTCTGCGATCCCGGGCGATTTATCCAGTTTAAGCCGCCGGATACGGTCAACGTAGGCGACGATTTCCCCGGAAAGCTGCGCTTCGATATCCGGCAGGTGCTTGTGGATGATGCGAACCTCCTTATCCATCGAAGGGTAATTGACCCAATGGTAAAGGCAGCGGCGCTTCAACGCATCGCTCATCTCCCTTGTCCGGTTGGAAGTGAGCACCACGAGGGGCTTATAGGCCGAGCGGATCGTACCGAGCTCGGGGATGCTGATTTGAAAATCCGAAAGCAGTTCCAGCAGGAAGGCCTCGAATTCTTCATCCGCGCGGTCAATTTCATCAATGAGCAGTACGCAGGGGCGTTCTGAACGGATTGCTTTCAGCAGGGGCCGCATGAGCAAGTATTCCTCTCCAAAAATCAAATCTTCCATCTCGCGCACCGATTTCGCGCTATGCTCGTGCAGTTTGATGGCCAGCAGTTGCTTTTGGTAATTCCATTCGTAGATGGCATTGTTCACATCCAGCCCTTCATAGCACTGCAGGCGCACCAGCTCATATCCCATTAACTCAGAAAGGATATAGGCGATCCGGGTTTTGCCCACACCGGGGTTCCCTTCGAGCAGGAGGGGTTTTTCCAGCTTGAGCATCAGGAACAGCACCGTTGCCAGTTCTTCCTCGATTACATACCCCAAATCATCAATGAGGGGGATCAATTCTTTCGGATTGCTGACCACGGGCGGTTACTTTTTGCCGAATAAGCTCTTTGCCATTGCGCCCAGCATAGACCCAGCAGAGAGGTCATTTTCGACTGTTTCGCCGGCGAGTTTGGCTTTGAAATTATCTACGAACTGGTTGAGCAATTGCTCGGAGACATCGTTGATCAGGCGGGAGCCAAACTGGGCGAGCATCCCGACGATAGCGATGTTCATGGAAAATTTCACATGGGTCTTGCCATCCCTTTCGCTTAAAAGCCCGTGCATAATCATATCGGCACTGCCCTTACCCTTGCTGTCGAGTCCTTTTCCCTTGAGTACCATCTTTCTATTGGCCTCATCGAGTTCCTGGATTTCGATATCGCCGCTGTAAGCCGCTTTGATCGGGCCGAATTTGGCCACCACTTCGCCCTTGAAATTGCGGTCGTCCACCTTTTCCGTCAGGGAAGCACCGGGCACGCAGGTGACGATGTACGCCGGATCCGCGAGGGCCTTCCACACGATCTCAATCGGTTGTTCGATGTCGAATTCTTTTTCAATAGTCGTATTCATTTCGAATATTTCGTTTTAAAGGTGAGCGTGGGGAAACTGCCCCATAAGTTTTACGGCTTTGAAAAGCGGCAAAGACTTATGGGGCAGCCCCGGTTATGTAATGTCAATTTCTGTTAAAAGTGCCCGACCGCTTTTAACTCCTTGAA
This sequence comes from Saprospiraceae bacterium, assembly GCA_049315745.1. Lineage (GTDB taxonomy): Bacteria > Bacteroidota > Bacteroidia > Chitinophagales > Saprospiraceae > JADJPL01. The sequence goes on along the minus strand of JBMOJO010000037.1, from coordinate 16,252 downwards.
GAGTTTATACGGCGTAACGGGTATCTCCAGGTGCTTGATCCCGAGATGGGACACGGCATCTACGATGGCGTTTACGATTGCCGGAGGCGCCCCTACGGTTGGGGATTCCCCTACCCCTTTCGCGCCGATCGGGTGGTGGGGGGAAGGCGTGATGGTATGGCCTGTCTCCCAGCTTGGCGATTCGACGGCGGTGGGCACGAGATAGTCCATGAACGTACCGTTGAGGATGTTGCCGGCATCGTCATAAACAAGTTCTTCGTACATCGCCGGTGCGAGGCCCTGGGTAAGGCCTCCATGTACCTGTCCCTGAACAATCATCGGGTTGATAATGTTCCCGCAATCATCAATCGCGACAAACCTGCGGATTTTAATATGGCAGGTTTCCGGATCAATATCCACTACACAGATATACGCTCCTGAGGGGAAGGTCAGGTTGGGCGGATCGTAGTAGTGGGTAGCTTCGAACCCGGCTTCCATTCCGGGAGGATGGTTGGTGTAGGACGCGAAGACGATTTCCTGGATTGTTTTGGCCTTTTCCGGCGCACCTTTCACGAAGAATTTACCGGGTTCCCACTCGAGGTCTTCTTCGCTGACTTCGAGCAGGTAGGCGGCGATTTTCTTTGCTTTGTCCCGCAGTTTGCGGGCGGCCATAGCGGCAGCGGCACCGGCGGTAGGCGTGCTTCGGCTTGCATAAGTGCCCAGGCCGTAGGGTGCAGTATCCGTATCGCCTTCTTCGATTTGAACATGTTCCATCGGGATACCCAGTTCTTCTGCCACGATTTGCGCGTAGGTTGTTTCGTGGCCTTGTCCCTGGGATTTCGTCCCGAAGCGGGCGATCGCCTTTCCGGTCGGGTGTACCCTGATCTCCGCGCTATCGAACATTTTGATGCCCAGGATATCGAAATCCTTGGAGGGCCCAGCCCCTACTACTTCGGTGAAGGTAGAGATCCCGATGCCCATCCATTTGCCCTGCTTGCGCAGTTCCTCCTGTTCTTTGCGCAGCTCGTGGTATCCGATAGCATCCATTGCCTTCTGCAGGCCGGCATGATAATCGCCGCTGTCATAAGACCATCCCGTAGGCGACGCCCAGGGGAATTCTTCTTTCTTGATAAAGTTTTCCATCCGCAGATCTGCGGGGTCTTTACCAATTTCCCGTGCGAAGATATCGGTGATGCGCTCGATGGCGTGTACCGCCTCCGTTACGCGGAAGGAGCAGCGGTAAGCGACCCCTCCGGGCGGTTTGTTGGTATAGACGGCATCGGCCTCCATATAGGCGGTATCGTAATTATAGGACCCTGTGCCGATGGAGAAAAGTCCGGTCGGGAATTTTGAAGGGTTGGCGGAAGCATCCGTATAGCCATGGTCGGCCAATACTTTGAAGCGCGTAGCGAGGATTTTTCCATCTTTGGTGCCGGCCATTTCTGCCGTGATGTGGTAATCGCGTGCGAAGGAGTCGGCCTGGAGGTTCTCGCTGCGGTCTTCGATCCATTTCACCGGAAGGCCGGTCAGGAACGAAACGGCGATTGCGATAACATAACCTGGATAAACCGGCACTTTACCGCCGAATCCTCCGCCGATATCCGGGGAGATTACCCGTACTTTCTCTTCTGTGAGCCCTACATGGCCGGCCACCAGGGCGATTACCGTGCGGATGGCATGCGGCGCCTGGGTGGTCATGTACATGGTGAGGTGGTTCTCCACTTTATTGTAATGGGCAACACAGCCACAGGTTTCGATCGAAGCCACATGGATGCGCGGGATATGCATCTGCTGCTTGACCACCACATCTGCCTGGTTGAATACCGCTTCCGTTTTATCCTTGTCCCCTACTTGCCAGTTCCAAATATGGTTGTCTGTTTTGCCCGGTTTATCCTGGCGGAGCACCGGCGCATTTGGATCGAGGGACTTGAAGGGGTCCATGACGGGGGTCATGGGTTCGTATTCGACGATCACGGCATCGCGGCCGTCGCGTGCGATATATTTTTCGGTGGCGATTACCGCGGCGACTTCCTGGGCCTGGTACATTACCGTATCCGTGGGCAGCACCATCTGGGTATCCGACATCAGAGTCGGCATCCAGTGCAAGTTGTACTGCTCCAGGTCTTTTCCGGTAACCACTGCCAGTACGCCGGGGATGGCCAGCGCTTTGGAGGCGTCTATTTTTTTGATTTTGGCATAGGCATAAGGGCTGCGGACAATGTCCATATAGACCATTCCGGGAAGTTTGACATCATCCACGTAATTGCCTTTCCCCTGGATGAAACGGGCATCTTCCTTCCTTTTCTTGGAATGCCCCATTCCACCGATTTCCTTGGACGTTTTGCATTCTATCATGAAAAATGGATTTCTTCGGTTAAACGAAATAGTGAAAATTATACAAATTCAGGCTCGGTGGAAGGCAGTTCACGGCCCTCCATCTTGGCGGAAGCATATTGGATCGCTTTAACGATATTGTTGTACCCGGTACAGCGGCATAAGTTGCCGGAAATACCCCATCGGATTTCTTCTTCGCTGGGGTTGGGGTTTTTTTCCAGAAGTTCTACGGCGCGCATCATCATACCGGGGGTACAGAACCCACAATGCAGGGCATGGCTGAGGTGGAAACCTTCCTGGATGGGGTGCAGTCCTTCTGCAGTGGCCAGACCTTCTACAGTGGTGATAGACTTTCCGTTTGCCTGTACGGCCAGGATGGTGCAGGACTTTGCCGATTTGCCGTCTATCAGGATCGTACACGCCCCGCAACTCGAAGTATCGCAGCCGATATGTGTCCCGGTCATATTCAGGATTTCCCGGATGGCGTGTACCAGTAACATCCTCGGCTCGACGTCAATCGTATGGGCCGCACCGTTTACGCTTAGGGTGATGGATTTTTTCATAGGTTATGCGTTTTGAGCTCTTTCAATTGCCAGTTTCAACATGCGTTTGGTGACGACCATCACCAGGTGCCTTTTGTACTCTTCGTCGCCGCGGAGGTCTTCAGAGGGGTTACAATCTTCGGAGGCGTACTGTGCGGCCAGTGCGATCAGTTCGTCAGAGGGGACATTACCGACCAGTACTGCTTCGGAGCGGGATGCGCGCAGAGGCAGGGGGTTGACGTTGGTCAGCCCGATACCCGCTTTTACGCATTTTCCGCTGCTGTCCAACTGAACCATAGCGGCAACGCCTGCTGCAGCATAATCTCCCGCCTTGCGTTCTACTTTGTAATACGCCGAACCATACTTGCCCGAGGCCGCCGGAATGCGGATTTCGGTCAATATCTCGCCGTGCTGGACGGCGGTCGTGTAAAAACCATAGAAGAAATCGTCAATGGGAACGGTACGTTTTCCTTCTTTGCTGCTGATTTCCACTTCTGCACCAAGGGCGAGCATCACCGCGGGATGGTCATTCGCTGCGTCCCCATGGGCGATGTTGCCGCCGATCGTCCCGAAATTCCGGACCTGAGGGTCGGCAATCAGGTGGGTAGCATCTTTGAAAATGTGGTACTTCCGGGCGATCAGACCGGAGTCCTCCAGTTCTGCTTCCCGGGTCATCGCCCCGATTTTCAGGTAGCCGTCCTCTTCTTTAATGTACGCCAAGCCAGGGATACCATTGATATCCACAAGGTGGGTAGGCGAAGAGAACCTGAGTTTCATCATGGGGACCAGGCTGTGCCCGCCCGCCAAGATTTTTGCTTCATCTCCGTATTCCTCCAGTAAGGCGAAGGCCTCGTCGAGGGTCGAAGGAGCATCGTAATGGAATGGTTCTGCAATCATCGGTGAATTACATTTTTGTTCGCAATTTAAAGCTTGTTAAAGAGGGAAAATAGGTCCGCTTGAAATAGGCATAGCTGCCATTGTACCAGATGCCAAAGAACAAGATCCCTGTTCCCAGGTAGTATAGCGGCATAGATATCCATATTAGCTGACCTGTGACGATACAGCATATACCCACTGCAGCAATCAGTCCTGCTGTAAAAGTGCGGGTACCTTTGTTGTTCAACAGGATGCCGAGCAGTACCACAAGTGCAAAGCCGCCGGTGAGGTAAAGGGAAAAATTACCGGCATTGGGATAGACGGTATTTCCTCCGCAGAGTGGTATAGCCCCCGCGTATGCCATAATACAGAAGGGGCACTTCGGCAGAATAGCGACAGCCAGCGCGGGTAGCCAGGTGAGGCGCTGCCACCGCTTTTTCTTACATGAAGTGCAATTATGCATGTGATTTCCGATTGAAATTTTTTCAACAAGAAAAATACGTGGTTAATATTTTGCCTACTTTTGAAAATGGGGAATTAATTTGTAATACTAAATATAAACTTCGGTACTTGGTAATGGTTTAAGAAATAAAAGGAAATTTTCTGTTATACCGGCTACAGCCGTTACAGGTAAGTGGCATAGGCCTCTTTAAGGTGCTGCGCAACCCGGCCTTTTACCCGGCCTTCGTCGGTACCGGACGTTCAAGCTTTTTTTGCGAGCAGTTCCATGACCCGGTTGGTGCGTGCGGCCGAGATACCGTCAGAGGGGCAGAGATCCGTACCGAGGAGGTCGCCGGTTACTTTGGCGATCATGGGGGCCTGGATATGTGGTTGAGGGGGAAAAGAGAAAACGGTATCTTTCGCGCCCTGCCGGTGGAGCGAGAAGCGCGGCTCACCGAAAGTCCTGAAAGCGATCGAGCCAAGGCTACCGATGATCGAAACGCTGTCTTCTTCAGCATCCTGGGCTGCTGTGAAGCACCAGTTTCCCGTCCCTAAGACGCCATTTTGGAAGACGAAGCTACCGGCAACGATATCTTCGGCGGGATAAGCGCCTGCCTGATTGGCAGCAAAGCCGGCGGCATGGGTGATAGGCCCGAAGAAATAATCCAGTAAATCGAGCTGGTGGGAAGCCAGGTCGTAGAAATACCCACCTCCGGCAATTTCGGGCTGTACGCGCCAGTTGTTTTCGATTTTTGCGACGATATCCGGCAGTACGACCTGCCGCATGGAGATATGTACGGTGCGCACCGCGCCAATCGCCCCTTCGGCGAGCAACGCACGGATTTTGATAAAATGCGGGAGGGCACGCCGGTAATAGGCGACATAGAGCGGCACGTTGGCAGCCTTACATACGGCAATCATCTCCCTGCATTCCGCGTAGGTGCGCGCCATGGGCTTTTCCACATACACGGGCTTTCCGGCGGCAGCGGCCATGCGGGTGTAATGGAGATGCACATTGGGCGGGGTTGCGATATATATGGTATTCACCTCCGGATCTGCAATGAGCGCTGCCGCATCCGTGTACCATCGCCCTACGTTGTGCCGCAAGGCATAATCTCTGGCTTTTTCGCCGTCCCGACGCATGATGGCAACCAGCCTGCTACCGGCGACCTTTTGCATGGCAGGAGCAGATTTGACCTCACAGACATTGCCGGCACCAATTATCCCCCAGCGGACTTCCCCCTCGGCTATTTTCTTCCCGGGCTTTTGCAACACTTCCATAATCGCACCTAATTTAGCACGTCATTGTCTTGGGAAGTAATTTTGATGCGCGTGCGCCCGCATGCCGGCATAACGCACACCAAAATATCCTCCGCGGCGAAGCTGTGGATACCAAGCAGGCGGCCACAAGATATGGTTACGGACCCGCTGCGACGGGAAGCAGATCGCCGGCCGGCCATTACCGTCACCAGATCGGCACGGGCAACAGCATTATTTATTGCGATCTTCCCTGACTTCCAGCGGCCCTTCCTTCATTTCGAGGCCGTTGAGTGCCTTGATGACCGGGGCTTTGAAATCGGGGTCTATTTCGACCAGGGAGTAATTGCGGAACAGTTCGATGCGGCCGATCCGGACGGATTTGCCGCGGGTGTTGCGGTTAATCAGTTCGATCAGTTGCTTAGGGGTAACATTTTGCTGTTTGCCCAGGTTGATGAACAGCCGGGCGTATTGTCCCGACGGCTTTTTCTCTTCCCATTGTGCCTTCTTTTCTGCCTTGGTCTTAGGCCGGGCATGCTCCACGTTCAGGTCGGGGGCATCCTTATAGTAGGTGAGGAAATGGTTAAACTCTATAGAGACGAAGCGCTGGATCAGGTCCTCTTTTGTCATCCATGAAAGGCGCTGATAGATCGAAGGGAGAAAGCCCTGGATTTGATTATCCTTCACTTCGATATTCTCTATCCTTCCGATCATGTGGAAGAGTTGTTTCTCGCACACATCTCTGCCGGTAGGCACCGGTTTGATTTCCAGCTTTTTGCCGATCTTACGCTCTATGGTTACGATCCTGTTTTTTTCCCGCAGGTTGGCGATGACCACGGAAATCCCTGTTTTCCCTGCCCTTCCGGTACGTCCGCTGCGGTGGATATACACCTCGGGGTCGTCCGGCAGGTTAAAATGGATGACATGGCTGAGGTTATTCACATCGAGCCCGCGGGCCGCGACATCAGTAGCCACGAGGATCTGAAGCTGTTTTAGCCGGAAACGCTGCATGACATAATCGCGCTGGGCCTGGGACAAATCGCCGTGCAGGGCATCGGCATTATAGCCATCCTGCATCATTTTTTCAGCGATTTCCTTGGTTTCCTGGCGTGTCCTGCAAAAGACGATGCCGTAGATATCCGGGTAATAATCTGCTATGCGTTTGAGCGCCAGGTACTTGTCCTTTGCCTGGACCATGTAGGAATGGTGCTGTACGTTTTCCGCCGCGATATTTTTCCTTCCTGCGCTGATTTCCACGGGGTCCCGCATATACTTTCGGGAAATGGCGACCATTTCATCGGGCATGGTGGCCGAGAACAAGAGGGTTTGTTTCTCTTTTGGGGTCGTATCGAGGATGGCGTCCAGCTCGTCTTTGAAGCCCATGGACAGCATCTCGTCCGCCTCGTCGAGTACGAGCCACCGGATTGCGTTCACCGCGAGTTTTTTGCGGTTGATGAGGTCCAGGACCCTGCCGGGGGTACCGATTACGATTTGAGGGCCCTGGCGCAGGGCCAGGATTTGTTTCTGGATTTCTACCCCTCCATACACGCTGATAATCTGGATATTGGGAAGGAATTTGGCATAAAGCCCCATTTCATTGGCAATCTGGAGGCAAAGTTCCCGGGTTGGGCAAAGGGCGAGCATCTGGATATGGGCAGTTGCCGGATCTACATGTTGCAGCACGGGAAGGCCAAAGGCTGCGGTTTTCCCAGTGCCGGTCTGTGCGAAAGCGACCAGATCGTTGCTGTGTTCCAGAAGGTAGGGAATGGCTTTTTCCTGAATCGGCGTGGGCGTTACGAAGCCAAGTTCTGCTATTGCTTTGAGCAGGGCGGGCTTGAGGCCCAAATCATTAAATGTCGTTTGCAAGCGTCTCGTTTTTTCAAATAAAGCGCAAAGGTAGCAATATAAGCGTTGCGCTGCCTGCAGCAATGCAATAAAGTTTTTAGTCGTGTGCTTTTTTCTTTTTCATCAAACTTATTTCGATAGGATACCCAGCGATAAATGGGGTTTTTTTCCGCGCACACCGACTTTTTCCGGTCCTGTGGACGGTTCATGTGCGATGAAAAGGTCCCGGCCTTGGGGAAAAACAGTTTTTTTTTCCATGCGATAACCTATTGGAACGCCTCAATTGTTATTTTGCAGGCTGTTTACCAAAAGCACCTTCAAATGCAAAAGACGCTCATCGCCATCGCACTGGTCCTTTGTTCCGGTAGTATCTATGCCGGGGAAGGCCCGGTAATCCTCCGGGAGACTGTTATTGCTGACCTTCCCTTTCTTTTGGATTTTTACAAGCAGCTCCACCAGCGCCCTGAAGTCTCGCTGGAAGAGAAGGAGACTTCCAGGACACTGGCCGGCGAACTGCGCAAAGCCGGCTTCGAAGTCGCAGAAGGCGTGGGGGGCTATGGGATTGTCGGCATCCTGAAAAATGGCGATGGCCCCATGATTTTATACCGCACGGACATGGATGCCCTGCCGATGGTCGAGAAGACCCAGCTGCCTTATGCCAGCAAGGTGAGTATTCAGTACAACGGACAGGAAACCGGGGCGATGCACTCCTGCGGGCACGACATGCACATGACGACCTGGCTGGGTACGGCAAGGGCCATGGCGCGCTCGAAAGACAAATGGAAAGGTACGCTCATGATGATCGGGCAGCCGGCGGAGGAGATTGGGATGGGCTCAAAATTGATGTTGGAAGCCGGGTTGTATCAACGCTTTGGCGTACCCGATCTGGGCCTCGCCCTCCACTGCAGCCCGACGATTCCCGCGGGTAAGGTCGGTTTTGGCAAGGGCTATACCATGGCCAATTCCGAGAGTATTGATATCCGCGTTTTTGGGATTGGCGCCCATGGCGCTTCACCGCACATGTCCATTGACCCGGTTGTCGTAGCCAGTATGATCGTGATGGAACTCCAGACGATCGTGAGCCGGAGTATGAAGCCTACAGAGCCTGCTGTGGTGACAGTTGGTGCGATAAAAGGAGGCACCAAGCACAATATCATCCCCGATGAAGTGACCCTCCAGCTTACGGTGCGTACATTCACCGAGGAGGTCCGCCAGTTGGTACACCGCAGGATAAAGGAAATTTGCCGGGGAGTGGCCATTGCTGCGGGGCTGCCCGATGAGAAGATGCCCGAAGTTTCGATCCCAAAAGTATTTACACCTTCCAACTACAACCACCCCGATCTTACTGACCGCCTGTCGGCTTCTGCCCGCAGGACCCTGGGCGAAAGCGCAGTATTGGAAGCAGAGCGCCAGATGGTCGGGGAGGATTTCGCGCGTTTCGGGCAGACGGAACACAAAGTGCCCACTGTACTTTTCTGGCTGGGGACTGCCCCTGCGGAAAGGATTAAAAGTAACGACCTGCCCGGGCTTCATAGCCCTTTCTATTACCCCGACCCGGAGAAATCCCTCGAAACAGGCGTTATGGTTACGGCCCAGGCATTAATGGACCTCTTCGCCGGAAAATAACCGGCTTGTTGAGATGGGTTATCGCGAGGGAAAAAAAGGTCAATTTGTGCCTCATGGGCATCTCCAGGCCTGCGGTAATTATCACAAAGGCGTCGTGAAGGGGGATTTTGGCCCGGAGTATTCCATGGAAATACAATTCTAATCACGTTCGATCCGAACCTCCGGGGAATTTCTGCTCGCCCTTGCAAAGAATACCCCGCCCCTTCCCGCCTCCCAGCGGATAACGTTGGACTGTGCCGGAAATAATTCGGTGAGAAAATCGGCACGGATTTGGAGCGATTGCCATTTATCCGGGCACTGTAGTACGAAATCGAGGATATAGAGGTTGTTCTCCCTGGTAAACGCTGCGAAATTGTATTTCAGCAGGGTATTCCGTGCCCTGAACACGAGGGTTCGCCGAAAATAGGAAAGTACGGCCTCCCGGTTGGCTTCGAGCCATTCCCCTCCCCTTTCCGCTGGCCGGAAACGGGAGGGGAATGCTGCCCGCACTGCACTTTGCAGATCATCGTGAAAGACCTTTACGCGCAGTGCTGCGAGGTTACCGGTGTCGGGCAGGCGGAGTTCCACCATGCCGATGTAAATCCCATGGTCGGGACGGGCACCTGTGCCCCGCTGTGCGGTGAATACGCAAACGACGAAACAGACAAGGCCGCAGAGGCTAGCTAAAGAGATTGTCATAGCTGGAACCCTGGCCACCCTTGGCCTGTTTTTCCTCCTGTTTGCGGGCGGGGGCTTCCAAGTCCAGGACATCGTCGAATTTATTGCTTTTTGGGCTTCCTTCCAGGAGCATCAGGGTACTTTTTTGTTCCCATTCTTCCAGCATCTTCAGGCCCTGTTCTTCGAATATCCCGTTTTGCAGGTCCACCGACTCCATAAAATTAGAGGACATCTCCATGAAGCGCTCCATTTCGCCCACCTTGTTCGCTACATCATCGGCAACAGCCTCCATCGCCATATCGAACATCGCCCGCTTATCGGGATCGCCGCTGATAACGCTCATGGCGGAACGCATTGCAGAGTGCGAGGTGCGGATCGCTTTGCGTTCCTGCTCCTTCACCTTGACCTGATCTTCGGTATCCTCCAGGAGCACTTCGCTGTTGTTGTGCATTTTGGTCAGGATGCGGTAGAGGACTTCCATTTTTTGGTAAAGGTTCGCGTATTTCTCGTTGGTTTCCTGCAGGCGGGCGGCTTTGCGTGAAGCGAGCAGCATCTGCTGTTCCTTTTCAGCGTCGCGGGCTGCTTTCGCAAGCATCATATTATTGTTGATCTCCTTGTTGTTATCTTCGATCAACGTTTGGATTTTGCGCATTTGTCCGCGCAGGGCCCCAATTTGTTTGCGCATCTTTGCGAGGTTGTCCTTGAGGTCTTCCACATAGTTCTTCAGGATGCCGATGGGGTCAATGGTGACAAAAAGTCCTGTAAGCCAACGCATCACACTTTTGTAGCCATACCAGAACAGGTTGCGCATACGGGGGTCAAAAACCATGTAAAGCAAGCCGGCGGCGGCGATGATCATGAGGGTAAGGTAGAGGACATTTTTGGCGAGTTCTACCAAAACCGGCAGGTAGGTGAAGAAAAGGATGCCCAGCCCTGCGAGGACGGCAATGAGGAAGATAGCGCCGACTACCCCTTCCGGTCTTTTCCAGAACGACCTGGGCTTCCCGTCTGCTTGAAAATTCATTTCAGCCATTAGAGATGTTTGATAATATTTTGAATATCGTGGTCAATTTCCTGCATAATACTGACGAGGGTGGACTCGAAACCGTTTTTGGTCGTCTCGATTTTTTCCATTGCTGCCTGGATCAGGTCGTCTTGTTGGTTGATCGTCAGGTGGGTTTCCTGGATTTTGCGCTCCAGTTCCTTGATTTTGGATTGGTAATCTTCTATTTGTTTGCGCAGTTTTTCAACTTCGACTTTTTTTGCGCTCACGCGCTGTTCGATTTGCTTTTGCAACGCGGCGTCGAACTGGACTTTTTCGTTCGAGAGGATTTTTTTATAATGTTCTGCGGATGCGAGCAGTTTTTGGCGGTCGAGCCCCAGTGCTACGGCAGAGGCGAATGCGGATTTGTAGCGCGTGGCCTCGTCCAGGTCCACCATTCTGGCCAGAGTTGAGAGGGATTGTTTGAACTCGATATAGTCGAAGCCTGGCAGGTTATTTTTTTCGAGGGCGTGGATAAGGAAATCCACGCTTTTCTGGTCGAGGTTTTCGCCGTGGGCCTTAAAGAACGAAGCTAGGTTTTTTTGCATTGCGCGGAAAGTTGGTTTTCGGATCGTAACAGATATTAAACACAAAATAAAGGGATTTTTTTAGAACGGGGCTGCAAATTTTCGATTTGGGCAATGGAAAACCGGACGAGGGCGCTTTAAAGCTCCACGACGGCAATTTCGCTGTAACCGTTACTTTTTTTACGCACCTGGATTTGCACGGCGATTCGTTCTTTCATTTCCTTCACATGAGAGATTACCCCGACGATTTTGCCTTCTGACTGCAGGTTTTCCAAAGTATTGAGGGCGGATTCGAGGGTGTTTTCATCGAGTGCGCCGAAACCTTCGTCAATGAACAGGGACTGAACTGTTGCATTTCCCCCGGCGAGATCTGCGAGACCTAGCGCAAGGGCGAGACTTACGAGAAACCGCTCGCCCCCGGAGAGGGTTTTCATATTCCGGACGTTGTCGGCCTGGAAGGTGTCCATGATTTCGAGTTCGAGTTCGTCCAGGCTGGACTGTCTGATCAGGTAGCGTCCGGAGAGCCTGGCCAGGTGGTTATTGGCTTTGTATGTCAGTTGGGCAAGCGTAAGGGATTGGGCAAATTTCCGGAACACTTTTCCGTCGGAGGAACCGATCAGCACATTGAGCGCCGACCAGCGGCCGGTTTCTTTTTCCTGTGCGGCGTGTACTTCGAGCAGTTGTATTTTTCTGTTTTTCAGGCGCTCCTGGTCATCCAGTCGTTGCTGCAATGCGCCTTTTCGCTCCAGGAAATCTGCTTCGTCCCGCTCACTGGCCGCGAGCGTATGGACCAACTCGTCCCGTTCCGGGAGGGATTCCACGAGTATGGAGAGTGCGTTCAGGTTTCGGTCAATTTCATCGCGACGGCCCTGGAGCTCTGCCGCTTTTACGCTTAATTGGCGGGCTTCTTCGCGGATTTCTGCGACCTGCCCTGCGTCGAGGATGGCTTCCTGCAATGCCACAAGGCCTTCGAAGCCCAGGCCACTTGTTTTTTCAGCCAGTGCGGTCGAGGCCTTCTGGATTTCCTTTGCTGTTTCGGCGGTATTTTGCTCCAGGTTCTGTATCGTAGTGTCCAGGTCCCTCGCAAGGCCGGCGAGGGTGCTGAGCGCAATTCGGCTTTTCTCCACCTTAGCCAGTTGCTCTGCCATTTCCTGCTGCATAGCCGTTTTCCCGGCTTTAGGGTCTTCCTGCCCCATGAGCTCAGCCCGCTCGCCCCGGAGTTGGTCGAACTGCCCCTGTAGCTCATCTGCATGTTTGCGGCTTGCTTCCATTATTGATGCAAGGTGGTCCTCTTCCAAGCGCTGGCCTGCAAGTTGGTTTTCTGTTATCCGGTATTGCTCAGAAAGCTTTCGGAGGCGATGTTCCTTTTGGGTGTATTCGTCTCTGTGCGCAGCGAGCTGGGTCAGCGTGTCGGTGGCTTTATCGCGGGAAAATTCGATATTATATTTTAGAAAAGCGGATTTTAGCCAGTGGCTTTTATCTTCCAGCGAGACAGAATAATGATCACAGGATTGGTTGGCTTGATCAAGGCGTTCCTGTGCGATCCATACCTCCGATTCGAGTTGCTGGCGCTGAAGTTTTAGTGCGTTGAGATTTTTTTCCGCATCGAGCAGCTCCTCATGGGTATGGAGCAAGACTTCGCTGCTTTTCCGGAGCTTATCGAATGCCTGATTTGTGGTATTGATTTCCTCCCGGATTTTTATGATGTCTGCGAGGTTTCCCGGAAGGGCCGCCATCCTGGATTCCAGGGACATGAGGAGGCTGTTTTCGTCCAGCAGGGTGCTCAGTTGGGCAATTTGGCTGCCGGTCACGAGATGTTTCTGCAAGAGGCTCTGCAGGGTATATAATGCTTCCTTTAACTTGGTGCGGCTATTGTCCCGGTCAATTCTTGCCCGGTCAACGAAGTGTTCGATCTGCTGATGCCTGAAGGGGTGATCGGTAGAGAAGCAGAGCGGGCAAGGCTCCCCGGCGCGAAGGCTGCCCCGATCGGCGTCATAATTGGAGATGCGCTGTTGCTGTTCAAAAATAGCTTCCCGGAGTTGCACGGCAGCTTCAAGCGCCTCGGTGGCATCCAGGGCAGACAGGATTTCGATACCTGTCTTCCGGTCGCTATTGCGCAGGGCTTCGAGTTCAGCGAGTTGTTTGCTGCGTTCGTTGAGTAAATTCCGGTAATCGAGGAGGATCTGTTCGAAGGCTTCCAATTCCCGGCAACGGCCGGCGAGGGTTTCCATATCCTTCGCGACGATCTGCAGGAGCGAGCTGCGGTCTTTGGGGTATTGTGGCGGTGTGGCCGAGTAGAACCTTGTCTCGAGCGTTTCGAAGCGCTTTTGCGCCTGGTCAAAATCAGCAGAAACCTTTTGAAAATCGGCCATTTTGCCTGTTAACGCTTGCTTTAGCAACTGCAGCTTGGCCTGCTCTGCCGTTGTGCTGCTCAGCAGTTCGTTGTAGGCATGATATTCACGCGCAATTAAGGCATAGTCGGCCGTAATTTCTGCCCATGCCTTATGGCTGTGCGTCCATATTTCGAGCCCGTCGCTTTCGCGCCTGATTTCCCGGAGTCCGTTTTCGCTGTCTGCGACTTTCCTGCCGGCTGCAAGGAAATCAGATGCAGAACGCGTGGCGTTGGCCAATGCCTCCCGGAGCGGGGCGCTGCGCTCCTCCATACGCAAATCGAGCTGAAGGGTTCTTTCCCAGACCGGCTCTTTTGACGCGAAAGTGGACTGCATGTCCCGGTACCGGGATTCCAGTTGGTCGTGGGAGGCCTGTTCGTGGTCAATTTGTAATTTCAGGTTATGCAGGCTTTGCCTTTCCCCGGATAGCCTTTCCTGAAGTTTGTTCAGATTTTGTTTTTGGTTTTCGACCGTTTGCAATTCACTGCTGAAAGGAAAGGCCAGTTCATGCAGTTTAAGCCGTTCGAGTGCCGGTGCAAATGCTGTTTGCCGCAGGGCGAGTTGTGCCTGGCTTAGGGCAATTTGCTGTTGGGTTTCGCTGGCTTTGTCGTAGGCTTCTTTATCGGCAATTTGCCGGCGGAGTTGTTTTGAAGCAGCGCCAGCTTGAGAGGCGTTTTCCTGAAGGGTGTCTATCTCTTTCCGGATCCCGGAAATTTCTGTTTCGTCGAGTAGATTGAGCTGATTGATTTCCGTTTTAATTGCGGTAAGTTTTGCCACTTCCAGTTTATAGCGTTCGTGTGCGGCTTTGGAGATGCTCGAATAAATTTCCGTTCCGGTGATCCGTTCCAGCAGGTTACTCCGCTCTGCGGTATCTGCGTCGAGGAATGCGGCAAAATCGCCCTGTGCCAGCAGTACCGACCTGCGGAAACGGTCGAAGTCGAGTCCGGTAATCAGCTCGACAGCGGTATTGGTTTCCTGTGCCCCGTTGGCGATGCCCATAAAACTGCCGGATTCAGGGTCCCACCGGGACAGTGCGCGCGCGGGTTCCTGCAGTTTTCCCCCTAATTGGTTGTGGGCGCGGCGCATGGACCAGCATGCAAGGAATGTTCCTTCGTTGGTTTCGAAAAGGACTTCGGCCAAACTATCGGCTGTGCCAAAGGACATCACAGCTTTGGAGGCTTTTGAATCTTTAGCATATCGGGGGGCCTTACCATAGAGGGCCAGGGTGATGGCATCCAGGATCGTGCTCTTGCCGGCCCCGGTATCCCCGACGATTGCAAATAACCCGGCATGGGCAAGCGGGGGATCTTGGAAATCAATTTGTGCTTCCAGCCGGAGGGAATGAAGATTTTTGATGGAAATACGAAGGATGCGCATAATTTCAAATTAGGGTTCGACGTCATTTTCTTTCATCCATTCGAGGAGTTCGCGGAAGGTAGATTCCAGCTCCGGAAACTGTTCGGGCAATTTCCCCCCGACCTCCAGCCTGCGGCGGAATACCTCCAGGGGCTCGAGGGTTTTGAGCGATTCTTGGGTTGCCGCCCGCTGAACAGAGGGGTTAGGCGACTGAAGCCGGACTTTGAGGAGGTCGAGCTTGAAATCGGCGCAGTAGTCCCTGAGTTCATCGTCCAACCCGGGATGTATGCGATCGGCATGGACGATTACTTCTATCCAGGACCGTAAATCGTTGTTGCGGTGCCTGGTATCAAATGCCTCCAACGCCTGTTTTACTTCGTCCAGGGTGCCTTCGATTGTCTTCAGGCGCCTGAAAACGGGAAAATCTACAAACCTGCAGTTTTGCAGGGCACTACCGGAGTATTCCAGAACGTACACCCCTTTTACGTCTTTTGTCTCGCTGAAACTAAGGGGGATGAGCGAACCGGAATAGCGAACCCGCTCCACCCCGCCCACGATTTGAGGCCGGTGAATATGTCCGAGCGCAACATAGGAAAAAATCTCCGGGAAAGCCCCGGCTTCGATATTTTCCACATCTCCGATATAGATGTTGTTCTGTTCGCCGGAACTTTGTGCGCCTACAGCGAAGAGGTGGGCCATACAGATTACCGGGACATTAGCTTCCTCGAAAGCACGGGCAGATTCCCCCACTTTAGTGAAATATTCCCGGATGGCCTCCCGTATCCTCAGCAATCTTTCCGGGCCGGATTCCCCGGGTATGGACGCGCGAAGGTCGCGTTCGCGGAGGTAGGGCACTGCGGCAACTACCGCTTCCAACTGGCCGGAGCCGCTGCGCAGTTCGATCAGGGCATCGGCATGCTGCCGGGGTGCCGCTCCTGTGACAAAAACGTTCAGATGCTTGAGGAGGGATTTTGGTGCATCCAGCATACCGGGCGCATCGTGGTTGCCGCCGGTAATGACTACATAGCGGCAGGAGGTACCCAGCAGGGAGGTCAAAAAATGGTAATATATCCTGCGTGCCGGTACTGGCGGGTTTCCAATATCAAAAATATCCCCCGAAACGATGAGCGCATCGGCATTTTCGCGCTGGATGACTTCGAGCAGCGCGGCGAGGGCGCGTTCTTGTTCTTCCGTGCGGTCGTTCTGCAGAAAACGCTGCCCGAGGTGCCAGTCTGAGGTGTGGATAATGCGCATGTGCCAGGTTTGGGGAAATATCGCGAAAATTTTTTACTCGGTCCGCTTGGTTTGTTGTAGAAGGCAACGCAGGGGTTGTGTAAAAAGGTTTTTGCCGCCTTCGGCGGCAGAATATTCTTCTGAGAG
>JBMOJO010000246.1:0-5360 GCA_049315745.1 Saprospiraceae bacterium | reverse complement strand
CGCGTCTCTCAGAAGAATATTCTGCCGCCGTAGGCGGCAAAAACCTTTTTACACAGCCCCGGGAGGAAGGTGCTGAATTTTTTCATCCACGCGAAGGCCTTTGAGGGCGCAGCGCCTGGCTACAGAATCGAAAAAGGCACACATTCACCTATTGAAGGCGAGAAGGCTGCTTGTTGCGGGCCGCGGTATCTCAGCGCTGCAAGTCTTTTAGGCAGGAAAAGCTTTCAGGTGTAAGCGGCCGGGGATGTATTTACCACTTCTTTATGGTCAGGGTCGCTTCGTAAATCTGGCCATTGTCCTTTCGCTCGATATTTGCATTCAGCGCACTGAGCCTGGAATGGATATTGAGCAGGCCGTTTCCGCTGCTGTGATGGCCGGTCAGGGGATTTTGCCGGTTCTTGTGGTAGGGGTTTGAGATTTTTATCACCAGGTATCTGTCCCTGACGTAGAAATTGATGTGTATGGATTCGGAATCGCTGTGTTTGACAATATTGGTGAGCAACTCCTGAAAGATCATGAGGGTATAGTGCTTTGTTTTGGAATTGATGGGTCTGCGATGGGGCAGATAGCCGCGCTGAAATGTAATTTCGGGCACAAGGGGCCGGATGACGGTACTACAGAAGTCTTCCATACGGTCGGCCAGGTTTTCGAGGCGGTCGCTTCCCGGGTCGAAAGCCCAGATAAAGTTTCTTGCGGTACGCAGGGTTTCCAGGCTCAGGCGCTGGAATTGGTCGAAGAGCTTTGGGAAATCTGCCCCGGAGGTAGCCGGTGCGTTGATTTGATTGGCGAGGACGTTGAGGGCGAAGAGCCTACCGCCAAACTCGTCATGGAGATCCGCAGAAATTTTCTTTCTCAAATTGTATTCCCGCCGGTATTTTCTCAATCTCAGCCGCACAAGGAGATATAGGAAGAGAAGGATAATGGCGATGAGCAAAGAGATAAACTGCCAGGTTTTGTACCAGGGAGGAAAGACGCGCAGGTTCAGCGTATAAACCGGCCCCCAGTTACCGGCAGGCATCCTGGCCTGGGCCACTAGGCGGTTAGTGCCGGTTGGGAGGTGGTTAAGGATGAGTTTTTCACCAAAATGCAGGTACTGCCAACTCGGCGTAAGGCGATTGGAAATCCTGAACCGGTAAATGATTTCTTCGGAGTCAAAATGGGCACTGCTCTGGAACCCGATGTCGAGGTAATAATTGAAGGGGTTAAGGTTGAAAGTGTCGCCGGATATGGGGAAATGCCTGGCTTTTACCCCTTCCTTGCGCAGGTCGAGCACATCCAGGCTGAGGAAAACGCCCGCCTTGCTTTCATTTAGTACGGGTTTCTGGGGTTTAAAATAGGTAATGCCATTGATTCCCCCCAAGTAGAGGGTCCCATCTGGGGATTTCCAGGTAGCCGAGGTGTTGAATTCATTGTTGGCAAGGCCATCTTTCTCATAATAATTGTGAAAAGACGCCGCGGCGACGTTGAAACAACTTAGTCCTTTCTGTGTGCCCAACCAAAGAAGGGAATCGCTATGGCTGCTGAGGATAGAATATACAATGTCATGGGCAAGCCCGTCCACAGCAAGAAAGTTCTTGACTTTCCGTGAGCGCGGGTCGAACAGGAAAAGGCCACGCCCGGCAGTCCCTACCCATAATTTGCCTTCGTTGTCCTGGTAGAGCGCGTTGATCGGCAGCGAGGAAATTTCCTGGGGCGCTGCCTGGAAATCTTGTTTCAACCAGCCATTTTTACCCATAGTCAAACGGAAAAGACCTGCATTGCCCGCAACCCAAACGCTGGAATCGCTTTGTGGAAGGATTACTTTAGCGGCAGGCATGGTCTGTCCGTAATCGTTCCTTTTGCCTTTCAAGGGTACCTGATAGCGTACTTTGCCAGATTTTCGATCCAAGACTGAAAGTTTAGGCAGATAGCCTCCTGCCAGGAGCTTATTCCCGAAAGGGATGATATTGAGGGTAAATCCCGTCAGCGGCACGGAATCGAAGCTCAGCTTACCATTTTGCAAACTTATCCGTTGCGGGGATTTTTCGCTTTCCCGTGCAAGCCAGAATTGTCCCTGCCCATCGGGAAGGAAATTCCATACCGCTTTGAACTGCGGGAAGAACTTTGGGGGCCCGGATTCTGGAAAATAAAATGCGCCGCTATAGGCGCCTACCCAGCGCAGGCCTTTCTCATCGCCCCAAATGCCCCTGACGCTATTTTTCTTCGTGGTTTCAATTTGTTTGAAATTCAGTCCCGTACGGCTGCGCACCAAAAAAATGCCGATATTGGTGGCATACCATAAAGCGCCGTTTTTATCTTTGGAAATAGAGGAGATATTGACGAGGTTACCTCCGGCGATAACGGGGTTTTCTGCCAAATAATCGAGGATATGCCTCCAGCGTGGGTCTATCTCCCGGAGACCGACTTCCTGGCGCATCGCAACATCGCCTTTCGGAGTTTTAAGGATATTAAATACAGAATACTGGAAATCCCGGAAAATAGTCAGGGAATCTCCCAGGTGGTCGGTCATCGTTACCTTGGGGTAAAGGTTGATCGGGTAGGGAAAATCTTCTCCTTTGATTTTTACAAAACGGTGGCCTTCAAGCCGTGACAATCCGTGTATTTTATCGAGCATCCAGCATTCACCGCTTTTGGTGCCGATAATATCCGGAAGATAGGCACTGGTGTAGGGGTTAGGGGCAATTTTTTGCAAAAGGAACCTGCCTTTTTTCTTTTTAAAAGCATAGAGGGTTTTTCCGGAGAAAATCCATAAGCCGCCTGAAGGATTGGAAGAGATCGTAAAATTGGATGAGCGGGACAAGTTCTCGGGAATCCCAGTTGCTTTTAGGGACAAATAATTTCTGCGTCGGGTATCTAAAACAACCGTACCGCCGGAGGTGCTTATCCAGACCCTCTGGTCTTCATCTTCGGCGAGGTGGTGGATTATCCTTCCGGGAAGGGGGGGCAGGTCGGGTAAAACACTATTAAAAGGCTGAAAACGCTGGCCATTGAAGATATCCAGGCCCTGCTCGGTGGCCGCCCAGATCATGCCCCGCTTGTCCTCGAAGATTTGGTTGATGTTGCGGCTGCTCAGGCCATCGGATATGCCGAGAAAACGGACCTCGAAATTTGAGGCGTTGATGGCGTTGACGGGCTGGGTACGACCCTGGTAATAAAGCGGACAAAGGAATGCCCATATCCAGATCTTTGCCCGAGCGTTTTTAACCATACCCCAGTATTTTCAGCATATTTTCGGCACTCTGCTCCGGCTGGTACAACCGGTCAACGAGATTGCCCTGCTCGTCTTTGTCAATGAGGATATGCTTGGGCGAAGGAATGAGGCAGTGCTTGATCCCGCCGTATCCGGAGATGGACTCCTGATACGCGCCGGTATGAAAAAATCCCAGATAGAGGGGTTCGGGGTCATTGGCCGGGAAGGCGGGCAGATATACCTGGCTTTGATGTACCTCTGAGTTATAATAATCGGAATTGTCGCAGCTCAGTCCGCCGATATTGACGCGGTGATACTCGTTGTGCCATTTGTTGATGGGCAGGAGGATGAAACGTTCGCCAATCCCCCAGGTATCGGGCAGGGTAGTCATGAGCGAGTTGTCTATCATGTACCAGAGTTCGGCATCATTTTGCTGCTTTTGGCCAATAACGGAGAAAATGGTGGCACCGGATTCCCCTACGGTATATTTTCCGAATTCGGTGTAGATGTCGGGTTCCGGAACTTCTTCGGCTTCGCAGGCGGACAGGATGTTGTTCACGATTTCCTTAATCATGTACTTGTAGTCGAATTCGAAGCCCAGGGAGTTTCGGATCGGCATTCCGCCGCCGATATTCAGGCCGTTGAGGGTATCTGAGCGGCGGCGGAGCTCGCAGTAAAGCCGGATGGCTTTTTTTAATTCCCCCCAATAATAGAGGGTATCTTTTATGCCGGTATCCACGAAGAAATGGAGCAGCCTGAGCTTGAATTTCGGGTTGGGCGCTATCGCTTCTTCATAGAATTTTACGATTTCGGAGGCGCGGATGCCCAGGCGGGAGGTGTAAAACTCAAAGTTGGGCTCTTCCTCGGTGGCAATACGGATGCCGATATTGCAGGAGCCGGTAATGTGTTTGCCGTAATATTCGATTTCCTGGATGTTGTCGCAGACGGGGATTACATTGGAGAAACCCTCGTTGATGAGTCCGGCGATTTCGCGTTTGTAGTTCTCCGGCTTGAACCCATTACAGACAATGATGATGTCCTTGTCAATTTTTCCCTTGGCATACAGCTTGCGGATCATGGCAATGTCAAACGCGGAGGAGGTCTCAAGGTGGCAATCGTGGCTTAGGGCTTCTTCGACAATATGGCTGAAATGGCTGCTTTTGGTACAGTAACAATAATAGTATTTGCCGTGATAGCCAATAGAACGCATGGCCCGGGTGAAGAGGTTTCTGGCCTTTTTGATTTGCATTCCGATCTTCGGCAGGTAGGTGAGCTTCAACGGGGTACCATATTTCTCAATAAGGTGCTTTAACGGCACTTCGTTGAATACCAGGTAGCCGTTGTCGTCAATATCAAAGCCCTCTTGCGGAAAGTAGAAAGTCTGGTCTATTAAATCAAAATAGCGGTTGGTCACTGTACAGGATGGTTTTAAATAATCAGTCGGATGTGCCGACAAAAATAATAAAATTCTCCTGATCCAGATAAAATACGCGGGGGGCCTAATCCTCGCTTTCCAGGATTTTTTTCAGGTCGGGAGGGGAGTAGTAGATGGATTTCAGCGTCTTACGGTCGTCGCTCCGGTACACCAGGTAATGGTCACCGGAAGCTTCATAGTGGGCCTCCAGCCCTCTGTGTGTGCGGTAATGGGCGATGGTCGCTTCGGCTTCTTCCACACTGGAGCAGGTTTTGCTCATATTGGAACGCTGTACTTCGTCGAAAAGGGCCTTGAATTTGGCCCCCAGGCCAAACTCGAGGACGGCGCCGCTCAGGACGTATTGCAGGTCGCAGAGTGCGTCGGCGATTCCTATGAGGTCACCTCGCTCCACCGCTTCCCGGAATTCGCGGAGCTCTTCTTCGAGGAGGGCTACCCGCAGCCTGCAGCGTGCCTCTGCCGGGATCAGCGGCGCCTGTTCTATCGGGTGCTTAAATGTCCGGTGAAATGTGGCAACCTGGTTAAGGGCATCTATTGCTTCCATAATATGCAGATGTTGTGCGGTGAAGTTATACAATTATCGCGCATTTCTCTACCCCCTTGCCGATATTGAGGTTGTGCAAATAGTTTTTTGCCGCCTGCAGTGGTAGAATATTATTTTTAAAACACATCTGTTTTAAACTTCCTGAATTCAAGTCGCAAATGCAACTTTGGTTAATGAATTAAATTCCTGTATCG
>JBMOJO010000245.1:0-5372 GCA_049315745.1 Saprospiraceae bacterium | reverse complement strand
TACAAACTTATAACTTTAGGTCCGAAAAATATTGCTTAAAACTTCAATAAGAATATCATGGACACCTTGGCCTTGAACGAACTGTACAACTTTTACCGGAATCAACTTCTGGAAGATACCATCCCATTTTGGTTTCCCCGCGCATTTGATAGGGAGTACGGAGGGTTCCTGCTCATGCGCGACGCGGACGGGAGCCTGATTGATGACGATAAAGCCGTTTGGATCCAGGGGCGCGCTACCTGGATGTTGGCTACCCTTTATAATACCGTAGAACAGCGGCCGGAGTGGCTGGAAGGGGCAAGATTAGGCTACGAGTTTTTGAACCGCCATTGTTTTGACACCGATGGCCGCATGTTTTTCCATGTAACCCGCGATGGGAGTCCGATCCGGAAGCGACGGTATTTTTTCTCTGAGACCTTTTACGTGATTGCCGCAGCAGCTTACGCCAAGGCAAGCGGAGATCCGGAAGCGGCCGAAAATGCCCGGCGTATTTTTGGCAAATGTATCGAATATGCCAGTGTGCCGGGCCTTTTGCCCCCAAAATTCACTCCCACCCGGCCCTCCAGGGGTATCGGCGTACCTATGATCATGACCAACACCGCGCAACAGCTCAGGGAAACCATCGGCGACCCGCGTTGCGACGAGTGGATTAGCCGTTGGATTGGAGATATTGAAAAATTCTTTGTAAAGGATGATATCCGCTGTGTGATGGAGCAGGTTGCGCCAGACGGCAGTATCATTGACCACATTGACGGCCGTACCCTCAACCCCGGCCATGCGATCGAAGGCGCCTGGTTTATTCTCCATGAAGCCAGGTACCGGAACAATGATCCAAACTTGATTGCCCTGGGCTGCAAAATGCTGGATTATATGTGGGAACGCGGCTGGGATACAGAGTATGGCGGCATTCTCTATTTCCGGGATGTATTTGGTAAACCCGTTCAGGAATACTGGCAGGATATGAAATTCTGGTGGCCGCATAATGAAGCAATAATTGCAACCCTGCTGGCTTATCTGATGACCGGAAATACAAAATATGCCGACTGGCACCGGCAGGTACACGATTATGCCTACCAGCACTTCCACGATGCCCAACACGGGGAATGGTTTGGCTATCTCCGTCGGGATGGGGCCATTGCCCAACCTGCAAAGGGCAATTTATTTAAAGGTCCTTTTCACCTCCCCCGGCAGGAGTGGTATTGTATGCAAATCCTTCAACAAATGCTTCCCTAAAGTGAAGATCCTTTACAGCATATTTCTATTCCTGTTGCCGTTCGCAGGTGCTGCACAATTCCAGCCCGCCCCGATTTTCAGCAGCGGAATGGTTTTTCAGCGCGATGCCGCCATTCCGGTTTGGGGAAAGGGCATACCCGGTGAAAGTGTTATGGTATGGTTTAAAGGTCAGCTTCAACAAACAAAGGTTGGCCAGGACTCTACCTGGAAAGTATGGCTGAACGCCAAACCTGCAAGTGAACGCCCAGCCTCACTGATGCTGCAATCGGGCCAGAGCAAAATGGAAATCCAAAACATATTGATCGGCGACGTTTGGCTTTGCCTCGGGCAATCCAATATGCAGTGGCCCATGCAGCGGGAAATGCATTATCGGGCAGAAATTCCGAATAGTACTCAGCCGGACCTACGCTTTTACAACCCCGCCTACGCCGGAGAGCAGATTTTTGGCTCACCCTTCCCCGATTCCGTCCTCGAGCGTTTGAACAGGCGCGATTTTTATCAGGGCCGATGGGAAATATCAGATAGCAATACCTTTCGCAAGATGAGCGCCGTGGGGTACTATTTCGGTAAATCCATTTTGAAAACGATTCAAATTCCCATTGGACTGATTGATTTATCCATTGGCGGGGCACCGATAGAAACCTTTATCCCTTTCTCCTCCCTGAAAGATGACCCCGAGTTTTCAGCAAAAACCTCGGGCAACTGGCTTACCAACCCGTACTTGCCTGTATGGGTGCGGGAGCGTGGTCTTCAAAACCTGCCAGGACGTAATGAAGGCAGTCAGGAAAAAGTCGCACATCCCTTCCAACCTGGCTTTGCGTATGCCACTGGGATTGAGCCCTTGCTGCCTTTTCCCATAAAAGGAATCTTGTGGTACCAGGGGGAAAGCAATGCCCAGGAGTGGGAACGGGTGGAGGAATATGGCCGCCTGTGCCAACTCATGGTTAGAGCCTACCGGCAAGCCTGGGGGGTAGCGGATTTGCCCTTCTATTTTGTGCAGCTCTCGTCCATTGACACCCTAAAGTACAAGGGGCATTTATGGCCCGAATTCCGGGATATGCAGCGCACTATTCCGGAGTACCTTCCCCACTCCGGAATGGCCGTAAGCAGTGATATTGGAGCACTGAACGACGTTCATCCCATCAATAAGAAATTCGTTGGGGAGCGATTGGCCCGGCAGGCGCTGTTTCATACCTATTCCCAAAAAATAACGCCGTCCGGCCCCATGCCTGTCAACGCCAAATACCGGAACGGCGAGGTGAATATTACTTTTCAGTTTGGAAATAATATGAATACCGGCAACCAGGGCGAACTCAAGGGTTTTTCCATTGACGGCGTTTCCCCTGCAACAGCAAGGATTTCAGGAAAGAAAGTCCGGGTTCCTGCCCCTCAAAAACCAGGATTTATCTATTATGGCTGGCAGCCCTATTCACTGGGCAACTTGTACAACGGAGATGCGCTTTCCGCTTCTACCTTTAAAATTCCCGTCAAATGAGGTTCTATCTATTTTTATTTCTATTTTTTTTTGCGGCTTCAATCGCAATAGGCCAATCCGTGCGGCCGGTCTTTCCAGATTCTATTTTCCCCACTTATTACCATCAGCGCTGGACATTATTCCAAATGTTGCCCCAGACACCGGGGGATATCCTGTTTGTCGGCAACAGTATCACGGACGGAGGGGAATGGCAGGAACAATTTACTGACCTACGGGTAAAGAACAGGGGAATCAGCGGGGATATCAGCGCCGGGGTTTTGCATCGCATAGACGAGATGACTGCCCGACGACCGGCAAAAGTTTTTTTGATGATCGGCACAAACGACCTGGCACGCGGTATAAAACCCGACAGCCTGCTCAAGAATATCCGTTTCATTGCCGAAGCAATCAGAACAGAAAGTCCGGCAACCCGGTTGTATGTCCAAAGTATTTTGCCGGTCAACGACTACTATGGCAAATTTTCAGGCCATACGGCTAAAGGACAGGAAATCCGAATGGTCAATGATCAGCTGGCGAACGAGGCTTCTAAGTGGGGATATACCTATGTTGATCTGCATACCCCATTTTCCAATCCCGATGGCAAAATGGATACCAGCCTCAGCAATGATGGGCTTCACCTCAACGGACAAGGCTATCTGCTTTGGAAACATCTGATTTTTCCTTTCGTTTACGACCTCCAGCCCCGGCCCGCCCTGTTGCCATTACCACTTGAAATAAGCTGGGAAAAAGGGGTGTTTCTATTGAACACCTGCCAGGGAATCGCGCTGAATACACAGCTTTTAAAGCAAGAAGGCCTTTACTTGCAGAAAATGCTACAAGATATGGGTAGTCCGCAGCCCGTCCTGACAGACAAAAACGGTCCAGGCCATTACATCCATCTCGTTCTCGATCCTGGACTGCAAAGCACCCTTGGAGCAGAAGGATATCAGTTGCAGGTTGAAGCAGAAAATATCAACCTGTCTGCTGCCGGCAACACGGGTATTTTTTATGGTCTCCAGACCCTTCGCCAACTCTTTCGGGATGGCATAGCTGCACCGGCATGCCGTGTTCGCGACTACCCCGCGTATAGTTGGCGGGGATATATGGTAGATGTGGGCCGGAATTACGTGCCGCTACCTGCATTAAAGGAGCAGATTATGGAAATGGCCAGGTATAAAATGAATATTTTCCATTTCCACGTTACCGAGGATATCGCCTGGCGATTAGCCAGCGAAAAATACCCTCAACTCACCGCACCGGAGCATACCTTGCGCAATAAGGGCATGTACTACACAGAAGCTGAGTTTCGTGAACTTATCCGATTCTGCCAGGGCCTGCACATCACGCTGGTACCTGAACTGGATATGCCCGGCCATAGCGCAGCATTCACGCGTGCGATGCAGGTGGATATGCAAAGTCCTGAGGGATTGGCGATTGTAAAAGAAATCCTGGAGGAATTTTGCAGAAAATACGACCTGCCGTACTTTCATATCGGGGCCGACGAGGTGAAGATCACCAACCCGGCTTTTGTACCTGAAGTCTCCGCTTTATTGGAAAAACATGGTAAACAAGTCATCGGTTGGCAGCCGGGCGGCAACTTTACGCCCTCAACCATACGCCACCTGTGGCTTGATGATGCCGGCAAGATTACCGGAAACAGTACGCTGAAATATATAGATTCCCGACACCTCTACCTCAATCATTTTGATCCATTGGAGAGTGTACCCACCATCTTCTATCGCCAAATCGGGAGTAAAACAAAAGGTGATTCCCTTGCACTGGGCGGCACCATTTGTCTTTGGCCTGACCGGGCAGTTGCCGATCATCGCGATATGGTCCTGATGAGTGCCCTTTATCCCTCCCTGCTGGCATTTGCAGAAAGAAGCTGGAGGGGTGGTGGGCAACCAGGGTGGATTGCCAATATCAGTGCCGGAGATGCAGAGGCATTCATGGAATTTGAAAACCGACTGCTCGATCACAAAACCTGTTTTTTTGCCCAAAAACCTTTCCCCTATGCCCGCCAAACCTCTCTGAAATGGGATTTATTTGGCCCTTTTCCGAATGGAGGAAAAACCGAAACGGTATTTGAACCCGAGCTGTCCGACTGGAAAAATAAAAACCGCACCCCTGCCAGGACCCTTATCGGCGGCACCATCATCCTGCGGCACTGGTGGGCTTTCCTGATAAAGGGGATATTAGACGATCCTCAGGAAAATACGACCTGGTATGCCACAACCAAAATCTGGAGCGACGAAGATACGGAGAAGGATTTCTGGATAGGGTTCAACGATATTTCCCGTTCACCGGCTACCGATTCGCCCCCCGCAGGCGGCTGGGACAACAAAAACAGTATGGTTTGGGTTAACGGGAAAATCGTCCCTCCACCCGCATGGACACGTGCAGGCCAGAAGGGACACCCGGAAATTCCGCTGATCGACGAAGGCTACGTCTATCGTGCCCCAACGCGGATCCTGTTGAAAAAAGGGTGGAACGAGGTGCTCATAAAAGCGCCCGTTGGCAGTTTCAAAGCTGCCGACAGCCAGAATCCGGTTAAATGGATGTTTACTTTTGTACCTCTATAATTGGCGCTTCGCGCCAAATTATCTTTTTAGGGGTTGTGTAAAAAGGTTCTTCTTGGCGCTTCGCGCCAAATAATATTTGGATG
>JBMOJO010000244.1:0-5402 GCA_049315745.1 Saprospiraceae bacterium | reverse complement strand
GTCTCTCAAAATATAATTCGGCGCGAAGCGCCGTAAAAAACCTTTTTACACAACCTCACAACCGCGCAAGCGTGTTTACAAAAACAGGGACCTGCCATTGTGGGCGGCGAACAACCTTTAAAGACTGCCTGAAAGGGTACGCGACCTTAGGCCGATGGCTGCATAAACGATGCAGCAATTATTGTGGAAGCGGTATCTGGTCCACCGGGACATTAGACCGTGCGAGGAGGGTAGCCACGACGCATAGGGCAAAGAGCGCCGCGGCGAGGTACCAGGTCAGTTTTTCGATAAAGTCGGCAGATTTTGCTGCCCCAAAGATTTGGTTGGCTTGAGAGCCGCCGAGTGTAGCATCTACACCACCGCCTTTGGAATTCTGGATCAACACTACGATTATCAGCAGGACGCTGACCATAGCTATAATAATGGTAATCGCCGTCATGTTTTACGATTTTTGATATTTTCTATTTTGGCTGCAAAGAAAGCTGTTTTTTCGGGAAAAATCAAAATTAAGCGTTCATAAACCTGCGATGCTTTTTCGTGTTGGCCCTGGCGGAGGAGGAGTTCTGCAAAGGTTTCGCTTGCGAGTTGTTGATTTTCGCGAACACTTTCAATGGCGAGCGCATCAACCGGGTCGGAATTGCGGGTTTCGTCCGGTAGGCGCAAGGCTTTTTTGAGGGCGTCGAGCCGTTCTTCGAGATAGGCCACGGAGAAGTTGTTTTTCCAACTGGAGAACGCGCTTTTGGGCAGTGGCAGTCCATCGGGCGCTGGGTTGTCGGAGGGTATGGATGCGCTCGGGCGTACGATCGGTTGTTCTTCGAGGCGATGGACGAGTTTTTTGCGCAAGTTTTCGGCAAAGGGGTTCGCCGTGCCGGCGGAGAGTGTCTTTGCAGGTCTTTCCTTTGTGTCAGAATGAGGAGGGGTGCCCGGCTCGGGGTCGTCGAGCTGGAAAAGGCGGGAAAGTTTTTCCCTGATTTCTTCCTGGCCGAGGGGTTGTGGCGTCGGCGCTTTCCGCCTGGGGCGTATTTGTTCGGTCTCCGCCGCCGGGGTGGTCTGTGCGGATATGTCGAACAGGGGCAAGCTGCCCGTTTCCGCTACCGGCAGTTCCTGCAGCTCGGGCAGCCGGGGAAGCTGTGCAAGCTCGAGATAGTCTTCGAGCATATTAAACTGGACGGCGGGAGCGATCAATTGCCCACTGAGCTCCTGGACAAAGCGGTAGAGTTTCCTGCGGTCGGTACTGTATATTGCTGCACTGCGTAGATTTGCCTCTGCCTGGGGGTGCTGCTCCAGCCAGCTTTTCGCGAAGAGCAGCAGGTGGAGGTTTTGAGCGTAAGGGAACTCTATTACGAGGTTTTCCAGCTCCACGTAGGGCAGGTGGTACAGTTGTGCGTTCGAGGACAGGAATTGGGCAAAATTTTCTGCGTTCATCCACGGAGGTTTTCTTGTGAACCTTTTTTTGCGGCCGGTCGGCAAGGGTTTTGATTTCCTCAGGCTTCTTCCAGGTACTTCAGAAGTTGTGACACCGCTATTCCCCGGTGGCTGATTGTATTTTTGGCTTCGGGGCCCATTTCTGCAAAGGTACAGGGAAATCCACTGGGTACAAATACCGGATCGTACCCAAAGCCTCCCTCTCCTGAAGGGGAAAGGGCGATTTCGCCTTTTACAACCCCTTCAAACAACCTGGTTTCTCCTTTGAGGAGCAGGGCGATGACAGTGCGGAATTGGGCCTCCCGCACTGGACTGCCCTCCAGGTTGCGCAAGAGGAGCGCTGTATTTTCCCTGGCACTTCTGCCCGGACCGGCATACCTTGCAGAGAATACCCCGGGGGCCCCTTGGAGGGCAGCAACTTCCAGACCGGTATCCTCAGCAAAGCAATCAAGGCCAAAGTGCTCCTGCACAAAACGCGCTTTCAACAGGGCATTTCCTTCCAGGTCAGGGGCAGTTTCAGGGATTTCTTCTGTACACCCAATATCGGCCAAACTCAAAATTTCATACCTGTCGCCTACGATTTCCCGTACTTCAGCTACCTTGTGGCGGTTGCCAGTAGCAAAGACCAGCTTTTTCTTCATGATTCAGTTGCAAAATGTATTCAATCACCAACTACTAAAGTCTAAATTTTACGCGATTTTGTTGAGACGGCCTTTCCACCTGAATTCCATCGCAACAAGTCATCATTACACAACAAAAATTTGCTTAAGGCAGTTCCACAAAGCCCCCCGCATTACCTTCCCGTCACGCGCTTTTTCAGCGAGGAGCTCCGCAATGGAATGCGTGAGCAGAAATACTGTTTCCTGATGCCGGATGGCGTTGTGCAGGGCAAGGGGAAAGCGGATGCCTAAAGTCTCTGGCTGAATCCCAAAGAGCAACAAAACCTTTATCCGGGACCCACGGATCAACGCGGGAAGGTGAAGGGATTGGGGCGCTTTCGGGCATACTACTACGCAGGTGTCCTTGTTCAGGTCGAATTGCAGGGCAGCCATCATGTTGGCAAGCATTTGCATCCCCTCCGGAGAGTCCTCGCCTTCAGGAATTATTATCCCTATACCGGCATCTGCTGTACCGCTTTTATTCAGGCCGGAGGGCCCGGGATCCGGGGCAATTACCGATTTGAATGCAAAATGATAATTTTTCAAAATATTATTTGGTTTTTATAATTATTTTGGCAATTAAACAAAATAAAAAATTGATTTTTTAATAAACGGTAGAATTTTTGCAAAATAAAGTTAACTTTGTTCTGTTGTATGCGTTATTTTATGAAAAGGTTTTACGCCAAATTAAATCTTTTGTAGCGAAGCCGATATGATCTTAAAAAGATACGATCAAAGGTAGCTATTTAACA
This sequence comes from Saprospiraceae bacterium, assembly GCA_049315745.1. GTDB lineage: Bacteria > Bacteroidota > Bacteroidia > Chitinophagales > Saprospiraceae > JADJPL01. The sequence continues at coordinate 2,566 of JBMOJO010000244.1, read as the reverse complement.
GGGGTACCCGCGGCTTCGCCGCGAAGGATTTTATTCGGGGTTGTGTAAAAAATTCTTGGGTTGTGTAAAAAGGTTTTCGCCGCCTGCGGCGGCGAAATTTTATTTTGATAGACGCGTCATTTTCACAATTTCGCTTTGCGAAATTGTGAAAATGACGCGTCTCTCAAAACATCATTCGGCGCGAAGCGCCGTAAAAAACCTTTTCACACAACCCCGATATATTATTTCTCAGGTCGGCGACCTGCTAAATCGCTAGGATCAAAGAAGGTTTGCAGTAGAAATAGTTTTTGAGGTTCAGGGTCAAAAATAAGATTAAAAATTTCCCTTATGAAATACAATATCGCAATTACGCACGTCGGACAGTCGAGGATTGGAGAGGTTGATTTCGGGCATCTTGTCTTTGGCAGCCAATTCTGTGATCACATGTTTGTTGCGGAATACAAGAGCGGTCAGTGGGTAAATCCCCGCATACAGCCGCTGCAATCTTTTTCCATGCACCCGGCAACGATGGCGCTGCATTATGGCCAGGCACTCTTTGAGGGAATGAAGGCGACTAAAACCCTGGACGGCCGCCCGGTCCTTTTTCGCCCGGAGATGCACGCCCGGCGTTTGAATGCCTCAGCGGCACGGCTTTGTATGCCCGATTTTCCGGAGGATTTGTTCATGGAAGCCCTCCACCACCTGGTTTCCCTGGATGCGGCCTGGATTCCGGAAGGGGAAGATTCCGCCATGTATATTCGTCCGATTATGATTTCGACGGATGCGATAATCAAGGTAAAGCCCTCGGAAAATTATTTGCTGTACATCATTACCAGTCCGGTAGGGTCCTATTATAGCCAGCCCGTGCGCCTGCTTGCAGAAACCCATTTCGTGCGGGCCGTCCGAGGCGGGGTAGGGGAGGCCAAAGCAGCCGGTAACTATGCTGCATCGCTGTTGCCTACCCAGCTTGCCCAGGAAAAGGGATTTGATCAAGTAATGTGGCTCGATGGCCTCAACTTCGAATATATCCAGGAAGTTGGCACCATGAATATCTTTTTCGTTATAGATGGGAAAGTGGTAACGCCGGAAACAGACGGCGCCATCCTGAAGGGGATCACACGCGATTCGATTATTCACCTCCTGCGCGACCATGGCTATCCGGTTGAAGTCAGGCATTTATCTATCCACGAGGTAGTTGAAGCCTATCGCGCGGGTAAATTACAGGAGTGTTTCGGCTCAGGTACTGCCGCGGTGGTGTCGAATGTTTCGGAAATAGCTTACGGCGACCTCCTGATGCAACTTCCACCTGTGGAGACCTTTAAGATAGGTAATTTTGCCAAGGACCATATCAATGGTATCCGCTCCGGGCGTATCCCCGATCCTTATGGTTGGGTGGTGCCCGTAGAGATGCCCGTGCCTGTAGGCTGATCGGGCATCTCCCGGGGCCGGGGAATGCTCAAAAAGCCGGTGCTTTTGGCTTGTTCTGAAGGATAGCTTCGATGCGCTGGAGTACCTCGTCATGGAGAAGTTCCACGACCTCCAAAGCACTCAGGGTCTCCTCGAGCTGATTGGGTTTTGAAGCTCCAAGGATTACGGTACTGACATTTGGGTTTTTCAAGCACCAGGCCACGGCGAGTTTGGCAAGTGAAGTGCCGAGTTCCTGCGCCATCCCATTCAACGCCCGTGCTTTCTCCAGGTACTCGTCGTTCAGGTTGCGGTTTTTTAGCCATTCCATCCCCTGCAGGCTCATGCGGGTATGTTCCGGAAAAGCATCCAGATATTTATCGGTGAGGACTCCGGAGGCAAGGGGGGACCAAATCGTAGTCCCAAGCCCGAAATGCTGATAGAGTTGCTGATATTCAATCTCGACCCGGTAGCGGGTGAGCATATTGTAATGGGGTTGCTCCATCAGCGGACCGATGAGGTGGTTTTCTTTAGCAACAAGGTACGCCTCTGTAATTTCCTGGGCAGACCACTGGGACGTGCCCCAATAGAGGATTTTCCCTTGCTGGATCAAGAGGTTCATCGCCCAGACCGTCTCTTCAATCGGGGTATTTTTGTCGGGCCGGTGACAAAAGTACAGGTCCAGATAATCGAGCTGCATACGCTTTAGCGATGCGTGGCAGCCCTCAAAGATGTGTTTCCTGCTGAGCCCGGTCTGGTTGGGCAGGGTCCCGCCATCCCCAAAGAACACCTTGCTGGAAACGATGTATGAACTTCTGTCCCAGCCCATCTTTTTGAGGATATTGCCCATCACGGTTTCTGCTTTCCCCCGGGCATAACCTTCTGCGTTATCAAAAAAATTGACACCCGCATCGTAGGCGGTTTTCATGAGGGCTTCCGCAGTGTCGTCGTCAATCTGCTGGCCAAAGGTCAGCCATGACCCCAGGGACAAGGCGCTGACCTGCAGCCCGGATTTTCCTAGTTTTCTGTATTGCATAATTTTATTTTTTGACATGTATTTATTTGCCAGGATTGTTCGCAGCTTCTCCGCGAAGGATTTTATTTGAGGGGTTGTGTAAAGAATCTTGAGGTTGTGTAAAAAGGTTTTTGCCGCCTGCGGCGGCAGAATATTCTTCTGAGAGAC
>JBMOJO010000243.1:0-5421 GCA_049315745.1 Saprospiraceae bacterium | reverse complement strand
AAAAACACCCCGAGCAAGCCGCGTACCTCGTCAAAGCCAACGCCATCGCTTCCCAGATCGGCGACTATGTCCTTATGGCTACAGGCAAAGCCAGCCTGATGGATGCCTATATGGATCAAAAAAAATATAGGGAAGCCCTACAGGCGGGGGAAAGTGCCCTCAAGATCCTTCAGGCCAACCCCATGATTTCTATCGAAACCCAGATCTTGGAAAAAATGTACCGGGCATATAAAGGTTTAGGTGATTTTAAGACAGCTATTACTTGCCTGGAACGCTATCAATCTAAAAAAACAGAATTTGAACAACGATCCCATCAGGAAAAACTAGCTGAGCTGTCTGTACAATTTGACCTGGAGAAAAAGAACCTTCAAATCCAGCAGCAGAAGACCGCTTTATTGGCAGAGCAGCGAAAAAAAAGTACCAACCGGCTCATCGCCGTATTGTTTGGTATGTTATCGCTTTTTGTAGGAGGGGCGTATTGTCGGGAACGCACTTTTCGAACCAGGCTGTACCAAAAAGAGAAAGAATCCGACCAGCAAATCGTTACCTATAAAGAACGCCTGGAGGTTTTAGGGGGCCTGCGCCCGAAATCTATTTCCATCCAGCCCCTGTTGCCAGGTACCGAAGACGAAGTGCTTCCCGCAGACCTCCCTTTGCGATCCAATGACGATAAGATACATAAATTGTTTGTGGAGGCTATTGCGGTAATCGAACAAGAGAAGCTCTACCTGCGACCTGATATCGATCAGCAGTACATTATCAAGATACTGGGCACCAATAAAGCCTACCTATCCAAAGCGATTTTGGCACACGGTGATACCAATTTCAAGGGGATTATCAACCGCCTTCGCATCAACGAAGCCAAGCGTCTGATTCACTGGTATATCATCGAGAAAAAGAACCTGAACTTTGACCAGATTCTCGAGGATTCGGGGTTCAATTCAAAAGCGACTTTCTATCGCCTGTTTAAATTTCATACTGGGCTGACCCCCAATGACTATGCCTACCATCTGCGCAAGGATATTGCCGAGTAATAGGCCCTGGGGTCATTATATGCTGGAATACAAATTCGACAAAAGCCAAGACGGGGCACTCGCGCAAATCAGCAGCAAGCCCTATTATCGGCAATGACATCAGGCGAAGGCTGCAACACCCTTATTTTTCATAACACCCAATCGTAGGAGCGCTACTGCTCCTGGGATTATTGTCGAGATCAATGAGAATGGTGCGGGGGGAAGTAATCGGTTTTCCCTTGCCGAAGGCGATGGAAAGGGAATCAGGGAGATATATGTCTTTGTCGGGGTTTTTAAAAATTTTATCCGTTGGCTTTCCGTTGATACAATCGGTACCCATTTCCTGAAAAAAGCGGCTGAAGCGGGGATGTTGGGCCTTCAGCAGTTCTTCTACCCGGACGATACAATTTTCAAATTTCACATTAAACATACTGGAGGGTTCCCCGCCGGAAACGTCATTGAAGCGGAGCTGATCTTTTTGGGAGCCATAAAAGATACAGTTTCTGAACAAGGCGTTCATGCGGTAGCTCGACCGCTGACGACATACTAAGGGGTCGTCGTAACAGATGAAATTAGTAGCCGACAAAGCGGAAGCATTGACGCCATAACTGGCTACCGTGCAGTAATTAAAGGCGTAATCCCCTCCGAAAGCCAAGGAGACTGAATTTGAAGCATTGTTGTAAATCAGACAGTTATCAGCAGTAATTCTGGAACGTACCCCGATAAGGCCGTTCCCGCTGGTATTGTAAATGCGGGAATTGCGTAGGGTGAGGTCTGAGGCCGAGTCGGCATATACGCCCAATATGCCATTCTTAATGGTCGTGTATTCGATCTGATGCCCTTTGCTCCCTTTGCCGAGAATGATTCCCAGCCACTGCCCCGGCTCCTCTGCAAATTCCTTTTCCAGCCTGCTTCCCTGCACGATGATGGGTTTTTCTTTGGTCCCGAGCATCCTGAGCCTGCCATTGGGCAGCATATACAGGATCCCGTCGTTGAAGACACCGAAAAATTCGTTCCGGGCAATCCCACCATGTACATATATCCGCGTACCCGCAGGGATATTCAGGGTGCAACTGTCAATAAAGACTTCGCCATAAATGACGTAGGGCTTGGGGTCGCTCCAGGAGATTTCGTTGTTGCGGCAGCTCAATACGACAGGGACCCCTTTATTAAACCGACTTGGAAAATAGTTGGCATTTTGCCCCCAGGCCACCAGCAGGACGCTCTGGGTATTGCCATTGGTTTCAAACTGTATCTTTTCTTCAATGACAAACGGGCTTGCGGATAGGGGCTGGTTGGGGTTAATCGTCACTTCGGCAAAGAGGTAAATACTGTCGCGTGCGGCGATCTCGACATTCTCAATAACTCTTCCCGGAATTCCATCCACGTTCATGCGGAACTGCGTCTGGCTGAGTCCTTGAAAGGATATTTTGGCTATACGGATTGGGCGGTTGTAGCGATTGTAGATTTTGAATGACCTCGTCGCAGAGCCAAGTTCAGTGAAAACGGTATCAAAACGCAAAGTGTCGAGAGAGAATTCCAATTTGGCATCGGCATCCACGATGAAGTCTTCATCCAAGCTACAGGAGGCGGCTGTATAAAGCAGAAAAATTCCCAGAATGATGGCCGGCAGGTTGCGCATAGTATGGTTTATGGTTTCATTTGATGCAAATATATGTATCTATTTAGCAGGTCGTTGCCCCTGGAAATAATATTTGGTATGCGGGGTTGTGTAAAAAGAATTTTTACGGCGCTTCGCGCCGAATTATGTTTTGAGAGACACGTCATTCTCACGATTTCGCGAAGCGAAATCGTGAGAATGACGTGTCTCTCAGAAGAATATTCTGCCGCCGTAGGCGGCAAAAACCTTTTTACACAACCCCGCATACCAAATGAAATCCTTCGCGGCGAAGCCGCGGATACTCCTGGTAAATAGATACAAATATATTATGGTATTTACAGGAAAGATAAGTTTAGTTGCATTCTAATGATAAAGGCTTAAAAAAATCGAATTTTTTTAGCGGTCATTGCTAGGGAAATAATTTGGGGTTGCATAAAAAGTCTTTTGCCACCTGCGGCAGCAGAATATTCTTTTGAAAGGGGTTGTGTAAAAAGGTTTTTTACGGCGCTTCGCGCCGAATTTTATTTTGATCGACACGTCATTTTCACGATTTCGCGAAGCGAAATCGTGAAAATGACGTGTCGATCAGAAGAATATTCTGCCGCCGCAGGCGGCAGAAACCTTTTTACACAACCCCTTTCAAACTTGAATTTGGCGCGAAGCGCCATGAAAAGACTTTTTACGCAACCCCAAAGATTATTTGGTGCGAAGCGCCATAATCCTTTTGCAAAACGTCTCTCACTTTTTTTCTGGATCAGCCATATAGGTAATCGTTATGGGCATACTGTTCCAGCCCGGTGGAAGGTAGCGGTTATTCAAGCCCAGGATTATGGTATATTCCCCTTTGGGCAGCTGGGGAACAGTAAACCGGGCCTGTAAGGTTGTCTTTTGGCCGGCAGGCCAAAAGGTCGGTATATCTGTTATGCTCAGCGGGATTAGCTCTGATACCTGTCCTTGTTCCAAAACAACAACCTGAAAATCCAGGGGCATATTGCCTTTTTGGGGATAAATCGCATGCGGGTATGGATTGAAGAGATCAAAAGAAAACGTCACCTCTTGTCCAGCACGCAGCGTTTGGGGGAAATCGGAAGACGAAAGCTGTACCTTTTGAGCCACTTGCAGGCGATCTGCCCAAATTGCCAGCCGGGTTTTTCCAGGCAATTCGAGGGTGTCACAAGCCTTACAGGGGAGGCCGCCGGGCTGGATCAGGACGAGGACGCGCTGATTGTGCAGCCGCTTTTCATCGTCCCAGATGTCAAACTGGCTTGGCCGGTAGAAAACATTTGTGAACGTATAGGGCGGCTGACCCGTATAAAAGGCATATTCGGAGGCATCCCGATAGCTGTTTTCGAATACTACCGGGTTGCTGCCTGAAAATTTATTGAGTGCCTTAGGCCATTGTTTTTCTTGAAAGGGATGCTTGAAGCCAGGGATAGGAAGCATGAGCATAATCCGGGCAAGGGCGATACCTGCAAAGGTAGCCAAGCCTGCCCGGCGCAGCCATTTTTCATAATGGGGCCTGCCTTTACTGTATTCAAACGCCAATAAAGCCAGCGGAAAGGACAAGACTGCTGTCCATTGTGGCTCTACATGCCCTTTAGTCGTAGAATACAGGAAAAACCCCCAGAAACCAATGGCCATCGCCACCGCCGCACCCTGCTTCTTTATAGTTCCCAGCGCACGGATAAACAGCGGAAACAGGAAGGGGCTAAAGAGAAAACATTGGTTCAGGAGATAAGTCCAGGTAAAGGCCCATTCGTAAGGATCGTCCCTGCCTTTCAGATGATACCTGAAAGAAGGGAAATCATGCTGATACTGCCAAATCAGGTGTGGCATAAATAAGAATGCTCCAAAGGCACAAGCCAGCCAGAACCTGGGATCCTTCCATAATCTCCAATGAGCGATCAGGGTGAAAAAAATAACCAGAATGCCATGGTATTTGCTGTACAGGAGCGCTGCCATTACCGCCCCCAAAAGTAGTGCACGCTTCCGGTGTGGCTGCTGCGCAAATTGCTGCAGGAGGTACAGGTAGGAAACGGTAAAAAAGAGCAAAGGCCCGTCTGGGGTAGCTACGATGCCATAAAGATGCAAAAAAGGAAGCCCCAGACACAAGGAAGCCCAGGTCAAGAAGGAGGGCCCGGCTTCCGGCTTGCCCAAGTACTGCCAAAACAGAAAAATCGTACCGATATGCATGCCGATATTCCCCAGCCGGACGCCCAATGCCCCGGGAATCCAGTCTATCCCAAGCCTCGCAAGCAAGGCCACCATCGGCGGATGGTCAAAATAGCCCCAGTCCAGTCGTTGGGCGTACATCCAATAATAGGCTTCGTCGGGGTCAAGTGGCAGCCACCATGCCTGGAATAGATTGACTGCTGCCCAGACACCCAAAAAGAGCAGAATGGGGCGGTGGATTTCCCAAAATGACCTGGCAGGTTGCTGTTCCATAAAGTAAGTATTGCGGTAGGGTAGTATAACGCTCAAAAATGCCCTTTTTTCTTTAAATTGTTGCGATATTGGTAACTATTTACCAGGGGTATCCGCGGCTTCGCCGCGAAGGATTTTATTTGGTTCGCGTGCATTCTGCGGTTGTGTAAAAGGTTTTTTTTGGCGCTTCGCGCCAAATTATCTTTTGAGGGACACATCATTTTTGAAATTTCGCAAAGCGAAATTTCAAAAATGATGTGTCCCTCAAAATAATATTCTGCCGCCGCAGGCGGCAAAATATTTTTTTGTGAGGGGTTGTGTAAAAAGGTTTTTCTTGGCGCTTCGCGCCAAATTAAATTTGGA
>JBMOJO010000036.1:0-23478 GCA_049315745.1 Saprospiraceae bacterium | reverse complement strand
TTCGCGAAATCGCGAAAATGACGCGTCTCTCAAAACATAATCCGGCGCGAAGCGCCGTAAAAAAACCTTTTTGCACAACCCCTCTCAAAATAATAAGGGGTCGTGTAAAAAGTCTTTTGCCGCCTGCGGTGGCAAAAGACTTTTTGCACAACCCCATACCCCGTGGCCAAATAAGGCCTGGGGGCCTCAATCTAAAATTTGGAGCTTTGCGAATTTTAGCATGATCCTGCGCTCGGGCTGATCAATTTCCCTGAAGTAGATCGTGGCCACACGATTGTCTTTTGCCCCGTCAATACTCAGTACCTTCCCCTCTCCGAAATGGAGGTGCAAGACTTTCATCCCGGTCTGGATTTTGTCGGAAGGGCTGGGATTAAAATCCTGCGGGTTAATTACAGGGGCGCTATTGATGGCCCGGGGGCGGGCCGAAAAATTCCCGGACACCCGTGCGCCTGCAGGCTCATTGTCGGGGCTATTGCCTTTTGTTGGCCGCCTTGCCCCCGCGGGGCTTTCCAGGCAATCTTCCGGGATTTCCCCCAAAAAGCGACTGGGTTCGTTGTAGCGGACCTGCCCGAATTTATATCTGCTGGCCGCATAGGTGAGGGTTAGGATCTGTTCTGCCCGCGTAATGGCCACATAGAACAGGCGGCGCTCTTCATCCGTGCCTTCCAGGGAATCCATCGCCATGAAAGAGGGGAAAAGGTTTTCCTCCAAACCGGCCAGGAAGACGGATTTGAACTCCAGGCCTTTTGCCGAATGCACGGACATAAGCGTTACGTGATCTTCCGTAGTTTTATCGCCATCGTCGAGGTCTGTGATGAGCGCGATATTTTGGAGATAGGCCGCCAGCGATTTTTCCTCTGCCCCGTAAAGTTGCTCGAGCTGATCTTCTTCCGTGAACGATTTGATCCCGCCGAGCAGGTTGCCGAGGTTTTCCAGCCTCGACAGGCCCTCGGTGCTCGTATCCGATCGGAGCAGTGCCACGATGCCGGAGCGTTCTGCAGCGGAAAGCGCCACATCATACGCATTGGCGGTTTGTGCCAGCGCCCTCAGGTCGTTCACCAGGGCCACAAAAGCATCAATCGCTTGTTGGGTCCTGCCCCCGATCTGAATACCGCACAGGCCTTCCCAGAGGGGAATGCCCTGGGCGGCGGCAGCAGCAGCGATCTTATCCACCGTGGTATCCCCGATATTTCGCTTAGGGTAATTGATCACCCGCCGAAGGGCCTCGTCGTCGAGAGGGTTCACCGCTAAACGGAGATAGGCCAACAAGTCCTTGACTTCCTTGCGCTGGTAGAACGACTGGCCGCCGAAAACCCGGTACGGGAGGTTATAGCGCAAAAGGTATTCCTCAAAAATACGGGACTGCGCATTCGTGCGGTATAGAATGGCGATATCCTTGTTGTGCAGGTGGAACCGGTTCTTTTGTTCGAGGATAGTATCCACGACCAGTTTACCCTCCTCGGTATCCGAAACCGCTTTGACGATGCGTATTTTATGCCCATCCCCTTTTTCCGAAATGATCTCTTTGGGTATCTGGTTTTTGTTTTGCCTGATCACCATGTTCGCAGACTGGACGATATGCCGGGTAGAGCGGTAATTCTGTTCCAGCTTAAATACCCGGATACCGTGGGGCTTGAAATCCTGCTCGAAATCGAGGATGTTTTGGATAGTGGCCCCACGGAACCCATATATGCTTTGTGCATCATCGCCTACGACGCAGATATTATGGGGGCTGCCCGCAAACTTTACCAGTTTCAGGCCGATCGCATACTGCAGGGGGTTGGTATCCTGAAATTCGTCGATCATCAGGTACCTGAATTTCTGGCGGTATTTTTCGAGTACCCCATCGGGGTTGCGGTGCAGGAGTTCGTAGAAGCGATAGAGCAGATCGTCAAAATCCATTGCCCCGGAACGTTTGCAGCGCGCTGCATACTGTTGGTAAACCAGGTAAAAGAAAGGCCTGCCGGCGGCCCTGTCCTGACGCATGAGATTTTCATTGCCGGCATACAGGGCCGGCGTCACCAGGGCTGTCTTCGCTGCCGAAATCCGCCCCAACAATACATTGGGCGCATAATTCGCCTTGTCCAGGTTCATTTCTTTTACGATCGCTCCGAGGAGGTTCTTCGAATCCTCCGTATCGTAGATGGTAAAGTTTTGGGGATAACCGATTTTTTCTGCCTCCATGCGCAGGATGCGGGCAAATACTGCGTGGAAAGTCCCGGCCCAGACCTCGTTGGCACGGTTGCCGACGACCTGCGCTATGCGGGCTTTCATCTCGCGGGCCGACTTATTGGTAAACGTCAGTGCAAGGATTTCCCGTGGGGGAATATGCTGTTCCAGCAGATAGGCAATCCGGTAGGTCAGTACCCGCGTTTTACCGGAACCCGGCCCTGCTACGATCAGCACCGGGCCCTCCACAGCAGTCGCAGCTTGCCGCTGGGCAGGGTTCAACGCATCGAGATAGTGTGTTTGCATCTTGGTGAATTTATGGGGCTTGCTCCGGTAAAAGAACGCACAGGGCATCCCCTTAAAGCTTATTCCCCCGCACCGCTTTCCAGCGCTTCCCAGTATTCCACCGCACGCCGGGTGTGCGGGATACAGATCGAGCCACCAACGAGGTTGGCAATGGCAAAGACCTCGAACAGCTCATCGCGTGTAATACCAAGTGCATAACAGGTGCCGAGATGATAACGGATACAATCGTCGCAGCGCAAAACCATGGAAGCCACCAGACCTAAGAGCTCTTTGGTTTTTTTGTCCAGCGCGCCATCCTGGTAAGCGTTTGTGTCCAGGTTAAAAAAGCGTTTGAGCACTAAATTGTTTTGGCCCAGGATTTTTTCGTTCATCTTTGAACGGTACGCATTGAAATCTTCAACGACAGACATCGGAAAGGGTTTGAATGGTTGAGCGGGCCCTGCGCTTGCCCGAAGCAAAAAGCCCGGTGAAATTTATACACGCCGCAAATAAACGACCTTCCCCGGCAATGTACAAAAAAAAGTAGGGCGCCGTTGGCGCCCCACCACAAATCCTCGTTAAGAAACCCTTTCACTTTAGCTTTTTATGCTATGATCGTGGGATTGAATACGGGTCGTTACATGATCAATGATTTGTCCAAATACCATGCCAAAAGGCAAACGATGGCCACGCACAAGAAAATTAATTGAACAACGCAGCCAATTTCTTCCAAACGGGACATCGCGCAACGCATACGACGGTTGACACTTCTGCCCGATAGACTTACTTCAGGTTGAAAACCATTACAGATGATAACAATGGAGACGCCGGGCGGCACCAGAAAGCATGGATAGGACGCAATGCCGGGCGAACCCCCAGCAAAATGCGGCGCAGGCTGCTTTGCGGTGTACAAACAGGACGGGCTTTTCCTCAAAAGGTAAACGCCTTCCGGTTTGCCCCTGCATCAGGCAACACGACGTCAGCAGGGCACAATCGAGTGCGCAGACGAAAGTGTGAAAAACGAAATAATATCAGGAGAGCGGGCAGGCAAACAAATACCTGGATTGGTGAGCATTTTCATGGGCATATTTTCGGTTTTTGGGAAACGGCACTTTGGGAATGCCTTGCTAATTACGCCTCAAATATAGGAAGATTTTGAAAAGGAAAAAATTTTTTTCAAAAAAATATCGCTGCAGGAACAAGACGAAAAAATTATTGTTCGCCTATTCGAAAACGCATTCTTTCAGCCGAACACAAAATCTCGTCATGCAAGTCAAAGAAAAGTGCTGGTCGCAGTATATCCCCAGGCCCCTGAACGAAGTTTGGTCTTTTTTTTCGAGGCCTGAGAACCTCAACAACATGACCCCCGGAACGGTATCCTTTGAAATCCTCTCTGACGTGGCAGGCGTCGAAATGTTCCCCGGCATGATCGTCCGCTATCGCATCAGCCCGTTCGGCGGGATCAAGATGCGGTGGGTCACCGAGATCACGCATGTGGCCGAGGGCAGATATTTTATTGACGAGCAGCGTTTCGGGCCCTATGCCTTCTGGCACCACCTGCACCGGTTCGAGCCGCAGGGCGATGGGGTATTGATGACGGATGTCCTGCACTATAAAGTTCCCTACGGCATACTTGGCGATGTAGTGAATATGCTGCTCGTCGAACCCAAGATTAACGAGATTTTCAGCTACCGGAAAAAGGCAGTGGAAGAAATGTTCGGAAAGGGCTAATCCAAATTTTCCGCCCCTTCATCCTTCTCCCCCCTGATATATTCCAAGGGGGTAACACCGGCAATTTCCCTGAAGACGCGGAAAAAAGTTGCGCGGGCGTTGAAGCCGCATTGCTCTGCAAGCGCCTCCATGGTGTAGGTGTGGTGAAAACCGTCGTCGAGCAATGCCTTTGCATGATCTATCCGCTGGGTATTGCGCCAGTCGGTAAATTTCACGCCCAGCACATGATTGAAGTAATAGCTCAGGTGATGTGCCGGAATACCCGTTTCTTCCGATAACCCGGCAATACTGGCATTGCCCAGATATTTTTTTTCCAACGACCATCGCGCCAGGCGGCTCTCGATGTGCCCGATATAATCATCCTGAAAATAGCTTTTGTGCCAGGAATACCCCGCCTCTATCTGTCCAACCGGAGCATCCGCACCGGCAGCGAGGGCCAGCTCAACACCCTTTCCCGCAGCTAAAAAGTCCGACGGGGTAACTAGCAGCCCGTAGGACAATTTTGGAAAAAGAAAAACGAAAAGGTTGAGTAAAAGAAAAACCAACGAAATGGAAAGGAAAGAAAAAACCGATATCATTACCAGAGCGGCCTTATCCTGGGCAACTGCCAGCAAAGCATAGATCAAAACCCGTTGAATGGCCATTATACTATATGTCGCGGAAAAGACCACCAACCACTGCCGCACAAAGGCATAATGCCTCTTCTGCCGTTCATTTACTGCCGGCGGAAAGGGATACTTCAGGATCAAGGCCCAAAGGGCAATTCCGTACCCGGTTAAACTTACTATGCGAAGGGTCTCGATATATCGAAAGGGCAGGAACACATTGACCTGAATTCCTGCAAACCGGTTCCAGTCATAGGTTTGCAAAATTTCAACCAAAGCAGCCTTCTCCTCTGCCGGGGACAAGATGTAAGGGATATTCCCCAGCATAAAAACAACGAACAGCCCAAAATGCAGGTAGTCCCCGACGCGGAGCCCGGCGTTGTCCCGGAGGATCGAGCGGACATAAAAAAATGCAAACGGCCCTATGAGGAAATAGCTGTGGAAGACCCCGTAAGTCGAGCATAACAGGACTTTGCCCGAATTCTGGATAAAGTACTCAAAAGAGACGAAAAAAAGCAGGGACCAGAAAAATAAAAAGGCCGCAAGGAAACGGTTTGCACCGGCGTAGCCTTCTTTGAACAGAAAGGTCCTGCCGGAAAGAAAGACGCCAAAGATAAAGATGATAATCCCGACAATTTCCATGCTTCGTTAGTTTAGCTTCAATTGCCGGCAAAAAAACCAGAAAATGTCACCAGGCGGATTTTTTCAAAATACAGAGATTGGAGATAAAACGACCCTTTTAATAACGCCACCGGCTTGCTTTAGGTTCAGGAAAGCACCCCTCAAATTACCGTTTCCTTCCATTTTCCTTTTTTAAAGATCGCCATCACAACGATCGCCAGCACCGTTTCGCTGATGGCTACTGCCCAGCATACCCCGGCGAGCCCCAGCCCTTGGCCGATCCCCAGAAAATAGCCCAGCGGGATTTCCAGGAGCCAGAAACAGAAAATATTGATGACCGTAGGGGTGCGGGTATCCCCTGCCCCGTTAAATGCCTGGCTGATGACCATTCCATAGGCAAAGAAGATATAGCCGACGCAGATAATGCGCAAGCTCAGCACACCGGCCTCGATTACTGCCGGGCTGGCATGGAAGATCCCGATGACCGGCCTACTGAAGATGAAAAATATGACGGAGACAAACAGCAGGAACAGCATATTGATGAAGCCTGCCCTCCACGCCGACTGCGCCGCCCGCTCGGGATAACCGGCGCCGAGATTTTGCCCGACCAGGGTTGCCGCGGCATTCGCCAGGCCCCAGGACGGGAGGATGGTAAATATGATCACACGGATTGCGATAATGTACCCGGCCAGTGCATCCTCGCCGGCAAAAGCGATGATCCGCATCAGGAAAATCCAACTGACAGAAGGGATGACATACTGCCCCGCCCCTGCGGCCCCGATTCCCCCTAAGCGCCGGACGATACCCCAGTCTATTGAAAAGTGCCGGGCCCGGAGCTGAATGCCCCCCACCTCGCTTTTGAATAAATGATAAACCTGATAGGCTACGCCGACGCTCCGCCCCGCTACAGTGGCAATTGCCGCTCCTGTAACCCCTAAAGCCGGGACAGGCCCCCAGCCGAAAATCAGCAGGGGGTCTAACAAAATATTGACCCCGTTTGCGATCCAAAGGGCCCGCATCGCGATCACCGCATCCCCGGCCCCACGAAAAATCCCGTTGAATAAAAACAGGAAGATAATTACAGCGTTCGAGCCAAACATAATCCTTGCATAAAGCGCCCCCACTGCCTGTACTTTACTCCCGGCACCCATCAAACGCAGGATATCGGGCGCAAAAATGAACCCCAACACCCCCAGCAATATCCCAACGACAACTGCCAGCCATACCCCCTGTGCAGCAGCGCGCGCCGCTTCGTCCGGTTGCTTCTCCCCGATACGCCGCGCTACCATTGCCGTAGCGGCCATTGCCAGGCCCATCGCAGCCGAATACACGATGGTGATCACCCCTTCCGTAAGCCCCACGGCATCCACTGCCTCGACGCTGACTTTGGAGACAAAGTAAATATCCACGATGGCGAAAAGCGCTTCCATCACCATTTCCAGCACCATTGGTATGGCCAATATTACAATAGCCCTGTTCAAACGCATACCCGTGAAGTCTTTCCCCTCCGAAGAAAGGGCTTCCCGCATGACCCTGACCAGCCGCTCCATATTTTTGTCTTGTTTTAGCCGCCGCAAAGATGCACTTATTTGGGGATGTCGTACATAAAATTGACGATGTTATGCGCCCGGTGCCGGCACTGCGTGAAAATGTAGCTATTTTTTGCAAAAACACCCCATATCGCTATATTTTTAATGATTTTTTAAAGCCGGCCGGCCCATCGCTGCGCATCAAA
The DNA here is from genome assembly GCA_049315745.1 of Saprospiraceae bacterium. Lineage (GTDB taxonomy): Bacteria > Bacteroidota > Bacteroidia > Chitinophagales > Saprospiraceae > JADJPL01. Next base: position 16,332 of record JBMOJO010000036.1, on the reverse strand, counting down.
TGATAACTTTGTAAGGCGGCACCTACTGGGAATGCCGTTTTGTGCAACCCTTCCTGATCGCCTGTAAAAAACCTGATAATTATGGTAAAAAGATTGCTCTTCACCTCGACGCTCTGCCTGATGGCCACAATGTACGCGGCCACACAAGATATGCCGCTCAAAAAACTCATGCAATCCGATATTGCGGGCTGGAAACGCATCGAAAATCCTGCGATCTCAAACAATGGGCGTTGGATTGTTTATTCCCTTGTCCCTAACGAGGGCGACCCCTCGCTGCACCTTTTCGACGCAGAATCCCAACAAACACTAGACTTTCCACGCGGGGAAAGGGCCGTGTTCAGTGCCGATGACCAGCGCCTTGTCTTTGCCCTCAAACCCGGGCGCCTCGAATTAATGGAGAAACGGCGGCAAAAGGTAAAAAAAGAAGACCTGCCCGGGGATACCCTTGCCATACTTGACCTTGGCAGCCTGCAACTTCAAAAGATACCCCAGCTCAAATCCTTCCAACTTCCCTCAAAATGGGCCGGATGGCTCGCTTATCATCTCGAGCCGGAAAAAACCGTCGTCCGGGACTCTACCAACAAGGATAAGAAAAAAGAAAGTGCCGACAATGGCAGCCGACTGGTTCTGCTCAACCTTGCAACCCGGGAAGAAACGGTTGCCCCTTTCGTCAAATCGTTCTCCCTCGCAGAAGAGGCGCCCTTTGCCGTTTTCCATACGACCGGCAATGACCGGGACCTGCCTGCCGGGGTATATTTGTTTAATCCCGCCGTCCCGGGGTTTAAACCGCTTCTCCGCGCCAAAGGCCAGGTGAAAAACTTGAAAATGAGCCGGAATGGTGCCCAGGCCGCTTTTATTGCTGACCTCGACACCACGAAAGCAATCGTCCGGCCCTGGGCGCTTTATCACTGGAAGGGCGGGACCGATACGGCAAGGCTGGCCGTAGGCAACGGACATCAGGTTTTGAACGGAAAAATGATCGTGAGCGAACATGCAGCCCTCAACTTTTCCAAGGACGGCTCCAAACTTTTTTTTGGCATCGCACACCCCCCCGTATTGCAGGACACTTCACTGCTGGAAGAGGAAATCGTCCAGGTCGAAGTCTGGAACTATCGCGATGAGCGTATCTACCCGCAACAAAAAGTACAGATGAATGCCGATCAGCGCAAGTCCTTCCTCGCCGTCTGGCTTACCTCAACCGGAAAAGCCGTTGCCCTTGGAGGCCCCGACCGACCGGAGGTCAGCACGGGTAAGGAAGGGGATGCCCCCTTTGCACTCGCCTATACCACTGCCCCTTATCAGGCAGCGGCAACCTGGGAGGGCAGCGCCGCGAAGGATGTATTCCTCGTAGATATCGCCACTGGGAAAAGCCAACTGCTCGAAAATGGTCTGCGCGGCAATCCGGCATTTTCGCCGGAAGCAAAATATGTGTATTGGTACAGCGAGCCTGATTCCGCATGGTACACCTATAATATACTGCTCAAAGCGAAAGCCAAGGTCGCCGGCAACTATATCAGCCGCTTCGGCGACGAGCTCAACGACGTGCCCGACTATCCCAATGCCTACGGTATCGCCGGCTGGACTACCCAGGACGATTACCTGATGATCTACGACCGCTACGATATTTGGCTCATAGACCCCACCGGCCGGCAAAAACCGGTCAACCTCACCAATGGCCGCGAAACCAGCACCCGTATGCGCTACATCCGGACGGACCCCGGAGAAAAAGCCATCGAAGAAGTCAAACCCTTGCTGTTGCATTTCCGGAACGAACTAAGTAAGGAGGAAGGCTACCTCTGGTATGACATCCATGCCGGCAGCAAGCGCATTGTCCAGCAAGGGCCATTTGTCTATCGCCCCCAAGTACTGAAAGCTAAAAATGCCGTCAAATACCTTTTTTCCCGGGAAAACTATCAGGAATTTCCAGACCTGCTCTACAGTAGTAACCTCAGCGATTTTATCAAAATCAGCAATGCCAACCCCCAACAAAAAGCGTTTGGGTGGGGAAGTATCGCGCTTTACGAATGGACCTCCCTCGACGGCCAGAAGCTGCAGGGGCTGCTGGTCAAGCCTGCAGGCTTCGATCCCTCCAAAAAATACCCCATGATCGTCAATTTTTACGAGCGCAGCTCCGATGGCCTCCACGCGCACCGCGCCCCGGAATGGCACCGCTCCCAAATCAACTACACCTATTACGCCAGCAGAGGATACCTCGTCTTTAACCCGGACATCCCCTACCGGGAAGGATACCCGGGCGAAAGCGCCTATAACGCCGTGGTATCCGGCACCGCTTCCCTGATTGACCAGGGGTTTGTAGATAAAGCTAATATCGGGATCCAGGGCCACAGCTGGGGCGGCTACCAAATCGCCTATCTGCTCACCCGGACGGATATGTTCAGATGTGCAGAGTCGGGTGCGCCTGTTGTGAATATGATCTCCGCCTATGGGGGAATCCGCTGGGAAAGCGGCGTCAGCAGGATGTTCCAGTACGAAAAGCAACAAAGCCGTATCGGGGCCCCGCTCTGGGACAAGCCCTGGCGCTATCTCGAAAATTCACCGATTTTCTTCGCGGATAAAATCAATACCCCTGTCCTGATCATGCACAACGATGCAGACGGTGCAGTGCCCTGGTACCAGGGGATCGAATTTTATATGGCCATGCGCAGAATGGATAAACCCGCCTGGATGCTCAACTATAACGGAGAACCCCACTGGCCCGTAAAGTTGCAAAACCGCAAAGACTTTCAACTCCGTATGGAACAATTCTTTGACCACTACCTCATGGCCGCCCCACTGCCCAGGTGGATGCGGGACGGTGTGCCCGCCATAGAAAAAGGCATACGCCAGGGATATGAACCCGCGGATAAGGAATAGCCTTCCCCGGCGCTTCGCGCCGAATTATATTTTGAGAGAGGTTGTGTAAAAAGGTTTTTTATGGCGCTTTGCGCCAAATTATGTTTTGAGAGACACGTCATTTTTACGATTTCGCTTCGCGAAATCGTAAAAATGACGTGTCTCTCAAAAAAGTATTCTGCCGCCGAAGGCGGCAAAATACTTTTTGCACGACCCCACATTGTGATTTGGCGCGAAGCGCCGAAAAAAGACTATTTCCAAAACCCTGAAATAATGGGGTTCCAGGCCTGCCGGCTTCGGCTTATTTCAGGATCCTGTTGACGAAGTACAGATAACCCTGTTTTGTCTTTATGGTTTTTACGACAGTTGCCCCGCCGATCTGAAGGCCGGAGGCTGGATTGGACACCGGTACCGTTTTTCCGTTCAACAGCGTAAGGTTTCCTGCGGAAGGCAATTTGTTCGGAGAAAAAGCCCCGGTTGCGATATGCCCTTTCACGATTTCCGTCCCCGCAGCGGCATTGACGGGATTCATCAGGACCATGAGCTCGTCTATTCCCAGCTCGGCAAATGTTGCGTCCAAGGGGACAATAAGCGTATATTTTTCCTTGCCGAGTAAATTTTCGAACCCGCCCCCTCCTTCTACCAGGCGTTCAAAGGTAGTGGCCATCTGCTCAGTGCGCAGGGCTTGGGTAAAATCTTCTGCAGTGGGCAGGCCTGCGCTGCCCGCGCAGTGCTGGAGGAGCAGGGCAAGAAAGGCCAGGCGCGACAGGATACGCATTGTTTTTTGAACATGCATAGGTAGATGTAATGATTAAACGGTGATAAAAATTTGTTCTCGGGGGCAAAGATAGGTATTCCCTTAAAAAAAAGCTGTCGCCCCTTATTCAGGAGCGACAGTTCTGCCGGTCACAGGGCATCGAAAGCCCATGGGAATGGAGCACATAACCGGCTAAACTTGATTGAACACCCAATTGACCATGGTTAGCAGAAATGCCGTATTAACCATTTGCTTACAAAGAAAGGCAGATTGGCTTTAAAAATCAGTGACAAAAGTCACATACTCCGGTGATTATTGTCACCCCCAGGAATCGGTGCCTATCCGGGGCAGGGAGCAGGAAGGCTGCCCACGTACTGATAATAATCAACAACCAAACTGACCCCTATCATCCTGAGACAAGCAAAAACCTGATAATTTGAGCTTCGAAACCTGGAAAACGATATACATGCGACCAGAAAAAAAGGACATAGTGGTATTAGGGGTCGGCACTCCGAAGGACAGGGCGCTGATGATTACGGTTTGGGCTGCGGCAAGAAAGCTGGGCCTTCCTGCCAATATCGTCCTTGTGACAGACCTCGACCGCATCCTGGCATCCGGCGCCCAGGCCATACCGGCCCTGGTGTTTGAAGGGCAGGTGGTGAGCGAAGGGGAGTTGCCCAGTGCGACTGAAGTGATTGCCCTGTTGCAATTTTTTTTTGCAAATCCACTGAAGGCTATCTGAATTTGCCGGAAAAAGCCGTTCTTACACGACGTAAAAACTACGATTATGATCCGACAGATTCTTTTCCCAACTGATTTTTCACCATCGGCCAATCATGCGTTTCCCGCGGCGTTGCGGCTTGCGGCCCATTTTGGGGCCGAGGTCACGACGGTCCATACCTATTTGGAGCCCTCCATTTCGCCAGGCTACCTGACCCACACCATTGAGGAAATCCTGGAATCCATCAAACTGGAGGCCTTTGAACATATTAAGGACAAGCTGCCCATGCTCCATGCGATGGCCGCCGACCTTGGTCTGGGGGACATCCAGGTGCGGCATGCGCTCAGCCCTGGCCGGGATATTATCCAGGGGCTTACCCAATCTGCAGGTAGGGAAAAAGGCGACCTGATCGTGATGGGGACTTCAGGTGTCGAGGGTGTCCAGGAATTGTTCAAGGGGTCGGTAGCTTCGGAAGTCATGGAAAATGCCCCCTGCCCGGTGCTCGTCATCCCGCAGGCTGCCGGGCTTTCGCCCGAAGTGACACGTATCGTCTATGCCGTCGGCAAGGGGCCCCACGAAGCGGCGGCGCAGACCTGGATAAAACAGTTTGCCATCGGCCTGGGCGCGACCCTGGTATGGACCAACCAGCCAGGCGTGGATTTCAATGCGTTTGCCGATTTCCAGGCTTCGCAGCAGGATATTTCGATCAACCAGCACTTCGCCTTTTGCGCTTCCTGGGAAGCAGCCGACGACTTGCTCAGTTTCCTAAAGGCTGAACAGGCGGACCTCCTGGCCCTTCAGGTTCAGCAAACCGGCTTTTTCCACGAGCTTTTTCAACAAAACTTCGGCAAGCACCTTGCGAAATCCCTGAATTTTCCGCTGTTGGGCATTCCCGACGCTTTTCTTGCGCAGCAGCCTCACCGCAATTAAGTGTATAATCCGCGTATCCCCCATCAGCGCCCGGAGTACCCCCCGGCGGGGGTGATACCTTTCAGAGTGGGTCAGTACCGCATCATCTCAATATGCTCTCCGTCCAGCGTCCGGTAGGATTTCATTAAGTCGGCGGTCATACAGGAATGTATTGGCAGGAAACCGAGGATATCCCCTGGCTTCACCGTATCAATCCAAGGCTTCCCGGCTTTCACGATACCATGCTCTTGCGAAAGTGCCCGCAGAAAAGGTACATCCCCCTCGGGGAGTTGCCACCCTTGTGCTGTCCACTCGACCATCCACCCGTAGTCCGCTGCCCCGTCGGGGCGAAGCAGCCGGTCTTTGGAAAAATGCACGCCACCCCCATAGACAACAATTTCCTGCCGCTCCGGGTGGACAGCTACAACGGGGCAGGCAAGGGCAACGGCAACGTCGCGGACAGTGCAGGATCCAATATTGGCCTGCATCACATCATAAAATACAAAGTTGCCCGGCCGGATTTCCCCGGCCCCGGAAAAAGACCCGAGCATGCTGCAGGAGGGCGTATCGCCGATGGAAATCAGCGCATCCGGAAAACCGCCAAAGAATTTCTCGCCCAGTGCGCGCAGCTTTGGGAGGTAGCTGTCCTGAACAGCGAGGATGCCCGCAGCGCTGTGCTCCTGATAACTGTGCCCTGCATGCGCGAGGAAGCCGGCAAAAGCTGCATAGCGGCTGTTGGCAATCCGCCCGATAATCCGCTCAAGCCTGGAGTGGTCGTCTATGTCCACGCCGGTGCGGTGCGTGCCCACATCTACCTTTATAAATAATTGTACGCGGTGGCGCAAGTGCCTTTCCAGGAACTGTACGCTCTCCACCCCCTCCACCAGCAAGTTGAGCTGAATATATGCAGCCAGCCGATTGATCAGATCTATCTCCAGAAGATTGACCGGAAAAGCGACCGTAATATCCCGCCAATGGTCATTGGCGAAGTATTCTGCCATGCGCAGGGAAGAAACGGTAATTTTCTCCACCCCCGCCTCCCGGAACCACCGCCCGACGCCACTGGACTGGTGCGTCTTGAAATGTGGCCTGAATATCAAGTTATTGCGTTGCGCCTTTCCTGCCATCCGCTCAATATTGTCCATACATTTCGAGCGGTCGAGCAGTAGGGTGGGAACGGTTATTTTACCTTGCATCGTTATCTTTGATTTTGAAAAAAACCGGCCTTCTAATCTTTCAGGGTATCCCCCGAAAAAAGCAGCGCAGGGCGACCGCTCCTCATATTAAGGGATGCCCCGAAAATATACCGAAATGCCCCTGTGCATTACTACGGGACAAGTTGCGACTGGAAGGCCACGCAGTTAAGGCTCCCTTGTGCCCATCCCGCTTTAAAGAAAACATTTTTTTCCTCAAAAGTAATATTAATTGGAAAAAACCCACTACTTTAGCGGAGCGAAAACGCCCTCCTGTTTATCGCAATGGCAGCATCGCCTGCCGGCTTCGGGCACATAACAGCCCTCGTATCTGCCCCTGATTCAAACTTACCTCCTTTGAGAACCTGCACCATAGACAAGCGTGTGCCCGGCTGCGTTGTTGCCGCGGTAGTGTAAAAAGTTCCTGGGCAAAAGGACTTCTTTACAACCCGTGCATTCAGGAAAAATGAGCCATTTCACGCTTGCGTTAATGCCATTGCAGTCGTTCTGCTTTTGCGCAAATACACCATGATATCAAAGCGCCAGATCAAATCTGAATATGGAGATACATATTACCAACGATACACCAGGTACTATGAACACTATTGAAGCACACATGATGATGGATCCAAAAAACGAAAAGGTCTTCAACAGGGCAATCGAGCTGCTCGACGCATTGGTACGCCCTGGCTCCCGCGCGATCCTGGAGTTTTTATACGAACACCGGGATGGCAGCTATGTGGATCTCCTGGTACACTGCCGGGAGAGCGAATTGGGTGCCAGTCTGCGGGACCTGATCAAAGCAGGAATAATTATTCAAAGGAAGACGTATTGGGGAACCAGGTACCGCATCAACCAGATAAAATTATTCCGGGTCAGGAGGGCAGCGCTCGGACTCACGACGAATGAACCGGATACGGTCGAAATACTCAGGGCAATCGAGATCGGCGCAAATTCATAGCACACATACGCCCCTGCCTGGGTATTCACCCGGAGGGCTGCAGGATGTGGTAGAGGCCTGCCCTGCAGCCCTTAGCGGGAAATGACCTATCGCACAGCCCCTATACGTTCCAACCTAGCAGATCTATTTTTTTTCGAGGTCAAGCCCGGAATAGTATCCTAAATCCAGATTTTTCCTCGCTTTTACAAAATAGCTGACCTGACCGACGTGATAGGAGAAGTGTTCTGTGACATGGATCAGTATCCCCACTCCGGTTTCCTGAAAACCCTGAACGGAATACCCTTTCCGAATATCGCCCTCGGAAAGCTTATCCAGGACCGCTTCCATTTCGGGGGCAAGGGCGTCCAGTAACCCAATCAGGTATGTTTTGGGCAGGGGGCCGCGAGCAGAAAATTCTTCACTGCGCCGGCGGGTATCCACGGCGCCGCCAAGCCCGGCAACAATCCACTGCCTGGCGTTCCCGCAAACATGCAATACCAGGTTGCCCACACTATTGGAAGATGCATTGGGCCGCAACCAGATTTCCTCCTCGTCCAGCAAATCCAGGCAGCGTTTCAGACGTGGCAAGGACTCATCGAGCAGGCGCCTGTGCGCCTCCCGGACCAGCATCGTGTACAAAGGGTAATTTTCCATCGCTGCTTTTCTCTATTTTGATTTGCTGGATAAATTAGCTGTTTTTACTGGAAAAGAAAAATCTGTCCGATTTATTTTGATGGGTTTAAAGCCTGAAAGACTATCGTTACGCTATCAATGCAGGCCTGTATCAGGCTGGCTATCAGACGTATGCTCCGATAAAATTGAGCTATATTGGCTTGATGACTAACCCGTAAAAGAAAATTCATGATATCTTTGCGGGAGATATTCATACATGAGAAACATAATTTTGTCCTCCATTTTTCTCTTTTCCGACTTTTCAGCGCACTTCCGCTGATTTCTCCATCGAAAATGTGTACCCTTTCGAATAAATACAGAAAAAATAATGACAATAGCTATCATTGCCCATGACGGGAAAAAAGTTGAAATGGTCGGATTTGTGCGCGACCATATAGACTTCTTCAAAGAGCGTAACATCCGGTTGATTGCCACCGGTACTACCGGCACATATTTGGAAAAAGCAGGATTGGAAGTCGAGAAAATGCAGAGCGGCCCCCTTGGCGGGGATGCACAGATTGCAAGCCGGCTGGTCGAAGGAAAGATCGATCTGGTGATATTTTTTCGCGATCCACTGGGAAAGCATCCGCACGAAGTGGACGTTAATATGCTGATGCGCCTTTGCGACGTGTATAATATTCCCCTTGCTACCAACCCTGCAGCAGCCCTGCGCTTCGTACAATCCCTTAAGCTTGAATTTTTTGAAGCTACAAAAACAAGCGATTAGCGCTTTTAGGCAGGGCTAAAGTTTTTTAGGGCGAACCCATTTCAAGTATAAGAATACCGCTAGCCCTAACCCGGAGATCGCAATTAGCCAGGCCAGCAGCCATTTCAACCGGGGATCTGGCAGGGAAGCGCTGTCACCGTTCAGCTTCAGGCCCGCCCAGTAAAAAGGATGTGCCCTGTAGTCGGGGTTTTGGGCAATAAAGTCTTTTTTTGCAAGCTGGAGTGCCACATCTTTTGGCAGGCCTTTGCGCAGATAATAAAAGCAACGAACGACCAACCTGGAAGACTCCCGGTGGTTAGGGTTCCACATCGTGGCCATGGAGCTCTTTGCACCTGCATACAAAAGGCCATACCCGAGGCCGAGCAAGCTCTCTCCAGAGTGGTATTCGCCGATATTCACCTCAAAACCGCTCAACACGACGAGATCGGTACGCAGTCGGAGCCCGTACAAATCGCCTGCATAAAGGTTCCCATCCGCATTTTTATCGCGGGGCGGAGCAAATGCGATAAAAGCGCTTTCCCGTCCGCTGGCAGCAGACTTGCCGTGGGTTGCCAGGTGGAGTACGCGGAACTGCGGGGCGAGGTCAAGGAAATTATTTAAACTCGCTTCACTACCCTGCAACATTCGCCCCCCAAAAAGTTTTTTGAGCCCGCCCGACTCATCGGCGTTGTAGCCCACGGGCGAAAAACCCGGGGTATCCGGCCTGAAAACCGGGGCCATGGTAAGCAGGTATTTTCCCCAAAACCGCCCCCTGGAGGCCCATGCTTTCGATGCCTGCAGCGACTTGGCGGAATAAGCATAACCCGTACTGTATGTATTAATGAGATAGGCGTGGCCCTCAAAGCTGCCTGGGTTCTCCGGCGCTTTAGTCAGGAGCGCCTCAAAAGGCAGGTAATGCAGCACCCCATCCGGGACGATAACCAGCCTTGAGGGGAGCCCTGTCTGTTCGGTAGCAGGTGCTATTAACTGCTCGTATAGGCGGAATGCGAGGCGCGCCCAGTCCTCGGCGAAACGCATGGGATACTTCGCTTTAATGGCCCTGAACTTGCTGTTCATGACCAGGAAATCCATGACCATGCGCTCGAATGCCGGGTTTTGGGGTATCCTGTAGCCCTGAAAAGTATCCTGGGAGACGACAAAAAGATATATCTGGTTTTCCGCGACAAAATACTCCAGCAATGCCTGGTCAGGCTCCAGCAAGGAGCGGATTGTTTCCATTCCCGGTGTTTTGCCGCTATCGAAGAAGCGCGCATAATCCGAAGACTCCAGCAGTAATTCTTTGCGCAGGCTTTCCAGCGCTGCACTTAACCCGGCGATTTCCTGGGCGAGCCGGCTTTCGAGTATCCCGCGCTCTTTGGCCGCTGCCGACCAGCGCTGCTTTTCCAGTTGGAACAAGGAAGTTTCAAGCGCGCGTTGTTTGGAGAGCAGGCGTACCGGGATACCCCTGAAACGCGGAGCTCGGGCAAGGAACACGGCATCTTCAAGGCGCTGCTGCTTATATAGTTCGCTGATTTGGAGCGCCCTGGCCAGGAAAGCCCCACTGCCCGAAAATTTCCATGCCTGAAAGTTCGCCTCTACTGCGCCGGCGTACAAGGTGAAATGGACAGGAGCCCATTCCCATCGGGCCTCTTCGGAATAATTGAGGGCCAGCCGACGGGCCAACTGCAGCGCCGTTTCCAATAAAGCTGCAGCATCTGCGTACCTGCTCCCGGTATAAGGCATCAATTTTGCCTCGAGTACCAGCAAGTTGACGATTTCCGGGGCAATAACCCGGTTTACCCTTTCCACGTTGCGGTCGGGCCAGAGCAGCCCGAGGGCATTCCTGGCCATATTCAGCGCCATGTCGTACCTGCCCAGTGCGAAATTTGCCCTTGCCTTTGTTTTCAGCAGCATTGCCCTGCCGCTCGCGGTAACACCCCCGGAACGCTCCAGCAGGGATTCCGCCCTTTTTAAAGTGGATAAAGCGCTTTCCGGCCGCTCCATGAGCAGATAGCACATTGCCTCCATATTGAGGCACTGGACGAGCTCGGCATTGGCCCTCGCGGATAAAAGCTGAAACCTCCGGACGGCCTTTTGCAGTATGGGCAACGCCTGGATAAATGCCCCCTGTTTCAGGTAAGCATCCCCGATGGCCATTAGCAGCGGGGCCACTGCCGGGGATCCGGGAACGCTGTCCAGGACTTCGAGGGCGGCGAGATAACGTCCGAGCGCCGGACGCTCTTCCCCTCTTGCCTGCATGCACCTGCCGATCTTCACCGACAGCAAAGCATGGGTCATTTTATCCGTGCCCGGGCAGCGCATAGCTGCTCTTTCGAAATGCCGCTCCGCCTCGCGGGAGGCATAAAGCCCAAAATGCACATCGCCGATTTGTTCATAGACCTGGGCCAGTGCGGGGTGTTCCGGGCCGAGTTGCTGTATCCATATTTCCAGGGCATCCTGAAAGCCTTTCAAGGCCTGGGGGCCCTCCCCTACTTTGAAGTAAGCCAGGGCGAGGGCCTGATGCGCCTGTGCCGTTTTGGGGTGCCCCTCGCCGAGGAGCGCTGAACGCAGCTCCAGGGCTTTTGAATAGTACCAGACTGCCTCTTCAAATTTCTCCCTGTCCAGCATACACGCGCCCAGGTTTAGGAAGCTCCCTGCGAGGTCCGGGTGGTCTTCCGGGAGCAGTGCCTGCCGGATATCGAGTGATAAGATCAATAGCTTGTATGCGGTTTCCTTATCGCCGGCAGCCAGGTAGGTGTACCCCAGTTCATTATATCCTGCAGCCGTAATTTCCGACAATTTCCCGAAAGCCTCCTCGCGCAGCCGTACCGACTGCCGGTGGTATTCCAGAGCAGCCGAAAAATTACCTTTGCGCAAAAAAAAATCCCCCAACCCGGAAAGTGCCCCTGCCTGCAAAAAAGGGTCCGGGGTTTGCCTGGTTTTCAATAAATCGAGCAGGCGTTGAAAATGCGCCTTTGCCCTGTCCAGGCTATCCAGCTCCAGAGATGCCTGCCCTGCGATAAGTAAGTATCCGGGCAGGGAATCCCGGACGACGCCACCGGCGATCGCTGCCGCTGTCGCTTCTGCAACTTGCGCATACTTGCCTTGCTGCATCAGCTTTTGCAAAATAACCTTTCCCACAACGCCTTCCTGCCCAGGCTGCGCAGGGGCATGGCGCAACAGGAAAAGGCAACCTGCTGCCACGATGATGATTTTCCAGTTTGACATAACATTACAAAGATACATTTCTTTTGCACCTTGCGGGAAATAGGGGTCGTGTGATAAGTCTTTTTCCAGCGCTTCGCGCCAAATAATAATTTGAAGCCGCGGAGTTGTGTAAAAAGTCTTTTGCCACCTACGGCAGCAGAATATTCTTCTGAGAGACACGTCATTTTCGCGATTTCGCAAAGCTAAATCGCAAAAATGACGTGTCTCTCAAAATATAATTCGGCGCGAAGTGCCGTAAAAAACCTTTTTGCACAACCCCAAATACACCCACCGCCAATTCGCCCGGCCCAATGTAAGGAATGGGGGAACAAGTCTGATAATTTTTTATATTTGCGCTTGATTTTGGCCTGCTGCCCAAATGCAGGGCAGGCCCAAACCCGAATATCCTCAAAACACGTAAATATCATGGAAACTTTAAGAACCACACTTCCCTACAAAGTCAAAGATATTGCACTGGCCGAATGGGGCCGTAAAGAAATCGAGCTTGCAGAAGCGGAAATGCCCGGTCTTATGGCCTTGCGGGAAAAATACGGCACTTCTAAGCCATTAAAGGGTGCCCGGATCGCCGGCTGTCTGCACATGACCATACAAACTGCCGTGCTCATCGAGACCCTGCTTGAGCTCGGCGCAGAGGTGAGCTGGTCTTCCTGTAACATCTTCTCCACACAGGACCACGCCGCGGCAGCAATTGCCGCCCGGGGCGTGCCTGTATTCGCCTGGAAGGGAATGTCGGAAGAAGAATACTGGTGGTGTGTAGAACAAACGTTGTACGCTTTCGAAGGGGAGAAAGGCCTCAATATGATCCTCGACGACGGCGGAGACCTCACCAATGTCATCCTCGACCAACGCCCGGAACTCGTAGGCGACATCCGCGGTATCAGCGAAGAGACGACCACAGGCGTACACCGCCTCTATGAACGTATGAAAAACGGTACATTGCCCGTGCCGGCAATTAACGTAAACGACTCCGTCACCAAGTCTAAATTCGATAACAAATACGGCTGTAAGGAATCCCTCGTAGATGCTATCCGCCGTGCCACCGACCTCATGCTCGCAGGCAAAGTCGCCGTAGTGGCAGGCTATGGGGATGTGGGCAAAGGCTCTGCCGCTTCCCTGCGCGGTGCCGGCTGCCGGGTGATCGTCACAGAAATTGATCCGATTTGCGCACTTCAGGCCGCAATGGACGGCTACGAAGTCACGACCATGGTCAAAGCCATCCCCCGTGCAGATATCATCGTTACCGCAACCGGAAACTGCGAAATCGTAACCGCCGGGCACTTCCGCCTTATGAAGGACAAAACAGTCGTCTGTAATATTGGCCATTTCGATAACGAGATTGACGTAGCCTGGCTCAAGGAAGCCTACGGGCACACCCGTATCAACATTAAGCCACAGGTGGACAAATACAATATTGAAGGCAAGGATATCCTCCTCCTCGCGGAGGGCCGTCTGGTCAACCTCGGCTGCGCGACAGGGCATCCCTCCTTCGTAATGTCCAACTCGTTCACCAACCAGGTCCTCGCGCAAATTGAGCTTTGGCAGAATGCATCGCAGTACGATAACGCGGTCTATACCCTGCCCAAGCACCTCGATGAAGAAGTCGCACGCCTGCACCTCGCCAAAATCGGTGTAGAACTCGAGTCGCTCTCTGAAAAACAGGCTGCGTACATCGGCGTAGGGCAGAACGGCCCGTTCAAAACGGATCATTATCGGTATTGACCAGAATCCGCCTTTATGCAAAGTATGTTCCAAACTTATCTGCAATTGGGCTTCGGGCATATCGCAGACCTCCGTGCATACGATCACATCCTGTTTATCATCGCGCTATGTGCGATCTATAAACTGGCCGAGTGGAGAAAAGTGGCCATTTTAGTGACGGCTTTTACGATCGGGCACTCCCTCACCCTCGCGCTCGCGGCCCTGGACGTCATCCCCGGCAATGTTGCCTGGGTAGAATTCCTCATTCCGGTAACGATCCTCATTACTGCCGTCTATAATGTTGTCGTGCACCGGTTTGAGGCAGATATCGAGGAGGGTACTTTCGGCAGGCGGGTCAATTTTAATTATATTTTTGCCGCCATATTCGGCCTGATACACGGCATGGGGTTTTCGAATTACCTGCGGGCGATCATGTCGCGCGACGAACTGGACCTGGTGGTGCAGCAGTTGTTTGCGTTCAACATCGGTGTAGAGCTTGGACAACTCGTCATTGTATCCGTTGTTTTGTTCGTGGCTTTCCTGGCGTTTAATATTCTGTATATCCGGCAGCGGGAGTGGAACCTTTTCATCTCGGGCGGCGCCGCTGCCAACGCCCTGGTCATGGCGCTTGAAAGGTTGCCGTTTTAAAGGAAGGGGAAGTATGGCGCATTTCCTTTTTTTTGCTGCTTTGTTCCTAACTGGTAAGCGAAGCGCCGGTGAGGAGTATCTTTTACACCCTTTGCACCTCAGCAAGTCTGTGATTGAATATTCCCCAGGCAATCAGGCCCTCAACGCTACCATTTATATTTTTCTGGACGACCTGGAAGCTGAGCTGAAAAGGGAGGGGGCCGCACCGCTATATCTGTGTACCCCACGTGAATCCAGCCTTGCCGACCAATACCTCGAGTCATACTTTCGGGCGCACCTATTTTTCACTGCAGGCGGCAGGAAGATACCCTGCCGGCTCCTCGGCAAGGAGCCGTCCGATGACGGGCAGGCAGCATGGTGTTACATGGAATGCTCTCCTGTACCTGTTAGCGGCAGAATCAAAATTAACTGTTCTATCCTGACGGAAACTTACGGGGACCAAAAGAACCTGGTTCATTTTATTGTTCCGGGCGCTGCTTACCAAACCGCGGTGCTCTCCCGAACCAAAACGGGGGCAGAATTTGTTTTGAGGAAATAGCTGTTTCAATTTACCGGCAAATACCGAATGTAGTATGCAACAGGAGCATTGGTTCACGGGCGTATGGCAAAGACTATGGCGGGGTTTGTTTATCCTGCCCATCAAGGCCTATCAATTGGTCATAAGTCCTTTATTTTCAGGTAAATGTGCTTATCAGCCTACTTGCTCGCACTACGCTGCGGGGGCGATAAAAGAGTGGGGTGTAGCCAAGGGGATTTGGATGGGAGCCAAAAGGATCGGCCGCTGCCACCCCTGGGGCGGTTTTGGGTATGATCCGGTGCCCCGGCGGCCAAGAGGGAAGTGAAAAAAGCTGCAGCAGCAAGCGGGCTTGTTGCGGTGGGATGCTCATGGGGCAGGATGGCCCCTTTTCGCCCATACTGCGCCTTTTTGGTCGCGCAGCTGGTCTGTGCGCCCTCAAAGGAGCTTCGCTTGGATGAAAAACGGATTTTTCCCACTATGACAACCCATCGCAACAAGTCGGGTATTGCCCCAGATGCAGCAGTACGCCATTCAAAAGGACCCCGGACGCTACCGGCATTGGAAGCAAGTGGCATATCCGGCAAAAGCCTACGGATATTGATTGGCGATACTGCGCTGGAAGAAGCTTATCGAGTAGTTTATTGGAGGATTACCTCTTTTTCCTCCACCATTTTGCGGATATTGATCAGCGCATAGCGCATCCTGCCTAAGGAAGTGTTGATGGAAACCCTTGTCAGCTTGGCGATCTCTTTGAAGCTCATATCTGCATAGTGGCGCAGGATGACCACTTCCCGTTGTTCGGGCGGCAGCATATCTACCAGACTGCGGATCCGGTTGTGAGTTTGGCTGCGGATGATGAACTGTTCTGCATTGGCCTCAATCAAATGCTCTGCATTTTTATTCAGGTCGAACAAATCGAAAGCCTCTGTAGGACAGACTTTTGGCCTCCGCTTCGTTCTCCGGAAATAGTCCACGCACATATTGTGGGCAATGCGGAGCGCCCATTGCAGAAATTTTCCTTCGTGGTTGTACTTACCTTTTCGCAAGGTATCAATGATCTTGATGAGTACGTCCTGGAAAATGTCTTCGGCGAGGCTCTTGTCCTTTACAAACAAGTAGATGGAGGTGAAGATTTTTTGCTCGTGCCTGTTGAGGAGAATTTCGAACGAGCGCTCATCACCTTCGAGGTAACGAATAATGAGTTCATGATCGTTTAAAGACGGAACTTGCATAACTAAATAGTTTGTACGGAATGGGTTTGGAAAACTAATTTAGTGTAGAAGTTTCGCGCCGATAGACGATGGTGTTAGAAGGTGATAGAAGTGGGTGCATTAATTCATTGCAACAAAAGTAAAAATATATTTTAAAACTCGTATAGCTATCTCGATATTTTTTTCAAAAAAATGATTTTTATGGCCATTTTATATCTGGGGTTGTGTAAAAAGGTTTTTGCCGCCGAAGGCGGCAGAATATTCTTCTGAGAGACGCGG
>JBMOJO010000242.1:0-5434 GCA_049315745.1 Saprospiraceae bacterium | reverse complement strand
GCGTCTCTCAAAATATAATTCGGCGCGAAGCGCCGTAAAAAACCTTTTTACACAAGCTCAAAATAGTCTTTTGCCGCAGCAGGCGGCAAAAGACTATTTACACAACCCCAATTGCTAAAATGGTATGGATTGGTTTTTTGAAAAGTCCTGCAGAGGGGGCTATTATTTTCGCAGCTCTGTCGTAATCTTGTAAAATGCAGCAATCATGCCTATTGCACAGGCAACACAAACAACCATATAGTATTCGATGCCCAGACTTTTGATGATATACCCCATGCTGTAATTCAACAACATATTGCCTACAAGGGCTGCAGAAAAAACGAAGCTGAAGGCAGTTGCCGTAAACTGCTGGAACCGCTCTCCGATAAAACCCAGCAACAACGGAAAACCGAGCGCTACGCCACCGCCTGCAAAAAATAAACCTGTCCAGACCAGGATGGAATCTTTCGCCTGTATCCCTAAAAAACCCAGGAAGAGCAATATCAGCCCAATCCAAAGCAACCTGACCTTGGAAAACGTCCGGAACACACTGCCGGTGAGGATGCGCATTATGGTCATGCCGATCATGTGGATAGACAGACCAAAGAGGGCCCCGGATTCCGACATGACTTTTCTTTCCGTCAGAAAGGTGGTGGTCCAGTTATTGATAGAGCCCTCTATGCTGGCCTGAAAAAACAAAAAAAAGGCGATGAAGATCAATAAGGGGTGCATCAGAAAGGAAAGCCTGAATGGAACTGCCTCCCTTACTTCCCGGGGGCCGGGAAAGGGTACGAAGAGGTACCAGGTTCCGATCAGGATACCCAAAAAGCCGATGCTGCCTACAATCTCAAAGGGGCTGAACAGGTGCCCGATAATCCCGTTCAAAAGGGGCATTCCTATAGCGCCGACAGAAAAAAAGACCCCCAGGATACTCAAGTTGGCCCCTTTGTGCTCCGCACTTATATCGTTCACTACGCCACTGGTAGCGCCGTTGATTACCCCGCCTCCAAATCCAAAGAGGAAAATGCCTGCGTAGAGCAGTGAAATTTCCTGGAACCGGGCAAGCCCTTCAAAACCGATACCAATCGAAAAGGCTGCCAGCGCAAGCATATATTTGTACCCGTAGCGGTCGCAAACCGGCCCAAAAAGGAGTGCGCCCAGCAATACCCCCATCGGGAAGACCGAAAATAGCTTTCCAATCCCTATTGCATCGAGGTCAAAGCGCTCCTGCAGGGGTTGGGCCATCGTGCCCAGGGTAATCGCTGAAATCCCGAAAAGGAGCATACCCATAAAGCAAGCGAGGAAAACATGTTTTTTTTGATTCATTACAGTTTTTTTCAACAACTTTGATAGTGTCCAATCTACAAGCGTCTGCGGGTAAATTCCCATAGTACCACCCCAATGCTTACAGCGATATTCAGGGAATGTTTAGCCCCAAACTGTGGGATTTCGATAGCGCCTTGTACGAGGGCCATCACTTCTTCGGCAACACCCTGGACTTCATTGCCAAATACCAGGGCGACCGGCTTGCCGGCAGAATTGGAAAATGCCTGTAGCGGCAAGCTGCCTTCCGCCTGCTCTACTGCCCAAACTTCCCATCCCGCTGCCTGTAATGCTTTCACCGCTTCTGTACTATTTGCATAATAGGTCCATGAAACGGTTTCAGTTGCCCCAAGCGCAGTTTTGAGGATTTCCCGGTGTGGGGGCTGGGCGCTGATCCCGCATAGTACTATCCCTTCAATGGCAAATGCATCCGCAGTGCGGAAAGCAGAACCGACGTTGAGCGCGGAGCGCACGTTGTCGAGTACCAGCATAACCGGTATTTTAGGACTATTTCTGGCCTCCTGCGGGCTAAGGCGGTTCAGCTCCCAAATGCCGAGTTTGCGCATCATCAGCGGATGAGGGTGGTTTCAAACTGCTGCCGATAGGCAATCGCGGCTTGTACAAAAGCGACGAAAAGGGGATGCGGATTTTCCACCGTACTTTTGAGTTCGGGATGAAACTGTACCCCAACGAAAAAGGGATGATCCTGGAGTTCGACGATTTCCACGAGATCAGAATCGGGATTGAGGCCGCTCGGGACAAGGCCTGCAGCGGAAAATTGGTCCCGGTACTTATTATTGAATTCGAACCGGTGCCGATGCCGTTCGCTGATGGTTTCGCTATGATATATTCGGGCTGCCAGCGAGCCGGGGGAGAGCTGACAACGATAGGCACCTAAGCGCATGGTACCACCTTTTTCGGAAATGGCCTTCTGCTCGGCCATCATATCAATGACCGGATCCGGCGTAGCGGGGTTGACTTCGGTAGAAGCTGCCTGTGGAAGCCCCAGGACGTTGTTGGCGAATTCCACTACTGCGCACTGCATGCCGAGGCAAATGCCAAAAAAGGGGATTTTTTGCTCCCTCACGTGCTGTATAGCGCGGATTTTTCCGG
The DNA here is from genome assembly GCA_049315745.1 of Saprospiraceae bacterium. Lineage (GTDB taxonomy): Bacteria > Bacteroidota > Bacteroidia > Chitinophagales > Saprospiraceae > JADJPL01. The sequence continues at coordinate 3,019 of JBMOJO010000242.1, read as the reverse complement.
CAATACCCCTTTCCCCAAACCCTGGGGCTACGAGGATCCCGTCGAGGCCTTCTAAGTGTTTGGGGATTTCGGAAAGTTCGCCTTCCAGAAGCTCGGAATGAATCGGAACGACCTTCACCCGGCATTCGTTCACCGCACCAGCATGGATAAACGATTCATAGATGGATTTGTAGGCATCCTGCAGCTTGTTGTATTTGCCGACCAGGCCTACGCGGACTTCGTGCAGGGGATTTTTATGTTTTCCGAGAAAAACCTTCCAGGCACTCAGGTCGGGCTCGTTGCGGTCCTGAAGCCTCAGTTTGGTGAGTACGGTAAGGTCGAGGCGTTCTTTGAGCATGTGCAGCGGGACGTCATAGATCGTCTCGGCATCCCGTGCTTCGATTACAGAACCGACGTCCACGTTGCAGAAAAGCGCGAGTTTTCTGCGGATTTCCATATTGAGCGGGTGCTCGGTGCGGCAGACCAGGATGTCGGCCTGGATTCCCGTAGTGAGCAACTCTTTTACAGAGTGTTGTGTAGGTTTGGTTTTGAGTTCTTTAGCGGCCTGAAGGTAGGGGATGAGGGTGAGGTGGATGACCAGGCAGTTGTCTGCGCCCAGTTCCCAGCGGAGTTGCCGAAGGCTTTCGAGATAGGGTAGGGACTCGATATCGCCCACGGTACCGCCGAGTTCCGTAATGACGATATCATAGCGGTTGGATGCCCCGAGGAGCTGCACCCTGCGCTTGATTTCATCGGTGATATGCGGGATGACCTGTACGGTTTTTCCGAGGTAATCGCCGGTCCGCTCTTTCTGGATCACCGTTTGATAAATCCTGCCGGTAGTTACGTTGTTGGCCTGGGAGGTAGGCTGGTTCAGGAACCGCTCGTAGTGGCCCAGGTCGAGGTCGGTTTCGGCCCCATCATCCGTGACGTAGCATTCCCCATGCTCGTAGGGGTTGAGCGTACCTGGATCAACGTTAATATACGGATCGAATTTCTGGATTGTTACCGAGAAGCCCCTCGCTTGCAATAACTTGGCGAGCGAGGCGGAAATTATCCCTTTACCCAGGGAAGAAGTGACACCCCCCGTAACAAAAATGTATTTGACCATGCTGTGGATATGCGTTGTTACGGGCTGTAAAGGTAAAAGAAATAATGGATTTGCGCCGAAGGGTTGTTTTATTTATTCTTGAAAGGATACCTTTTTGATCCGGGTATGGCGATTTTCTTTCACCAAAGGAGGTACTATGCCGGTCATTTCCAGCCATTCAACATACCCATAGGCGTTCATGCGTGAGCGCGAAAACTGATGTGCAATCTGGCGGTTTAGCACTTACATTGGAATGGATTTATTTGCCATGGTTCAAGGATTTTTCCCCAAACTAAACCATTCCTGTTCAAGTTCAAGTGGCCTACTTTGTGCCGGAATGTAAGGTCCCTTTGTGGCATCTCCCGGGTTCTAACTTGCACAAATTAATCCAGAATCACTGGCCTACTTTGCTCCGGAATCACTGGCCTACTTTGCTCCGGAATCGGTGGCCTTCTTTGCTCCGGAATATTCTGCCTGGGTTTTGCCCACTACCTGGCCATGCACCACGGTCAGGTGCTTTGTTGTTTGGATACACGCTCAAAGAAAAAATCGAACGCCTCGGCGCGTCCGGGGCGAGAACGCCCATGCGCACGAAGTGGACGTCATTGTGCAGGTCGCAGAGGGCGAAATCAGCGCGAATGGGCGGTTTGCGAGTGGGGGGGAGGGTGAAAATCGGGAAAATTGTATAATATTGATAATCAAGCCCGTACCCTAATTTGAGATAGGGGAAATGCGGGATCCCGCAATTGTTCTTTGTTACCAGGAATTATACACTTAAATTTCCAAGGATTAACAATGATTTTACATTTCGCTCTTTTTTAAAAGCGGTGATTTAGACTGCTTAGACTGTCTCCGGATCAAAGAAAAGATCATTTCTTTTGCATTGAAGCCTTAAATAATTAGCAAAAAATGACTACGACAAGATGCTACGCTGATATTATTCAAGTAATGGGACTTGTACGCCATCAAATAATCTGTCTGGGTCTATTGATTATCCCACAGTTTATTCTTGCTCAGTCCGCACTTTCCGCCTCCGGTAACCAAATTACTGGTTCAGGAGGAGCCATGAATTTTACGGTCGGACAAGTCGTGTTTTCCTCCAAACCAGGCACTTCAGGAAAAGTAAACGAGGGCGTTCAGCAGGTTTATCCGGCTAAAATTACCCCGGTGAACGAACTCGTCCACCTGAGGGAGGTGCTCCTTTTCCCGAATCCAACGGATGATCTTCTTACGATTCAGATTTCGGATATCAATCCAGAAAGGATAGCATTTAAAGTGCTGGACAGCAGTGGAAAAGAAATTAACTCCGGCCTGTTCCAGTTTCCTCAAACCACTATTTCGTTCAGAGGACTCCCCCCCGGGACCTATCACATTTTTTTGAAGACCCATTCGGAATTCCGCCCATTTAAAGTAGTCAAAATATAACACAATTGAAAACCAATATCTACCTCTGGATCGCTCTTGCTTTTTTTAGCCTTACTACGCTACATGCCCAGTCCCCCAACCTCATGAGCTATCAAGCAGTCATCTGGGATGCAGGCGGTAATCTGGTAGCAGATAAAGAAGTCAACATTCGCCTGAGTATTTTGCAGGGTGTGCTCAGTGGCCCGGCCGTTTTTGTAGAGACCCACCGCGTCCGCACCAATGCCAACGGTCTCGCGAGTCTCCTTATTGGCGGGGGAACAACCGTCAGTGGCAAGTTGAGTGAGGTCAAATGGGGCGAGTATTCCTTTTTCCTAAAAACCGAAACCGACCCAAGCGGAGGCAATAATTTTACGATTTCGGGTACTACGCAGCTGGTGAGTGTGCCGTATGCGTTGTATTCCGGAGTTGCGAAAACTTCAGAAAATATTAGCACACCAAATCCTGGTTTACCGGGCCAGGTTTTGACCATAGACAAAGACGGGAAGATGGTATGGTCGGGAGCAACTTTTCCAACCGTAACCACCA
>JBMOJO010000241.1:0-5439 GCA_049315745.1 Saprospiraceae bacterium | reverse complement strand
GTAAAATGGGTAGGATCCATATCCTTCATCTTGGATGTCTGCGGCATTTATACTTACTTTTTTAGTTTTGTCTGCCCGCACAAAACAGCGCCTGCCCGGTAAACGTTATCAATAGGGGTTAATGTTGATCAAAACTGCCGCAGTTTGAGAACAGCGGATCTGAGTGGTCGTTACCCAACTTGCCCGGGTGTTTGCCGGGCGTTTAGGAAGCAACAAATATACTCAAAATTTCGGGGCTGTACCGGATTTTGAAAAGATAAACCAAGGTACCATGAACATACGCAAAAGGCTGCGCGTTGGCATCCCTGCCGCAGTACTCACTATAATCTGCATACTGGCCGTGGCACCGTGGCTCTTCAAAGGGCGACTCATCGCAAAAACCAAAGAAGCGATCAACGCGCACTTAAATGCAACAGTGGACTTTCGCGGGGTTTCGCTTTCATTGTTCAGGGATTTCCCTAATTTTTCCCTGCGGCTCTCCGATTTGTCTGTCACCGGCACCGGTACTTTCGAAGGGGTCACCCTGCTCAAGACCCCCGCCATTACCATTGAGGTGGACTTAAAAAGCGCCCTGCGACCCAAAATGCCCCTGATCATACACGGAATCCATATCCGTACTCCGGAACTCAGGCTGCTGACCACAGCAGGCGGGGTGGCGAATTACCTCATCCTCAAGCCAGGTGCCGGAGAGGCCCCTGCCGAAACCCTCGCCCCCGATTCTGCCCGTATAGTAGCCACGATAGAAGCATTCTCCTTTACAGATGGCGATATCTGGTACGAAGATGCGTCTCAGGGCCTGAAAATACACCTGCAAGGGGTCTCCCACAACAGTTCCGGCGATGTTACAGCCGCTGTTTACGCCCTCAAAACCAGCACACGGATAGAACGGCTAACCCTGAATTATGGAGGCGTGACCTTTCTGAATGCTGCTCGGGCGAATCTCGACGCCGGTTTTCGCGTGAACCAAAGCACAGAAACCTATACCTTTTTAGACAATAAATTAAAAATCAACGACCTGTCGCTGGAATGCGAAGGGGCGCTCCGTTTTCTCGAACGCGGGTACGCGATGGATTTCAGGCTCCGGGGGCCCGAAAACGACTTCAAGGATTTCTTTTCCATTATCCCGGGGGCATATCTGCAAGGATACGAGGATGTCCGGGCAGAAGGGAAATTCGACTTTGAGGCCAACCTAAACGGTGTTTACGACGATTCGCTCGGGCGTTTCCCCGCTTATGACATTGGCATGGAGATCATCAACGGAAAAGTGCGTTACCCAAGCCTCCCGCTCGGAATTTCGGGCGTCAATGCAAAATTGCGTTTGCACAACCCCGCCTCCGATCCAGACAGTCTTCGGGTAGAAGTCCCGGCACTGGCACTAAGGATCGGCAACAACCCTATCCGGGCTGCCTTCCATCTGTCAACCCCTGTCAGCGACCCGAAAGTGGACGGGCATGTTCGCGGAAGCCTCGATCTCGGGGAGCTTTCCCGCGCTTTCCCCATACCCGATATGAAAGGCCTGCGCGGCAAAATCAGCGCAGATATTAGCGCAAAAGCCTCGATGTCACAGTTAGACCGGAAGCAGTATGAGGCAGTGGAGATGCGTGGTTTCTTGAAGGCCAAGGATATCGTTTACCCAAGCAAGGATCTGCCGGAGGTCAGGATAAGCGCCCTCTCCATGGCATTTACGCCCCGCGCCGCACAGATTGACCCCTTCGACCTTCAAATTGGGAAAAGTGACTTCGCCGGAAATGCACAAATAGACAATATCCTGGCCTATTTTTCCCCGCAGGCGACTATGCGCGGCAGGCTCTTCCTGCGTTCCGCCAGGATTGATGCGAATCAACTGCTGCCGCAAGGCGACGAAGCTTCGGTTTCCGCATCCGGCGCTGCCCGGGTCCAGGCCCCCTTGGCCACTCCGCCGTTCGACCGCTTTGATTTTTCCCTCGACGCCGCTGCAAAACAGGTGCTGTACGACCGGTTCGATTTGCGGGAAGCAGCGGCGAAAGGACGGGCAATACCCAACCGTCTTACCCTGGAAACACTTTCCGGGAAAATCGGTGGCAGCGACCTGAAGGCATCCGGCATGATTACCGGCGCTTTCGACTATCTCTTTTACAACGGTATCCTCGGCGGCAGCATCGCCCTGGAATCCGAAACACTGGATCTAAACCAATTCCTCGAGCCCATCCCCCCGACGGTGAAAACCACAGCCACAGGCACAAAAACTACCGATCCGGCACCGGCATTCGAAGGTTTTTTGCAGGTTCCGGAACGAATGGCCCTAAAGCTTACCGTCAGGGCACGCTTATTGCGCTATACCAATTACGAAATCAAAAACCTGAGCGGAAGCATGGAAATCGCCGAACGATCTGCGGCGCTCAGCAATATCCAAGGGGATGTTTTCGGGGGCAGGATGAAGTTTAACGGGCAATATGAAACACCACCTGCCAAAAACCCTGCATTCAAGGCAAAACTCGAACTCGACAAAATGGACTTCGGCGAATCCTTCCGCGGAATAGCTACGTTCCAGTCGCTCGCGCCAATCGGAAAGTTTATCTCCGGGACCCTCAACTCCAGCCTGATCCTCGAAGGCCCGCTTGGCGAGGGCATGATGCCCGTCCTGGGAGATTTGACCGCCAAAGGTTTCCTGCAGACCCTGAACGCCTCCATCAAAGGGTATCTGCCCCTGAAATCCCTGGGCAGTGCGCTCAACTTGTCCGAATTAAAAGAAGACATCCGGATCACCGACACTAAAAACTGGTTTGAGGTGAAACAAGGGCGTGTAGAGGTGAAGCCCTTCGAGTTTGCCGTCGGTGAATACCGCTTTACCATTGCCGGCACGCATAGCCTCCAGCAGCAAATGGATTACGACATCAAAACCCGCATACCCTGGAGTAAACTCGGGCCGGTAGCACAGGGGGCAAGCGGTGCCGTGCCGGGCCAAATCCGCGAACAAGCTGCGCGGCTGGGAATCAACCTGCAGACAGGGGATTATTTCGACTTGCTCATTCACCTGAGCGGGAATATCCGCGAACCCAAATTTTCCTATAAAGTCCTAAGCCCCTCAAACGGCAACACCCTGGAAAAAACCATCGCCGGGGAGGCAGAACGCCGGCTGGAAAATACCCTGAAAACCCTGGAAAAAAAAGCGGAGGGGGAAATTTCCCGCTTCGACAGCCAGGCCCGGGCGAAAGGTCGGGAAGTCACCGACTCCCTCTCCAAAAAAGTACAGGAAGCACTTGAACGCCAAAAAGCCGAAGGCCTGGAAAAAGCCCGGGAAACCCTGGAAAAACAGGGCGACAAGGCACTGAGCGACTCCCTTCAAAAAGCCCTCCAGCGACAAGCCGAAAAAGTATTGGATCCGAAAAAATCAAAGGAAGAGGCCGATAAGCTCAAAAAAGAGCTGGAAAAATTTAACCCCTTCAAGAAGAAAAGCCCGCAGGATACGACCGCGAGAAAAACGAATTGACTGCGTTCCAGCTTCCCCGGGAAAATTGCGGCACGAAAAAAAATCCCCAGCGATTATCTATCCTTCTTTATTTTGCGCCAAATTAAAAATCTTAAAATATTGTCACAAACGAAATTTTGATGAAAAACCGATCACAAATCTCCATCCTGAAAAGGATTTTGTTCCTCGTCCTGCTCGCTTCGTACAGCACCGGGTTTGCGCAGGCACCCTTCTTTACAGAAACGTTTACGGATTCCCTGGCATCCGTAAATAAATGGCGGCATGGCGGCACCACCGGCGGCTCCGAGCGCTGGAAATGGCGCCGGAACGCTACGGCAAGGCTTTTTCAGGGGCAGCCGACCTTCGGTGCCAAAACCGCTGCAACTGGATTTATGATGTTCGACTCCGACGCCAACGGGGAATTTGACCACGATGTGCACCTGACCTCCCCCGCGATCAACTGCAGCGGGCAGAGTGCGGTCTGGTTGCGCTTCGAAGCACAATATGCCTATTTCAACCCCTCGAGTATCTCCATCGTCGAAGTAGGCGTCTCTACGGATAGCATCAATTTTACCTATTACCGGGTCCTGACCAATATTCCCAGGGACGACGTCTCCAATGCCGTCACCCCCGTTATCGTCGAATTACCGCCTGCTGCTAACCAGGCCCGTGTATTCCTGCGCTTCCGCTGGCGCGGCAACTACGAGTATGTCTGGAAAGTGGACGATATCGCCCTCACGGCCAGCAACCCCACGCCAAACTACGACCTCGTCCTCCGCGACCCCCTGATCGCCCTCAATTTCGCCGAGCCGGTCAGCCAGGTGGACACGATGTTCGCAATTTTTGCCGCAGAAAACCGCGGCCTGCTCAATCAGGCGAACATCGCCGCAAAAGTTGACATCAAAAGCACCAATGGCCAGACTGCTACCGCGACGCAAACGATTCCTTCCCTCAACAAGGGCGTAACAGATACCGTTTTTTTCGAAAACCTCTACCTCCCCAGGGATACCGGGGTTTATACCTATACCCTCTCCGTCACGGGGCCCAACCCGGACGCAGATACGCTGAACAATAAAACAACCCTGCCGTTCCTGGTAACCCTAAGTACTTTTTCAAAAGACGACGACCGTATCGTCAGTGCCACACAGCCCGGGGATATCCGGGGCGACCTTTGGGAAATCGGCAATATTTACGATATCGCCAAGGGTGGTTTTGAGGCTTTTGAAGCAGTCTTCTCCATCGCCTCCAACAATAACGCACACTGGGGAAAATCGGTCTCCATACTGCTCTATAAAATCACCGAAAACAGCGACAACACCTTCGACGACAATGACGTCGAAATCGTAGGCTATGGCTTCCACGAATTTAAAAACGAAGCCAATTTCGCACGGGTCACTACGCCTCTGCTGAGTATCGCCAATAATACACAAGGGGTAAAACTCGATGCGGATGAGTCTTACCTCCTGATGATCCAATATACCCCCGAGATGTTTGTACCCTTCAGCCCAAAACCTTATCACTACAACGTCATTTCCACGGTGGTCAAAAATGGCGGATGGTTCCTCGGTGGTTTCGGCCCTGAAGTGACCGCACTTGCACGCATGCGCATCCGAAAGACGATGGTCACCTCCGTCAAAGAACCCGAATTGGCAGAAAACCGCCTTTCCCTGTTCCCTAATCCTGCCGACCGGGAAGTACACGCGCAAATCAACCTCAGCGCCCCTTCCAAACTTGTCGAAATGACCATCATGGATATCAGCGGGCGCACCCTGATCACAAAACAAACCGACAACCTCCAGTCCGGCGATTTTTCCTTCGATGTCAGCGGTTTTGCCCCAGGTACCTATCTGATGAAAGTCAGAACGGCGGAAGGGACCAGGACGAAACGCTTTGTCGTACAGCGATGAATGCCCCCGAACTGGGGAGTTGTATATGGAGGGGTTGTGTAAAAAGTCTTTTCATGGCGCTTCGCGCCAAATTTAAGTTTGAAA